>NZ_JBEAJW010000002.1:0-449176 GCF_040064295.1 Klebsiella sp. JB_Kp031
AAGGCGACAGCCGCCACCCGGCGAAATTACAGGTACCGTGCCTGATATCTTGCCCCGCGGCGCTGCGCTTGCGCGGGCCTACGGGGTATGAGCCTGTGAGAGGGCCCTGTAGGCCGGGTAAGGCGACAACCGCCACCCGGCGAAATTACAGGTACCGTGCCTGATTTCTTGCCCGGCGGCGCTGCGCTTGCGCGGGTCTACGGGGGATGAGCTCTGTGAGAGGGCCCTGTAGGCCGGGTAAGGCGACAGCCGCCACCCGGCATAACGGCTGGAGCCGGGTCGATAACTACCCGGACTCGCGCGAAGGCCGCGTGCGGGCTACCGGTTAGGATGAATGATAACAGCCGCCAGCGCTCAGCGTCGGGAGCGCACCACCTGGTAGCGGCGGGTGAAATACTCCACCGGCGCGCTCCAGACGTGAACCAGACGGGTGAACGGGAAGATCAGGAAGATGGTCATCCCCAGCACCAGGTGGACGCGGTAAATCCAGGCCACGCCGTCCAGATGCGCCGAGGCGCCGCCGTGGAAGGTGACCACCGCCTGCGCCCAGTCCACCAGCTTGAGCATTTCGCTGCCGTCCGGATGCTGGGCGGAGAAGGGGATCGTCGTCAGCCCCAGCGCGCACTGAATCAGCAAAATGCACAGGATCAGAATATCTGCCGTGGTGGAGGTGGCGCGAATGCGCGGGTTGGTCAGGCGGCGAGCCAGCAAGCCGATGCCGCCCACCAGGGTGAGCACCCCACACACGCCGCCGAGGATCATCGCCATCAGCTGCTTCTGCGACATTGGCAGGAACCACGAGTAGACCCAGTGCGGGGTCAGCATGCCAAAGAGATGGCCAAAAAAAATGCCGAGAATGCCGATATGAAACAAGTTCGACCATAGCACCATACCGCGTTTATCCAGCATCTGGCTGGATGACGCGCGCCAGGTATACTGCCCGTAGTCGTAGCGTAGCCAGCTGCCGAGCAGGAACACAGTGCCGCAAAGGTAAGGGTAGATATCGTAAAAGAAGACATTCAGATACTGGATCATTTCGGGCCTCCGGCGCGGATGTCGACGTACTGCGGCGCCACATCCTGGCTAAAGCGTCGTTGATAAGCTTGCATAGGCGAGCTGTCGCAAGCGGTCGCATTATCTTCAATAAACTTCACCTGTTCTTCTTCCCACACTTCGTCCAGCGCCTGACAGGTATCGTCGCGCTTTTCTCCTGCTACCTGTTTAGTGACGCTGTCACTGGTGAGCGGGCTGTTTGCCAGCGCCAGCAGGGCGTCAAGCAGTTGATAATACGGACACTCTCGTTGCTTCAGGCGGCCGCCGATCAGCGCCAGAATCGGCGCGATATTCTGCAGCCCTTCGCGGGCGTCGGCGAGGGGTAAAATACTGAGATACTCCAGATACAGCGGCAGATAGTCGGGCAGTTCTCGGCAATCGATCAGCAGACCTGCCTGCTGATACTGATTCATCAGGTCCACCATCGCCTGGCCACGGTCGCGGGACTCAGCATGCACATGTTCAAACAGCAGCAGCGAGGTGGCGCGCCCTCGCTCGAACACCTCGCACCAGTCGGCCTGGCGATCCAACAGCGGCGCCGCCAGCAGCTCCCCGACAAAGGGCGTCAGGGAAGGGATATCGGCGCTGACCAGCGCCAGGGCTTCGTCGCGGTTCTCCCACAGCACCTCGTCGGGATACTCCAGCAGCAGACCGAGCACTTTCAGGATCCGCATCACTCGCCCTCCCCATGCTTACGCACGCCGCTGACGTCGATGGCGTCAATCCGCCGGCTGTTAAACAGGTTGAATTTCGTATCTGACCCGTGGCAGCCGTCGCCGAAGGTAAAGCCGCAGCCGTTGCGTTCCGGGAAGGCGTCCTCCGCCAGTTCGCGATGGCTGGTGGGGATCACGAAGCGGTCTTCGTAGTTGGCGATCGCCAGATAGCGATACATCTCTTCGACCTGCTCAACGCTGAGTCCCACCTCTTCAATTGCCCGGGTATCGGTCACGCCCTCAACGGTTTGCGAGCGCTTGTAGTGGCGCATCGCCATCATCCGTTTCAGCGCGCGCAATACCGGCCCGGTATCCCCGGCGCTCAGCAGGTTCGCCAGGTACTGGACCGGAATGCGCAGGCTCTCCACCGCCGGCAGGATGGCTCCGTTGTTGGGCAGGCCGCCGGCGTCGGCAACCGACTGGATCGGCGACAGGGGCGGCACATACCAGACCATCGGCAGGGTGCGATACTCCGGATGCAGCGGCAGGGCCAGCTTCCAGTCCATCGCCAGCTTATAGACCGGCGATTTCTGCGCCGCCTCAATGACATTGTGGGGGATGCCTTGTTTTAACGCTTCCTCGATGACCGCCGGATCGTTTGGATTAAGGAATACCTCGCACTGGCGCTCATAGAGGTCGGTTTCATGCTCGGTGCTGGCAGCTTCTTCGATACGGTCGGCGTCATACAGCAAGACGCCGAGATAGCGGATGCGCCCGACGCAGGTTTCGGAGCACACCGTTGGCTGCCCGGACTCAATGCGCGGATAGCAGAAGATGCATTTTTCCGACTTGCCGCTCTTCCAGTTAAAGTAGATTTTTTTGTAGGGACAGCCGCTGATGCACATCCGCCAGCCGCGGCATTTGTCCTGATCGATCAGCACGATGCCATCTTCCTCACGCTTGTAGATGGCGCCGCTCGGGCAGGTGGCCACGCAGCTCGGGTTGAGGCAGTGCTCGCACAAGCGCGGGAGATACATCATGAAGGTATTTTCGAACTGGCCGTACATCTCTTTCTGCATGGCTTCGAAGTTCCGGTCGCGGGCGCGTTTCTCGAACTCGCCGCCGAGCAGCTCCTCCCAGTTCGGGCCCCAGTCAATCTTATCCATGCGCTCGCCGCTGATCAGCGATCGCGGGCGGGCGGTGGGCAGATATTTGCCCTCCGGCGCGTTGTGCAGATGCTGGTAATCGTAGGTGAAGGGTTCGTAGTAATCGTCAATCGCCGGCAGCACCGGGTTAGCGAATATCTTCGACAGCACGCTAACCCGATTGCCGAGGCGGGGCGTCAGCTTACCGCTGATGCCGCGGATCCAGCCGCCTTGCCACTGTTCCTGGTCCTCCCAGTTTTTTGGGTAGCCAATGCCCGGTTTGGTCTCCACGTTATTGAACCACGCGTACTCCATGCCTTCGCGGCTGCTCCAGACGTTTTTACAGGTGACCGAGCAGGTGTGACAGCCGATGCATTTGTCCAGATTCAGCACCATTCCAACCTGAGAACGGATTTTCATTTTTTCGCCTCCTGTACCTGATCGCGGCCTTCGTCATCCAGCCAGGCAATATTCTTCATTTTGCGGATCATGATGAACTCGTCGCGGTTGGAACCGACGGTGCCGTAGTAGTTAAAGCCATAGGCCAGCTGGGCGTAGCCGCCGATCATGTGCGTCGGCTTCGGGCAGACGCGGGTGACGGAGTTGTGAATGCCGCCGCGGCGACCGGTCACTTCCGAACCCGGGATATTCATAATCCGCTCCTGCGCGTGGTACATCATGGTCATCCCCGGCGGCACGCGCTGGCTCACCACCGCCCGGGCGGTGAGGGCGCCGTTGGCGTTGAACGCTTCAATCCAGTCGTTATCTTCAATGCCCAGCTCTCTGGCGTCAGTTTCGCTGATCCAGACGATCGGCCCGCCGCGCGACAGCGTCAGCATCAGCAGGTTTTCGCTGTATGTGGAGTGGATCCCCCATTTCTGGTGCGGGGTCAGGAAGTTCAGCGCTTTCTCCGGAAAGCCGTTCGGCGGCACGGCCTTCATCTGGCTGACGCTGCGGGTATCAATGGGCGGGCGGTACGCCACCAGGCTTTCGCCGAAGGCCCGCATCCACGGATGGTCCTGATACAACTGTTGCCGCCCGGAGAGGGTGCGCCACGGGATCAGTTCGTGAACGTTGGTGTAGCCGGCGTTGTAGGAGACGTGCTCGCTTTCCAGTCCGGACCACGTTGGGCTGGAGATGATCTTGCGCGGCTGCGCCTGAATATCGCGGAAGCGGATCTTCTCATCCTCTTTATTCAGCGCCAGATGAGTGTGGTCGCGGCCGGTAAATTCTCCCAGCGCCTGCCAGGCTTTCACCGCCACCTGACCGTTGGTTTCTGGCGCGAGGCTGAGAATAACTTCGGAGGCGTCAATGGCGCTGTCGATCCGCGGCCGGCCTTTGGCCGGACCGTCGGGCTTGAGGTAGTTTAGCTTGCCAAGGAAATCGACTTCGCTTTGCGTATTCCACGAGATGCCTTTCCCGCCGTTGCCAAGCTTATCGAGCAGCGGGCCGAGAGAGGTGAAGCGTTCCCAGGTGGCGGGATAGTCGCGCTCCACCAGGGCAATCGACGGAGCGGTTTTCCCGGGGATCAGATCGCATTCGCCCTTGCGCCAGTCAAGCACCTCGAACGGCTGCGCCAGCTCAGCCGGAGAGTCATGCTGCAGCGGGACCAGCACCACGTCGGTCTCTTTCCCGAGATGGCCGACGCAGACCTGCGAGAAGGATTTGGCGATATCTTTGTAAATCTCCCAGTCGCTCTTTGCCTCCCACGCCGGGTCGACGGCGGCGGAAAGCGGGTGGATAAACGGATGCATATCAGAGGTGTTCATATCGTCTTTTTCGTACCAGGTGGCGGTCGGAAGGACAATATCGGAGAAGAGACAGGTACTGGACATGCGGAAATCCAGCGTCACCAGCAGGTCGAGTTTGCCCTCAATCGCCGCCGTCTGCCACTCGACTTCCTCAGGTTTCACCTCATCGCTGGCGCTCAGTACATCACCCTGAATACCGCTGTCGGTCCCGAGCAGGTATTTCAACATATACTCATGCCCCTTACCGGACGATCCCAGCAGGTTTGAGCGCCAGATAAACAGGTTGCGCGGATGGTTTTTACCGCTGTCCGGCTGCTCGGCGGCAAAGCGGATCTCGCCGGATTTTAGCGATCGCACCGTGAACTCTGAGGGCGATAGTCCGGCGGCCTCGGCCTGCTGCTTGATGGTCAGCGGATTGACGTTGAGCTGTGGCGCAGAGGGCAACCAGCCCATCCGTTCCGCGCGGACGTTAAAGTCGATAAGGCTGCCGCTAAATTTGCTGGCGTCGGCCAGCGGCGACAACAGCTCCTGCGCGGTCAGTTTTTCATAGCGCCACTGGCTGGCGTGATTGTAAAAATAGGAGGTGCTGTTCATCTGCCGCGGCGGGCGGTTCCAGTCCAGCGCGAACGCCAGCGGCAGCCAGCCGGTCTGTGGGCGCAGCTTCTCCTGGCCGACATAGTGCGACCAGCCGCCGCCGCTCTGGCCGACGCAGCCGCAGAACACCAGCAGGTTAATCATCCCCCGGTAGTTCATATCCATGTGGTACCAGTGGTTCACCCCGGCGCCGAGGATAATCATCGAACGGCCATGGGTTTTATGCGCCGTATCGGCGAACTCGCGGGCGATTTGTTCAATATGCTGGCGCGGCACGCCGGTGATCTGCTCCGCCCACGCCGGGGTATAGGCTTTGACCTCGGCGAAATCTTTCGTCGCATTGACATCATCAAGCCCGCGGTCCAGGCCGTAGTTAGCCAGAATCAGGTCATATACACTGGCCACCAGGCCGCGTTCACCACTGGCCAGCGTCAGCTGTTTCACCGGGAGCGGATGAAGGGTTACCGGTGACTGCGGCACGCTGCGGAAATGCGGATTTTCATTGCCGCCGAAGTAAGGGAAGGCGACGGACGCCACGCTGTCGCGCCTGTCGAGCAGGGACAGCGTTAGCTCCACCGGTTTACCGTCTGCCAGCGGTTCGAGATTCCATTTACCTTTTTCGCCCCAGCGAAAGCCGATGGAACCGTTCGGCGCCACCAGTTCGCCGTCGGCGTTATACGCCACGGTTTTCCATTCCGGATTATTCGTTTCGCCCAGCCCATTCAGCAGGTCGGAGGCGCGCAGCATGCGGCCTGGCACATAGCTGCCATCGTCGCGCGGCTCAAGCATCACCAGCATCGGCATGTCGGTATAGGTGCGGCAGTAGTTAAGAAAGTAATCGCTCGGGTTATCAAGGTGGAAGGTTTTGAGGATCACGTGGCCCATGGCCATCGCCAGCGCGCTGTCGGTACCTTGCTTCGGCGCCAGCCAGTGGTCGCACAGTTTGGCCACTTCCGAATAGTCCGGAGTGATGGCGATGGTTTTGGTGCCTTTGTAGCGCACTTCGGTGAAGAAGTGGGCATCCGGGGTCCGGGTCTGCGGCACGTTGGAGCCCCAGGCGATAATGTAGCTGGCGTTGTACCAGTCGGCGGATTCCGGCACGTCGGTCTGCTCGCCCCAGGTCATCGGCGAGGCGGGGGGCAGGTCGCAGTACCAGTCATAGAAGCTAAGGCAGGTGCCGCCGATAAGGGATAAATAGCGGGTACCCGCGGCGTAGGAGACCATCGACATCGCCGGGATCGGCGAGAACCCGGCGACGCGGTCCGGACCGTAGTGTTTGATGGTCCAGACGTTGGCGGCGGCGATAAGCTGATTCAGCTCTTTCCAGCTGGAGCGGACAAAGCCGCCTTTGCCGCGCACCGCTTTATAGCTGTTGGTTTTGGCCGGATCCTGCATGATGCTATCCCAGGCCTGCACCGGGTCGGGATACTGCGCCAGGGCTTCGCGCCACAGCTCAATCAGCCGTTTACGCGCCAGCGGGTACTTCAGGCGGTTGGCGCTATAGAGATACCAGGAGTAGCTGGCGCCGCGCGGGCAGCCGCGGGGTTCATGGTTCGGCAGATCCGGGCGGGTGCGCGGATAATCGGTCTGCTGGGTTTCCCAGGTCACCAGACCGTTTTTGACATAAATTTTCCAGCTGCAGGAGCCGGTGCAATTCACGCCGTGGGTGGAGCGGACAATTTTGTCGAACTGCCAGCGTTGACGGTAGCTATCTTCCCAGTCACGGTTGTTGTTGTAGACCTGACCGTGGCCGTTGGCAAAGATCTCGCCTTTCTGCTTAAAGTAGCGAAAGCGATCCAGTAGTTTACTCATGACATTTCTCCTGCTCCGATGATGTCCGGCATCGTGCCACCCGGCCGGATGAGCGAACGAACGCGTAGGCCGGATAAGGCGTAAGCCGCCATCCGGCAGATAAATCGTTATGGTTAAGCGGGTTTACGTCGGCCGTAGACCAGCCAGGTCACCAATACGCAAACCACGTAAAAAACGAAGAAGACCTTCATCGCCCCGACCGGCGAACCGGTCATCGCCAGCGAGGTGCCGAAGGCTTTCGGGATAAAGAAGCCGCCGATGGCGCCAATTGCCGAGATAAAGCCCAGCGCGGCAGCGGTATCGGTTACGGCTTCGTGCTGCGCTTCTTCTTCGCTGCCGCCGCGCTGCCTCACGCTGTCGATGGTGAGCTGACGGAAGATGACGGCGATCATCTGGAAGGTGGAGCCGCTGCCGAGTCCGGCGGTTAAAAACAGCCCCATAAACACCACGTAGAAGGCGAGGAAGCTGCCGGATCCGCTGCCCGGCAGGGTGAGGAACAACAGGCCGGTAAAGAGCGCCATCAGCACGAAATTGACCAGCGTTACCCGCACACCGCCCAGACGGTCGGAGATGATCCCTCCGAACGAGCGCGCCAGCGCGCCGATAAACGGCCCAAAGAAAGCCAGCTTGAGAATGTCGACCGCAGGAAACTGGGTTTTCGCCAGCATGGCGAAGCCGGCTGAGAAGCCGATAAATGAGCCGAAGGTCGCCAGATAAAGCAGGCTGAGCAGCCACATATGCGGACGCTTGAGCACCGGGAGTTGATCGCGAATCGAGGCCTTCGAACTGGCGATGTCATTCATACCGAACCAGGCGGCAGCGGTGGCGAGCAGCAGGAGCGGCACCCAGATGAGCGCCGCATTGCTCAGGGCTATCGTTGAACCATCGGGCTGGGTGACGCCATGGACGCCGAGGAAGGTGAAGAGCGGCAGGAAGATTACCGCCGGAGCGACCATCTGCATCACGCTGACCCCCAGATTGCCAAGGCCGCCGTTGACCCCCAGCGCGCTGCCCTGTTTGGCTTTGGGAAAAAAGAAACTGATATTTCCCATACTGGAAGCAAAATTCGCCCCGGCAAAACCACACAGCAGCGCAATAACAATAAATACCCAAAATGGAGTAGCAATATTCTGGATCGCCACGCCCAGCCAAATACAAGGCACAATCAGGATCACTGTACTTAATACAGTCCAGTAGCGCCCGCCGAAGAGGGGCACCATAAAGGAGTAGGGCACCCGTAATATCGCGCCGGAAAGTGAAGGAAGTGCGGTTAATAAAAAAAGCTGGTCGGTAGTGAAATGAAAACCGACCTTATTAAGATTGACCGCCACGGCGCTGAATAACATCCAGACGCAGAAGGCCAGTAGTAAGCAGGTTACTGATATCCATAAGTTTCTTCTCGCAATAGCCTGGCCCTTGTTTTCCCAGAAGGCCTTATTTTCTGGCCGCCAGTTTTTCAAAAGGTAATGATTATCTTTCTCATTTTGTACCGACATATTGCCCTCTAATTGCCCGGAATGGAGTAAATAAATAAGGTCAACAGCTGAATACAAGGGGACGGAGAATAACCCTTAATTGGCGTTATCTAAAAAGCGTAGATAAAAAAAACGTGCTGTCGGAGAGCACGTGGAGAGCGTAGCGGGATTAATTGTTACTAAATGTAAAATTTAACTAAAATAACTCCAGGGTTATCATCTTATTGACGTAACGGCTAAACGCCGTCTCGTCCAGGGTCTGGGTGCCGAGGGCGTAAATCCCGTCGAGGCCGCACACCAGGGCGATAAAACGCCAGGCGATATCCGCCGGCGGCTCGGTCGAATGAAACTCACCGCAGGCGAGGCCCTGCTCAACGATCGCCACGGTCTCGGCATGCCACATGGTCATGGTTAGCAGGTAGGCCGCTTTGATGTCCGGGTCGCTGTCGGCCAGTACCTGGCCTTCCCGCCACAGGCGGATATAGGGTTCCAGCCGGCCATCCTCGCTGCCGATCATCGAGAATAACCGCTCGCGCCAGCTGGCGTCCTCGGCCACCAGCGGCATGTCGAGCATCTCGCGGATAAGACGGATGAACACCTGGGACTTCAGCTCGCCTATGGAGGCGAAGTGGTGGTGCAGTTGCCCGGCGGCCACCTGCGCTTCGCGGGCGATCTGCCGCACGGTCATGGCGCTGAAGCCGCCGCGCAGCGCCAGGCGCATGGCGGCCTGCATAATCCCTTCCCGTCGCTCATCCCGCTGTAAATAGTGCATAGAACCCCGCTGATATCTGGCTTTGGCCGAGTGTAACAAAAAGTTGGACATGCGTTCAACAATCCGGCAGGATCGCCATCCTGGACGTGTGTCCAAGTTCTAACATTGAGGTACAAGCTATGTCACGGCAATGGATGACGCTGATGGCGATTTTGCTGGTTTATATTCCGGTGGCGATTGACGCCACGGTGTTGCATGTGGCCGCGCCGACCCTCAGCGTCGCGCTGGGCAGCAGCGGCAATGAGCTGCTGTGGATCATTGATATCTATTCATTGGTGATGGCCGGGATGGTGCTGCCGATGGGCGCCCTTGGCGATAAAATCGGCTTTAAACGTCTGCTGCTGCTCGGCAGCGCTATTTTTGGCGTCGCCTCGCTGTGCGCCGCACTGTCGCCGACGGCTCTGACGCTGATTGCCTCCCGTGCCCTGCTGGCGGTGGGGGCGGCGATGATCGTGCCGGCGACGCTGGCCGGGATCCGCAGCACCTTTGCCGAGGCCAGCCAGCGCAATATGGCGCTGGGGCTGTGGGCGGCGGTGGGCTCCGGCGGCGCGGCCTTTGGCCCGCTGGTGGGCGGCATGCTGTTGGAGCATTTCTACTGGGGATCGGTGTTCCTGATCAACGTGCCGATTGTGCTGGTGGTTATCGCCATTAACGCCAAAGTGGTGCCGCGTCAGCCCGCGCGCCGCGACCAGCCGCTGAACCTGCTGCAGGCGCTCATTTTGATTGCGGCGATCCTGATGCTGGTGTTTAGCGCCAAATCGGCCCTGAAGGGCCAGCTGGCGCTGTGGCTCACCGCGCTGGTGGCGATCGGCGGGGCGGCGATGCTCACCTGGTTTATCCGCAAACAGCTGTCGGCGGTCCGGCCGATGGTGGATATGCGACTGTTCACTCATCGCATTATTTTAAGCGGGGTGATGATGGCGATGACCGCCCTGATTACCCTGGTGGGTTTTGAGCTGTTGATGGCTCAGGAGCTGCAGTTTGTGCATCAGAAAACGCCGTTCGAGGCGGGGATGTTTATGCTGCCGGTGATGGTGGCCAGCGGCTTTAGCGGGCCGATTGCCGGGATGCTGGTGTCGAAGCTCGGGCTGCGCGAGGTGGCGACCGGCGGGATGTTGCTCAGCGCCTTCAGCTTTCTGGGCCTGGCGCTGACCGATTTCAGCACTCAGCAATGGTTGGCCTGGGGGCTGATGACGCTGCTCGGCTTTAGCGTCGCCAGCGCGCTGCTGGCCTCCAGCTCCGCCATTATGGCGGCGGCGCCGAAGGAGAAAGCGGCGGCGGCCGGGGCGATCGAAACCATGGCCTATGAGCTGGGCGCTGGCCTCGGCATTGCCCTGTTCGGCCTGATCCTGACCCGCAGCTACAGCGCCACCATTGTGCTACCGCCCGGGCTGAATGAGACCATGGCGCAGCGGGCGTCGTCATCGATCGGCGAGGCGGTTAGCCTGACCCAGGCGCTACCCGCCGGGGTAGCGGAGGCGCTGATGGCGGCGGCGAAGGCGGCCTTTACCCAGGCGCACAGTCTGGTGCTGGCGACAGCGGGGGTCATGCTTCTGCTGCTGGCCGCCGGGATCTGGCGCAGCCTCGCCACGGTGAAGAAGCCGCAGACGGCGCTATAGCTGTAGCGACAGGTCCATCGCCGCGCGGCGTAGCGGGGCGAGGGCCTTCTCTTTTAACGCCGCGGCGCTGACCGTCGCGGCCGGCACCCCGACATTCAGCGCGGCCACCACCTGGCCATGACGCGACAGCACCGGCACCGCCAGCGAGCACAGGCCCACCTCTATCTGCCGGTCGGCGAGGGCATAGCCCTGCATGCGCACCCGATCAATCTCCGCGCGTAGCCCGGCCATATCGCACAGGGTGTGTGGGGTGTAGCGAATGAGCACGGCGCGTGACAGTGTCACCTCCAGCTGCTCTTCCGGCAGCGCGCTGAGCAATACCCGACCCATCGACGTCGCCCACGCCGGCAGGCGACTGCCGCGTCCGATATCGACGCTCAATAAATTATTCACCGCCGCGCGGGCAATATAGAGCACGTTATCCCCGTCGAGCGTCGCCGCCGAACAGGATTCGCCGAGGGCTTTGCCGAGGCTGTCCAGCGCCGTCTGCGCCACTTTCGCCAGCGGGGTGCCGGCGAGATAGGCATGGCCCACCGCCAGCACACGGGGGAGCAGCTCATAATGGCGGCCATCCGGGCTATGGACCATGCCCAGCGCGGCGAGGGTATACAGGCACCGGCGTACCGCCGCGCGGGAAATTTGCGTTTTCTGGCTTAACTGGGAAATGGTCAGCCGCTGACGCTGTGGGGTGAAGGCGTTAAGCACCTCCAGACCGCGGGCCAGAGACAGCATAAAGTTGGGATCGTGCTCGGCCTGCCTGGCGCTCAGCGTATTGGGGATATTGTCGCTCATCGCATCCTTCTCCGTTGCAGCGTAAAGCTCACGGCAGATCACTATACCTTGCGCAAAATGGGGCGCGCTGAATTGTGCCGGTTTTACCACCACGATCACATTAATAACCGTCTTTTAACAAACGCGTCGATAATCGCACAACATTTCGATTATCGCCGTTGACCATCCGCCAGGCCGAACCCTATTGTCAATGGCACAGCCCCCCCGTTATGGATGTGGGTACAAAAAGTTATACATCTCATCAGGAAGCGAAAATGACTGCCACCGTAGAACGTATTGAGAGCTGGATTGTGGATGTCCCAACCATCCGGCCGCATAAATTGTCGATGACCACCATGGGATGTCAGACGCTGGTGATCGTGCGCCTTACCCGCTCCGACGGCATCTGCGGCATTGGCGAGGCCACCACCATCGGCGGCTTGAGCTATGGCGTCGAGAGCCCGGAGACTATCTCGTCGGCGATAACGCATTACCTGACGCCGCTGCTGCTGGGGCAACCGGCTGATAACCTGAATGCGCTGACCGCCCGCATGAACAGCGCCATTAAAGGCAACACTTTTGCCAGGTCCGCCATTGAAACCGCGCTGCTGGATGCCCAGGGCAAAGCGCTGGGGCTGCCGGTGTCGGCGCTGCTCGGCGGCGCGCTGCAAACGGCGTTGCCGGTGCTGTGGACGTTAGCCAGCGGCGATACCGCGAAAGATATTGCCGAAGGGGAAAAACTGTTAGCCGAGCGGCGCCATCAGGCGTTCAAGCTGAAAATTGGCGCACGCGAATTAGCGACCGACCTGCGCCATACTCGCGCCATTGTGGAGGCGCTAGGGGATCGCGCCAGCATCCGCGTCGACGTCAATCAGGCCTGGGACGCCGCAACCGGCGCGAAAGGCTGCCGCGAGTTGGCGGCGATGGGCGTCGACCTCATCGAACAGCCGGTCAGCGCCCACGACAACGCGGCGCTGGTGCGGTTAAGCCAGCATATTGAAACCGCGATCCTCGCCGACGAAGCGGTGGCCACCGCTTACGATGGCTATCAACTGGCGCAGCAGGGCTTTACTGGCGCTTACGCGCTGAAAATCGCCAAGGCCGGCGGACCGAACAGCGTACTGGCGCTGGCCCGCGTCGCCCAGGCGGCGGGTATTGGCCTGTATGGCGGCACCATGCTGGAGGGGACCGTCGGGACTGTCGCCTCGCTACACGCCTGGTCGACGCTGCCGCTGCAGTGGGGCACCGAAATGTTCGGCCCGCTGTTGCTGAAAGACGATATCGTCAGCGTACCGCTCTCCTTTGCCTACGGCGAGGTGGTGCTCCCGCAAATCCCGGGTCTTGGCGTCGAGCTGGATGAAGACAAACTGCGTTTTTACACCCGCCAGGCGTAGCGGGAAACAGGAGAAACAGATGCTATTTAAAGTGGATATGACCGTGAATATACCGCTCGGCTTTCCCGTCGCCGAAGCGGAGGAAATAAAACAACGCGAAAAAGCCTATTCGCAACAATTACAGCGGGAAGGCAAATGGCGACATATCTGGCGCGTCGCCGGTCTTTACGCCAATGTCAGTATTTTCGATGTCAAAGATACCGAAGAGTTACATCAAATATTAATGGGATTGCCGCTGTATCCTTTTATGGATATTCGCGTCGAGGCGCTGTGCCGCCATCCCTCGTCTGTTCGTGACGATGATAGCTAATAATAACACCTGACCTCATGCCGGGGTGACCCGGTAAATACCCTACAACGATAAGAGAGAATAATAATGAGTAATGCTTTCGTACAACAAGAAGCCGTGCAGAAATTATTACGTGAAGGGGCGGGTTTACACGTCCCTGGCGGAAACGAACGTTTTAAAGCCATTATTCACCGTCTGCTGGAGAATATCTGTACGCTGATCGACGACTATAACATCACCGAAGAAGAGTTCTGGCATGCGGTGAACTATCTGCATGCGCTGGGTGGTCGTCAGGAGGCGGCGCTGCTGGCGGCAGGGCTGGGTCTGGAGCATTTCCTCGACCTGCGTCAGGACGCCATCGACGCAGCGGCGCGCCGGGAAACCGGCACCCCGCGCACCATCGAAGGGCCGCTGTATGTGGCCAATGCGCCGCTGGCCGATGGCCACGCCCGGATGGATGATGGCGCCGACCCGGGAGAAGTGATGTGGCTGCATGGCCAGGTCAAAGATACCGAGGGCCGGCCGGTGGCCAACGCCATCGTCGATATCTGGCACGCCAATACCCTCGGCAATTACTCCTTCTTCGACCCGAGCCAGAGCGAATACAACCTGCGCCGTCGGATCCGCACCGGCGCCGATGGCCGCTATAGCGTGCGCAGCATCCTGCCTTCCGGCTACGGCTGTCCGCCGGATGGACCAACGCAGAAATTGCTGGATCAGTTAGGCCGCCACGGCAACCGTCCGGCGCATATTCACTTCTTCGTCTCCGCGTCGGGGCATAAACATCTCACCAGCCAGATCAACCTCAGCGGCGATAAATACCTGTGGGATGATTTTGCCTTTGCCACCCGCGACGGTCTGATTGCCGACCCGATTAAAGTGACGGACCGCGAGACTATCGCGCAGCGCGACCTTGAGGGAGAGCACACTGAGGTCTGTTTTGATTTCACCCTGTGTAAAGCGCTCAGCGCCGACGAAGAGCAGCGCGGCGCCCGCCTGCGCGCCAAAGCGTAATCTGCTGTAACGGCCCCGGGCACGCGGTTGCCCGGGCCAGACATTGCACCTGAAAGCTAACAATTCACCCGGTTTATTTCATCCTGAATACCGCAGGAGGGACTGACTCATGCAAAAAACGCTATCAGCGCTTAAAGACAAAATTAACAACGCCTTAATTGTCGATCGTGAAAATCATATTTACCGCTGCCACCGGTCGATATTTACCGACCCGCAGCTGTTTGAATTTGAAATGAAGCATATCTTCGAAGGTAACTGGGTATTTCTCGCCCATGAAAGCCAAATTGCCGAACCGGGTGATTATTATACCCTGACGCTGGGGCGTCAGCCGGTGATTATTACCCGCGATAAAAAGCATGAGCTGCATGCGTTAATTAACAGCTGCGCTCATCGCGGCGCCATGTTATGTCGACGGAAAACCGGGAATAAAAACTCTTTTACCTGTCCGTTTCACGGCTGGACCTTCAGCAATAACGGCAAATTATTAAAAGCCAAAGATGAAAGCACCGGCGCTTATCCTGACACCTTCAAACAGGAAGGATCTCACGACCTGCAAAAGCTGCCGCGTTTTCAGTCCTATCGCGGTTTTTTATTCGGTAGCCTCAATGCCGACTTGCAGCCGCTGGAAGCCTATCTCGGGGAAACTTGTAAAATCATCGATCTGATCGTCGACCAGGCGCCGGAGGGGCTGGAAGTGCTCAAGGGTTCGTCGAGCTACGTTTACGAAGGCAACTGGAAGCTGGGCGCGGAGAACGGCGCTGATGGCTACCATGTCAGCGTAGTGCACTGGAACTACGCCTCCACCATGTCACGCCGCAACTATGAAGCGCAAGGCACCCATGCGGTGGACGCCAACGGCTGGTCAAAAAGCCTCGGCGGCGGCTACGGATTTGATAACGGCCATATGCTGCTGTGGACCCGGGCGCTGAACCCGGAGGTGCGCCCGGTGTATGCCCATCGCGAGCGTCTGCAGGCGGAATTCGGCGAACGGCGCGCCGACCAGATGGTCAACGAAACCCGCAACCTATGCCTGTACCCCAACGTCTATCTGATGGATCAATTCTCCACCCAGATCCGCGTCATTCGTCCGCTGGCGGTGGACAAAACCGAAGTCACTATCTGGTGCTTTGCCCCGAAGGGGGAATCCGACCAGGCGCGGGCCCTGCGTATCCGCCAGTATGAAGATTTCTTTAACGTTAGCGGGATGGGCACCCCGGACGATCTCGAAGAGTTCAGCGCCTGTCAGCGCGGCTATCTCGGTGAAAATCTGGCGTGGAGCGATCTCAGCCGCGGCGCGCTGCGCTGGGTCGATGGTCCGGATGAGCATGCGCAGCACGCCGGATTTAATCCGCGCTTAAGCGGCGTGAAATCGGAGGACGAGGCGCTGTACATCGCCCATCACCATCACTGGCAGACGCTGATGCTCGCGGCGATTGAACAAGAGCAGCAGCGCTATGACCAGTCGATCACCCAGCGTGTGGAGGTGGCCTGATGCTGAACCTCGAACAGGTACGCCAGTTTCTCTATCACGAAGCCCGTCTGCTGGATGACCGTCAGTGGGATGAATGGCTCAGCTGCTACAGCCCGCAGGTGATCTACTGGATGCCGGCGTGGGGCGACGACGATCAGCTGACGCGCGACCCGCAAAAAGAGATTTCGCTTATCTACTATCCCAACCGGGAAGGGCTGGAGGATCGCGTCTACCGCATTAAAACCGAGCGCTCCGGGGCCAGCACGCCGGAGCCGCGGACCACCCATATCATCAGCAACGTCGAACTGCTGGGGGAGAGCGACGAGGGGCTGGAGGTGCGTTACAGCTGGGTGACCTGGAGCCACCGCTATCAGCACACCGATGCCTTTTTCGGCGCCACCTGCTGCACGCTGACCGAGCAGGACGGCCGGCCGCAGATCGTGCGCAAAACCGTGCGCCTGAATAACGACTATATCCGTCAGGTGATTGACGTTTACCACATTTAAGAGGCGCCTATGACCTTCACTATTGCTCTTAATTTTGAGGACGGTATCACCCGCTTTATTCAATGCCATGCCGGAGAGAAAGTCCTGGATGCTGCCTATCGGCAGAAGGTGAATCTGCCGATGGACTGCTCGGAAGGCGTGTGCGGCACCTGCAAATGCCACTGCGCCAGCGGGGAATACGATCTCGGCGAGGAGTATCTCGACGAGGCGTTAAGCGATGAGGAAGCGCAGGCCCGCCAGGTGCTGACCTGCCAGATGGTGCCCACCAGCGACTGCGTTGTCGATGTGCCGGTGGCCGCCGCGCAGTGTAAAACCGCCTTGACGAACACCGGGGCGCAGGTGCGACAGGTGAATTGTCTGTCCGATACCGCCATCGAGCTGGTGGTCGCCCTCGATGAGCCGCTGGACTTCCTGGCGGGGCAGTACGTCAACATTCAGGTGCCAGGCACGCCGCACGTTCGCGCCTATTCCTTCAGCTCCCGGCCAGGCTCGGCAGAAGGGCGTTTCCTGATCCGTAACGTGCCCGGCGGCATGATGAGCCAGTGGTTAACCCTGCAGGCGCGGCCCGGGGATCGTCTTACCCTCAGCGGCCCGATGGGCAGCTTCTATCTGCGCCACGGCGAACGTCCGCTGCTGATGCTGGCCGGCGGTACCGGGCTGGCGCCGCTGCTCTCCATGCTCGAGACCTTGCAGGCGCAGAACGCCGCGCGCCCGGTGACCCTGATGTATGGCGTCACGCGCGACGCGGATCTGGTGAAGACCGAGGCGCTGGAGGCATTCCGTCAGCAGTTAACCCACTTTCGCTGGCTACCGGTAGTGGCGGAGGAAAACAGTCCTTGCCAGCAGCGCGGCTTCGTCACCGATCATCTTGACGACGCCATGCTGAATAATGGCGAGGTCGATATCTACCTTTGCGGACCGCCGCCGATGGTCAACGCGGTCGCCACGGCGCTGCGTGAGCGAGGGATCACCCCGGCGGGCTTCTGGTACGAGAAATTTATCGCCAGCCAGAGCGCGGCGGCATAAGGAGGCAGTATGCGTTTTAGCGATAAAGTGGTCGCCATCACCGGCGCGGCCCAGGGCATTGGCCGACAAACCGCGGAGCAGGCGGCTGCGGAAGGCGCGGCTCTGCTGCTCATCGATCGTTCGCCCTGGGTGCATGAGCTGGCGGCGACGCTGGCTCAGTCCGGCAGTCAGGTGCTGGCGCTGGAGGCGGACCTGGAACAGTGGCCGAGCGCCGAGCAGGCGTTTGCCGACGGGGTGGCGCATTTTGGCCGCATCGATGTGTTAATCAATAACGTCGGGGGGACCATTTGGGCGCGGCCGTTTGCCGAATATCAACCGGAGCAGATTGAGAAAGAGATCCGCCGCTCGCTGTTTCCTACCCTGTGGGGCTGCCGCGCGGCGCTGCCGTGGATGCTGAAGCAGGGCAAAGGCTGCATCGTCAATATCTCGTCGGTGGCGACAGCAGGGATCAACCGGGTGCCTTATTCGGCGGCGAAGGGAGGTGTGAATGCGCTGACCCGGTCGATTGCCATGGAGTACAGCGGCAGCGGTATTCGGATTAACGCCGTCGCACCGGGCGGGACGGAGGCGCCGCCGCGCCTGACGCCGCGTAACGACGAGCAGCCCAGTGAACAGGAGAAGGCGTGGTATCAGCAGGTGGTCGATCAGACGGTGGCCAGCAGTCTGATGCACCGCTACGGCACGCTGGCGGAACAGGCAAACGCGATCCTGTTTCTCGCCAGCGATGAGGCCAGCTATATCACCGGCGTCACCCTCCCGGTGGCGGGCGGCGATCTCGGCTAACGGCGGGTCGCGTACCAGCAGAGCAGGGAGCCGAGACACACCATCCCGGCCCCCTGCCAGAACGACCATGATAGCGCGGCGCTAAGCAGGATCGCCGCCAGCGCGGAGGAGAGCACCGGCGTGAAGTAGGAGGCCGCCGCCAGCAGGCTGACGTTACCGTGGAGGATCCCCACGTTCCACGCGGCGTAGGCCAAACCGAGCGCCACCGCTACCGTCAGCAGCTTGATGCTGACCGGCCAGCTGAAGACCATCGGCGGCTGCGGCGTGGCGAGAAACTTCAGCCACAGCGTCAGCGCGGTTAACAGGACGAACAGGGTAATGGCATTTTTGCCACGGGCATATTTGGCCGTTACCGTGCAGTAGGCCGCCCAGATAAAGGCGCCGATAAAGGCCAGCAGATAGCTGAGCGGACTGGAGATGACGTTGCTGATAATCTCCTCCAGCTGCAGGCCGTGCTCGCCCCCCAACACCCAGCCGACGCCAAGCAGGGCGAGAAGCAAACCGGGGATCACCAGCCAGCTGCTTTTCTGACCATTAAACAGGATGGCGAACAGGATGGTCAGGCTGGGCCACAGATAATTGACCATCCCCACCTCAATGGCCTGTTGACGGCTGGCGGCATAGCCCAGGGACAGCGCGAGGCAGATTTCATAGCTGACGAACAGCACGCTGCCGGCCAGCAGATAGCGGCGCGGGATCTGGCGCAGGTTGGGAAAACCAACGGTAAAAATCAGCAGCAGGCCGCTGAGGCTGTAAATCATCGCCGCGCCGCCGACCGGGCCCAGTCCTTCGCTGACGCCGCGAATCAATCCGACCATCGTGCTCCATAAAATAATGGCGGCGAAGCCGATAGTCGTGGCTCTCTTTTTCTCCATGCTTATCCTGAGGGTTACGCGAATGCAGCCGGCATATATATCATCTTTTGACCGCCGCGGGGCGAAATTTTCCGACATGGGTAACCCCTGGGGATTAGTGAAAACGGCCGCGGCTGGCGATTAAGGGGGAGTGGGTTTTGCTCCTTGATTTGACGCAAATTTTCCCGGGATTTTGCTGTTAGTTTCCTCCGCGCGATGAATCAACATCCTGCATGGAGGAATGCAATGGACGTCAGCCGCAGAAAGTTCTTTAAGATCTGCGCAGGCGGTATGGCCGGAACCACAGCTGCCGCCCTGGGCTTTGCCCCCAAAATGGCGCTGGCTCAGGCACGCAACTACAAATTGCTGCGTGCGAAAGAGATCCGCAACACCTGCACTTACTGCTCCGTTGGCTGCGGGCTATTAATGTATAGCCTCGGCGACGGCGCGAAAAACGCCAAAGAAGCGATTTACCATATCGAAGGAGATCCGGACCATCCGGTGAGCCGCGGCGCGCTATGCCCGAAAGGCGCCGGCCTGCTGGACTATGTCCACAGTGATAACCGCCTGCGCTACCCGGAGTACCGCGCCCCGGGATCCGATAAATGGCAGCGACTCTCCTGGGATGAAGCCTTCAGCCGCATTGCCCGGCTGATGAAAGCCGACCGCGACGCCAACTTTATGGAAAAGAACGAGCAGGGCGTAACGGTTAACCGCTGGCTTTCCACCGGTATGCTGTGCGCTTCGGCGGCGAGTAATGAGACCGGCATGCTGACGCAAAAATTTGTGCGATCGCTCGGCATGCTGGCGGTAGACAACCAGGCGCGCGTCTGACACGGACCAACGGTAGCAAGTCTTGCTCCAACATTTGGTCGCGGTGCGATGACTAACCACTGGGTGGATATCAAAAACGCGAACGTCGTGGTGGTGATGGGCGGTAACGCCGCGGAAGCCCACCCGGTGGGATTCCGCTGGGCGATGGAGGCGAAGAACAACAACGACGCCACGCTTATCGTCGTCGACCCGCGCTTTACGCGCACTGCGTCGGTGGCCGATATCTATGCGCCGATTCGCTCCGGTACCGACATTACCTTCCTGTCGGGGGTGCTGCTGTACCTGATCGAACATAACAAAATCAATGCCGAGTACGTGAAGCACTACACCAACGCCAGCCTGCTGGTGCGGGATGATTTTGCCTTCGAAGAGGGGCTGTTCAGCGGCTATGATGCGGACAAACGCCAGTATGATAAATCGTCCTGGAACTACCAGTTCGATGAAAACGGCTACGCTAAACGCGATGAGACGCTAAGCCATCCGCGCTGCGTGTGGAATCTGCTGAAGCAGCACGTTTCCCGTTACACGCCAGAGGTGGTCGAAAACATCTGCGGTACGCCGAAAGCAGACTTCCTCAAGGTGTGCGATGTGCTGGCCTCAACCAGCGCCGCCGATCGCACCACCACCTTCCTGTATGCCCTGGGCTGGACGCAGCACACCGTCGGCGCGCAGAACATTCGCACCATGGCGATGATCCAATTGCTGCTCGGCAATATGGGCATGGCCGGCGGTGGCGTGAATGCCCTGCGCGGTCACTCTAATATTCAGGGGCTGACCGACCTTGGCCTGCTGTCTACCAGCCTGCCAGGCTACCTGACCCTGCCTTCTGAAAAGCAGCCGGATCTGCAGACGTACCTGGCGGCCAACACGCCAAAAGCGACCCTGCCGGACCAGGTGAACTACTGGAGCAACTACCCGAAATTCTTTGTCAGCCTGATGAAATCCTTCTACGGCGAGGCGGCGCAAAAAGAGAACGACTGGGGCTTTGAGTGGTTACCAAAGTGGGACCAGGCTTACGACGTTATCAAATACTTCAACATGATGGATAACGGCAAAGTCACTGGCTATATCTGCCAGGGCTTTAACCCGGTCGCGTCCTTCCCGGACAAAAACAAAGTGGTTCGCAGCCTGAGCAAGCTGAAGTATATGGTGGTTATCGATCCGCTGGTCACCGAAACTTCCACTTTCTGGCAGAACCACGGCGAGTCTAATGACGTCGACCCGTCGACGATTCAGACGGAAGTCTTCCGCCTGCCATCGACCTGCTTTGCTGAAGAGGACGGTTCGATCGCTAACTCTGGCCGCTGGCTGCAGTGGCACTGGAAAGGTCAGGATGCCCCAGGTGAAGCACGTAACGACGGCGAGATCCTGGCCGGGATTTACCATCGCCTGCGCGAACTGTACCGCACCGAAGGCGGGAAAGGCGCTGAGCCGCTGCTGAAGATGAGCTGGCGCTATAAGCAGCCGGACCATCCGGAATCGGAAGAAGTCGCGAAAGAGAACAACGGCTACGCATTGGCGGATCTTTATGACGCCAACGGCACCCTGGTGGCGAAAAAAGGCCAGCTGCTGAACAGCTTCGCGCTGCTGCGTGACGACGGGACGACGGCGTCTTCCTGTTGGATCTATGCCGGCAGCTGGACGGAGCAGGGCAACCAGATGGCGAATCGCGATAATGCCGACCCTTCGGGTCTGGGCAATACGCTGGGCTGGGCCTGGGCGTGGCCGCTTAATCGCCGGGTGCTCTATAACCGCGCTTCGGCCGATATCAACGGCAAGCCGTGGGATGCGAAGCGGATGCTGATCCAGTGGAACGGCAGCAAGTGGGTCGGGAATGATATTCCGGACTTCAATACCGCGCCGCCGGGGAGTAACACCGGGCCATTTATCATGCAGCAGGAGGGGCTGGGTCGCCTGTTCGCGCTGGATAAGCTGGCGGAAGGACCGTTCCCGGAACACTACGAGCCGATGGAAACCCCGCTTGGCACTAACCCGCTGCACCCGAAGGTGGTCTCCAGCCCGGTGGTGCGTTTGTATGAAGAGGACGCCATCCGCTTAGGTAAGAAGGATAAGTTCCCGTATGTCGGGACCACCTATCGTCTGACCGAGCATTTCCATACCTGGACCAAGCATGCGCTGCTCAATTCCATCGCGCAGCCGGAACAGTTTGTCGAAATTAGCGAAGGGCTGGCAAAAGCGAAAGGGATTGCCAACGGCGACCGGGTGAAAGTCAGCAGCCAGCGCGGCTTTATTCGCGCGGTAGCGGTGGTGACGCGTCGCCTGCAAACGCTCAACGTCAACGGCCAGCAGGTGGAGACCGTCGGGATCCCGCTGCACTGGGGTTTTGAAGGCGTGGCTCGCAAAGGCTATATCGCTAACACCCTGACGCCGAACGTTGGCGATTCCAACTCGCAAACGCCGGAATATAAGGCGTTTCTGGTCAACATCGAGAAAGCGTAAGGAGCGATTCAATGGCGATGGAAACACAAGACATTATTAAACGCTCCGCGACCAACCCGATCACCCCCGCGCCGCGCGCGAGGGACCATAAGGCGGAAGTCGCCAAGCTTATCGATGTCTCCTCCTGCGTGGGCTGTAAAGCCTGCCAGGTGGCCTGCTCCGAGTGGAATGACATCCGCGATGACGTGGGGCACTGCGTCGGGGTGTACGATAACCCGGCGGATCTTAGCGCCAAATCCTGGACGGTAATGCGCTTTAGCGAGACCGAACAGAACGGCAAGCTGGAGTGGCTTATCCGCAAGGATGGTTGTATGCACTGCGCAGAGCCGGGGTGTCTGAAGGCCTGCCCATCCGCCGGGGCGATTATTCAGTACGCCAATGGCATCGTCGATTTCCAGCAGGAAAACTGCATCGGCTGCGGCTACTGCATTGCTGGCTGTCCGTTTAACGTACCGCGTCTCAATAAAGAGGATAACCGGGTCTATAAATGCACCCTGTGCGTGGACCGGGTCAGCGTCGGTCAGGAACCGGCGTGCGTGAAAACCTGTCCTACCGGCGCGATCCACTTCGGCACGAAAAAAGAGATGCTTGAGGTGGCCGAGGAGCGGGTGGCTAAGCTGAAAAAACGCGGTTATGCCAGGGCCGGGATTTACAACCCGCAGGGCGTCGGCGGCACCCACGTGATGTACGTATTGCATCATGCCGACCAGCCTGAGCTGTATCACAAGCTGCCGAAGGAACCGCAGATCGATACCAGTATCAATCTGTGGAAGGGGGCGCTGAAGCCGCTGTCGGCGGTGGGCTTTATCGCCACCTTTGCCGGGCTTATCTATCACTACATCGGTATCGGGCCGAACAAGGAAGTTGACGACGACGAGGAGGAGCATGATGAGTAAATCGAAGATGATAGTGCGCACGACCTTTATCGATCGCGCCTGTCACTGGACGGTGGTTATCTGTTTCTTCCTCGTGGCGCTGTCGGGAATATCGTTTTTCTTCCCGACGCTGCAGTGGCTGACCGAAACCTTCGGTACCCCGCAGATGGGGCGTATTCTGCACCCCTTCTTTGGCGTGCTGATTTTTGTCGCCCTGATGTTTATGTTCGTTCGTTTTGTCCACCACAACATCCCGGATAAACAGGATATTCCGTGGCTGAAAGGTATCGTCGAGGTGCTGAAAGGCAACGAGCATAAGGTGGCGCGCGTCGGTAAATATAACGCCGGGCAGAAGATGATGTTCTGGACCATCATGAGCATGATTTTCGTGCTGCTGGTGACCGGGGTGATTATCTGGCGGCCCTGGTTTGCCCAATATTTCCCGATTCCGGTGATTCGCTATAGCCTGCTGATACACGCCACTTCGGCCATTATTCTGATCCACGCCATCCTTATCCATATGTATATGGCGTTCTGGGTGAAGGGGTCGATTAAGGGGATGATTGAAGGCAAAGTCAGCCGCCGCTGGGCGAAGAAACACCACCCGCGCTGGTATCGCGATGTCGAACGCCTTGAAGCGATGAAAGAGAGTCGCGAAGGGATGAAGTAAGCCTTCACGGCGCGAAACCCGCTCCGGAGATGTCGGAGCGGGTTCCCGGCAGTCAGCAGTTCGTGATAAGTGTATCGATTGAATCGATAACGCCCTGGCGCGCATGACTCAGATTGCAGACGAAATCCTGTGGCTGGATCCGTTTATTATTTAAGTTACTGATCATTGGCGTACAAAGTAAAAAGCTGTCAAATTCAATATTTATCCTTGGTACGACATGCTGATGCCAGCGTGGTAACTGTTGTGGTCGCATTAAAGGAATAATGACTCTCGTGGCCAGGTCTGCATAATAATCATTCTGCACAATCATATAATATGGCAGGGTTTTATTTGTCTGAGCAGAACAATTTCGATAAACATTGAATTGTTCAAGCATCATAGTACCCTGAAAAATTCATCATCAGTAAGAGTGCCTCCTTTTGCAATAAATTCATTCATTGCGGCAATGAATTCCTTGTGCTGTCTCTGTTTATCTGCTTCTCGTAAATCCTTACCTGGCTGTACTGACACCTTCTGGACGGGTACGTCAGTGGGTCTTTTACGTAGCGTATTACTTTTCATCATAGGCTCCTTGCGGTTGGTTCTGTGATTATTCACTTTACTCACTAAAAGATAAATGCCAGCAGTAATTTTAATGTTTATTTTGCGAGGCAGCTTCCAGAGGAAAGTAACCGCCTGAAATATTAATGGTTATAGTAATAAACCCGGCGCTGGTATTACCAGCGCGGCGGGAAATAATCAGAACTTCTCCGGAATAAAGCGGAAGGGAAAATTGGTCTGTTTCATTTTACCAATTTTGCGCTTCGGCAGCGTGACATGCTCCACTGGCAAGGCTTCGTAGGGGATCTGCGACAGCAGGTGGGTGATGATATTCAGACGCACCCGCTTTTTATCCTCGGAGCGGGCGACGAACCACGGCGCCCAGGCGGTGTCGGTAGCGGCGAACATGGCGTCGCGGGCGGCGGTATATTCATCCCAGCGATTGAAAGACTTGATGTCCATCGGCGAGAGCTTCCAGATCTTGCGCCCGTCGTCGATGCGATCCCGCAGGCGCCGCTCCTGCTCCTGCGGGGAGACCTCCAGCCAGTACTTGAGCAGGATAATGCCCGACTCGACCATGCCGCGCTCCACCATCGGCGCGCCGTCGAGAAATTTCTGCACCTCCTCCGGGGTACAAAAGCCCATCACGCGTTCGACGCCGGCGCGGTTGTACCAGCTGCGATCGAAAATCACGATTTCCCCAGCCGCCGGGAGATGCTTGATATAGCGCTGAAAATAGAGCTGACTTTTCTCGCGTTCGGTGGGCGAGGGTAAGGCGACGACCCGGAAGATACGCGGGCTGACGCGCTCGGTGATCGCCTTAATGGTGCCGCCTTTGCCGGCGCCGTCCCGGCCTTCAAAGACGATGCACACCTTCAACCCTTTATGCACCACCCAGCGCTGCAGTTTCACCAGCTCCACGTGGAGCTTGCGCAACGCCTTCTCATACGCTTTATTGTCAAGCGGGGCGATCTTCACCGCCGCGTCGACCGGATTACCGCTTTTCTTATTACCCATCGCCATGCTCCGTGTTGCCGAGGTATCCCTTTGAAGTGTAATCCTTCACCGGCGAGGCGGTGGAAAATATTCCGCCCGGGACGGGTTAGCGGGCGCTCCCCGCGGCGATGACTTCCAGTCCCACCCGCTGCCCCCACGACAGCTCAAGGGTGTTACCGTCCGGGTCGGCAAAGAAAGCGAAATAGCCTACCGGATCGCCCAACTGCTCCGGTTCCCGACGCAAAACGCCTTCCCGCCGCACCTGAGCGACTTTCTCATCGATCTCCGCCTGGGTGGCGCAGGCGACGCCGAGATGGCCGAACGGACCCAGCGGCGTGTCGGCAGGGTCATCACTTTGCACCAGCACCAGGGCGAAAGGTCGGGTGCGATCGCTGAGCCATGCCACTTTACGCGCCGAGGGGAGGTCGGGTTCGCGCTGGTGAATAACGGTCATCGCCGTATAGCGGGTATAAAAATCGATGCTGCTGGCCAGACAGCGGACGGTAAAGGCGACATGGGTAAAGCCGACATCAACATTTTGCATGGATGATTCTCCCGAGGTGAACGATGTCTCGACTTTACAACCTCAAGTTAACTTGAGATCAATCCGCGATGTCTCCCTGCGTGCCCACCAATTTTTACAGGGGATTATCCACCGCCAGGCGCCTCTGCCGTCGGCAGGAAAGCCAACAGTGGCGCTGGCGAGCGCATGAACGAATCAGGCCGTTATATGGAGGATACTGCCGTCGGGCGTTTTTAGCTGGTGTGGCGAGGCGGGATGGTCAATAATGCCGGCCGTCTCTCAATACCCCTATAAGATGTATGAAAAAAACGATCTTTTCATTGGCGCTGGGCACTTTCGGACTCGGCATGGCGGAATTTGGCATTATGGGCGTGCTGCCGGACATGGCGCGCGATGTCGGGATTTCCATTCCCGCCGCCGGCAATATGATTGCCTGGTATGCCTTCGGCGTGGTGATCGGCGCACCGATCATGGCGTTGCTCTCCAGTCGGTTTTCGTTGAAATCGGTGATGCTGTTTCTCGCCGCCCTGTGCATTCTCGGCAATACCCTGTTTACCTTCTCCAGTAGCTACGCCATGCTGGCGCTAGGCCGGCTGGTTTCCGGGTTTCCCCACGGGGCGTTCTTTGGCGTCGGCGCGATTATCCTGTCGAAAATCGCGCCGCCAGGGAAGGTGACCGCCGCGGTGGCCGGGATGATTGGCGGCATGACGATCGCTAATCTGGTGGGCGTCCCGGGTGGCACCTGGCTTGGGCATCACTTTAGCTGGCGCTATACCTTCGCGCTTATCGCGGTGTTTAACGTCGCGGTGTTTCTGGCCATCTTCTGCTGGGTGCCCACGCTGTATGACCGGGCCAGCACGCGGCTGCGCGAGCAGTTCCGTTTTCTGGCTTCCCCGGCGCCGTGGCTGATTTTTGCCGCCACCATGTTCGGTAACGCCGGGGTGTTCGCGTGGTTTAGCTATATCAAGCCCTTTATGCTCAACGTCTCCGGCTTTGCCGAAAGCCGGATGATGCTGATTATGATGCTGGCGGGGCTGGGTATGGTGGTTGGCAATCTGTTCAGCGGTAAAATTTCCGGGCGCTACAGTCCGCTGCGCATCGCGGCCATGACTGACGGGGCGATCGCCGTGACGCTGCTGCTGATCTTTGCCTTCGGGGAGCATAAAGTCGCTTCGCTGACGCTGGCGTTTTTCTGCTGTGCCGGGCTGTTTGCCCTGTCGGCGCCGCTGCAGATCCTGCTGCTGCAGAACGCCAAAGGCGGTGAGATGCTGGGGGCGGCAGGGGGGCAGATCGCCTTTAACCTCGGGAGCGCCATCGGCGCCTTCTGCGGCGGAATGATGATTGCCCAGGGCTTCGGCTGGAACAGCGTGGCGCTTCCCGCCGCCACGCTGTCGTTTCTGGCGATGAGCGCCTTGCTCATCTACGGTCGCCATCAGCGCCGACAGGCTTGCTAACGACGCTTACTCACGCCAGGGTTCGCCGAGCGTCAGCATCAGCCGGTTGGCCCAGGCGAAAAAGGCCGCTGACTGCAGCAGATCCAGCTGGGCCAGGGTATCTAAGCCCTGCTCATCAAGCGCAGCCAGATGGCTGGCTTTCAGCGCGGGCGGCGTCACCGACAGCGCGGCGGCGGCATCGATCTCCGCCTGCCAGCGCGGCGACTGCCCGCCGCGCAGATCTTCTCCCGGCGTCACCGCCAGCAGCGTGTCGACGGCGGTCTCGTCCTTCGCCAGTTGCGCCGCTTTGCGGGCATGCACCGAGGCGCAGTAAATACAGCCATTGATTTTACTGGCCACCGTGGCGGCCAGTTCACGTTCGGCGCGCGGCAATCCCCCTGGGGTATAGAAAATGCCTTTATCAGTCAGCGTCCGCTGCTCCAGCACTGGCTGGTTGCGCGCCAGCAGGCGGAAGTAAGGCGAATCGCTATGGCCATATTTTGCCAGGATCGCCTGTTCTTCAGGACTAAATTCCGCCAGCGGTTTATCCGCCAGCCAGGGTTCCCAATGCAGTTCATCACGGGTGAAACGCACCGGGGCCGCTTTGCCGCTCTGAGTTTGTGGGGTGGTGTGCCAGTACCCGGCCACCACCGGTGTGTCGGCGCTGACGATGGGCTGATGGTTGAGCGCCCGCAGGCCCAGCAGCAGGCGGCTTTGGAAGCCGATAAAGGCCACCAGCTGCGCCAGGGTGACGATGCCCCGCAGGCTCCAGCCTGCTTTTGTCAGAGCGTGCAGCGCGGCGGGGGTCGCTTCGACAGGAGTGAAGGTCAGCAGGCGGGCAAAGGCCAGCGCCGGAACCAGACGGTCCGTGGTCGGGTCGGCAAGGCCGAAGCCGGCATAGTGCGCCGCCAGCGCGTCCGCCTGGTGCAATTTCGCCACCTTCGCGGCCACGGCGAAGCGTTCATCAAGAGGAAAGTCAGTATCCTGCTGGCTGAACAGCACTTCATAACTTCCCTGGGCGTGACGGGTGGCGGCGTCGCGGATTGCGCGCGCCTGATCGAGCGGGGAACCGATGGCGATCTCCGCCAGTTCGGCCAGAATATCCTGACTCAGCGTCATGGTGACTCCTTATCTGATGTGGGGGGCAATATGCTGGGCGATCAGCTCAATGGAACGCAGCGTATCCCGGTGCGAAGGCTCCACCGAGTGCACCTGAAACGAAATATCGGTAGCGCGGGCCAGCACGCTGTCTTGCGCCAGGGAGGCGATAACATGCTCAGGATCGCCGACGTGGGCATCCAGCTGCTGCAGATAGTCGGTGACACTGTCACCTTCTATCCGATGACCCGCTTCCCGGTGCTGTGCCGCCTGTTTGCGCAGGCCGGGTTCGGCGATCTGCAGGGCGTGGGCGTGGCTGTCAGCGACAAAGGCGGTGCGCGAGGCGAGGATCCGCGGCGCAACGCCGTCCGGCAGCGCCGACAGATAGGCGTCGACGATCGGGTTCTGAATGGCGTCCAGCGGCAGGCGCGGCTCACCGGGCGGCCGGGGCTGCGTGCGGGACAGCATCAGCCCGTGTCCCGCCTGACCGGCACGGATGGCGCCTTCCACCGAGAAGGTGGCGATCCAGATTCGCGCCGCCAGCTGCGGCGCCGGCGGATAGAGATGGTTGTCCGGGTGGCTGAGGGTGTCGCCGCGCCAGGCGCTGTGGATCAGGTGCAGATGGTCAGCAAACACCGCTCCGCGCTGCTCGCTGGTCAGGCCGAAGGGCAGAAATGAGGTTGGCGTGCCGCCGGAGCCAAACCCCACCTCCAGACGCCCGTCGGTGAGTAAATCCAGCACCGCCGCGTCTTCGGCGACGCGCAGCGGATTTTCCATCGGCAAGGTGATAATGGCTGTACCGAGGCGAATGCGGTCAGTCTGCGCCGCGACGTGGGCGAGAAACACCAGCGGGGAAGGCAGGCCGCCTTCCTGTTCATGAAAATGGTGTTGGGCAATCCATGCGCTGTCGAAGCCGACGCGCTCCGCGTGGCGGATCTGTTCGGCCGCCAGCCGGTAGCGCGTTTGCGCAGAGCCCTGATCGAGCAGACGGGTAAAAAAGCCGAGGCGTTTAGGCATTATGCGTTCTCCGTATAGGGCTGCGCTAAGCGGGGGGAAACCTGGGGGATAGCGGCGATCAGCTCGCGGGTGTAGGCCTGCTGCGGGGCGGCGAACAGGCGGCTAACGTCGCCATGCTCCACCACCTGGCCGGCGCGCAGCACCGTGACGCTGTCGGCAATCCGCCTTACCGTCGCCAGATCGTGAGTAATGAACAGATAGCTCAGACCAAGCTGCTGCTGTAGCTGCTGCAGCAGGGCGAGGATCTGCGCCTGAACGGTGACGTCGAGCGCCGAGGTCGCTTCGTCAAGGACCAGGATCGCCGGCTCGAGGATCAGCGCCCGGGCAATTGCCACCCGCTGCCGCTGGCCGCCGGAAAGCTCCCGCGGCGTCCGCGACAGCAGCTCCGGGGCCAGTGCCACCCGCGCGGCGACGCTCTCCACACGCTGGCGACGCGTCGCCGCGCTGAGGCGCTCAAAGTTTTTTAATGGCTCTTCGATAATCGCGAACAGCGTCTGGCGCGGGTCGAGCGAAGCGAAGGGGTTCTGATAGACGAACTGGATTTTGCGCCGCAGCTGACGCTGCGCCTCGCGGCTAAGATGCCCGGCGTCAATACCGTCGATGGTCACCTGTCCGGCGTCGGCGCGCTCGAAGCCCAGCAGGATCCTCGCCAGGGTGGTTTTCCCGGAGCCGGACTCGCCCACCAGCGCATGGGTGCTGCCGCGCCTGACCTCAAAGCTGACGCTGTCGAGCGCCTGCAGCGCCTGTTTGCCCAGCGAGAAGCGTTTGCTGATCCCGTCGACGCGAATGGCCGGCGTGGCCAGCGGACGAGGACGATTCGCCGTCAGCCTCAGCGGCGCGTCCTGCAGATCGCGGAGCAGCTGGCGGGTGTAAGGGTGCTGCGGATGCCGGACAATCGTCTCGGTGGCGCCTTGTTCCTGAATCTCGCCCTGGCGAAACACCATGATCCGGTCGGCACGTTCGGCGGCCAGCGCCAGATCGTGGGTGACAAACAGCACGGCGGTTCCCGACTCGCGACGCAGGATATCGAGCAGGTCGAGAATGCGCTTCTGCACCGTGACGTCAAGGGCGCTGGTAGGCTCGTCGGCAATAATCAGATCCGGCTGCAGGGCAATGGCGATGGCGATCAGCACCCGCTGCTTCATCCCGCCCGACAGCTGATGCGGGTACTGGTCAAGACGCTGTTCCGGGTGGCTGAGCCCGACTTTAGCGAGCAGGTTGAGGACCTGCTGCCGGCGTTCGGCGGCGGAGAGGGATTGATGCAGTTGCAGAATCTCTTCCACCTGCTGACCAATGGTTTTTACTGGGTTAAGCGAATTGCCTGGGTCTTGCGGCACCAGGCTGATGCTCACTCCGCGCAGGCGGTTCAGGCGTTTTGCCGACCAGTCGCTAATCACTTCGCCATTGAGAATAATTCGCCCGGCGTCGCGGCGGGCATTATCCGCCAGCAGGCCGATAATCGCCTGCGCGGTAGTGGTTTTCCCCGAGCCAGATTCCCCAACGAAGGCCAGCATTTCGCCGCGCTGAATGGAAAAGCTGACGTTATGCACCACTTCGCGCCATTCGCCCCGCGAGCGGTAGCTGATGCGCAGATCTTCAACAGACAGAACGTTCATGGGCGTACTCCACTCCACTGGCGGCTAAGACGATTGGCGGCAAGGACCACCGCGACCACGGCGAGGCCGGGGAAGGTGGTCAGCCACCAGGCGGTCGACAGGTAATTACGACCTTCGGCGATCAGTAATCCCCACTCCGGGACCGGCGGCGGGGTGCCGTAGCCGAGGAAGCTGAGGGTGGCCAGAGCCAGCATCGCCTGACCAAACTGCAGCGTTGCGAAGGCGAGCACCGCGGTGAGCGAGTTGGGCAGGATATGACGCCAGAAGATGGCGAGAAAGGTGCCGCCGCTGCCCCGGGCCGCTTCGACGTAATCGCTGTGGCGCACGCGCACCACTTCCGCCCGCGCCAGGCGCGCGAAGCTGGCGATAGCCGCGACGCCGACCGCCACCGCCGCATTCACCGTGCCAAAACCCAGCAGAATGATCACCGTCAGCTGCAGCAGCAGCGAGGGGATGGCCAGCAGGACATCCACCAGGCGCATGAGGGTGGATTCCACGCGTCCGGCCAGTGCCCCGGCGAGGGTGCCAAGGGCGGTGCCGACCACCAGGCCGATGGCGACGGCGATTAGCGCCGCCGACAGAGAATGTACCGCGCCGTAAACCACCCGCGTCCACAGGTCGCGGCCCAGCTGGTCGGTGCCCAGCCAGTAGTGCGCCTGCGGCGCCAGGCGCTGAGCGCCGGGGATCCCTTCCAGTGGGTTAGCGGAGGTAAACCACTGTGGGGCAAGGGCCATTAACAGGGCGGTGATCATCACCGCCCACGCCAGCCACAGGCCTGGCTGCAGACGCACTCTGCGCCACTCCGGGCGGCGGCGAACCGCGATGGCATAGTCGACCAGGCTCATTTCACACCTCCGGTCTGTAATTGGAGTCGGGGATCAAGCCGCGGCATGACCAGGTCGACCAGCAGGTTGATCAGGACGAAACCGAGGGCGGAGATCATCACCACCGCCTGCAGCACAGCAATATCCTGGTTATTGACCGCCTGCTGGGTCAGCTGCCCGAGGCCGCTGCGGCCGAAGACGGTCTCGGTGATCAGCGCCCCGGCAATGAGCTCGCCCAGCAGCAGCCCGGCTATGTTCAGCGCAGGCAGCAGGGCGTTACCCATCACATGGCGCCAGAGGACGCCGGTTTCGCTCATTCCCTTGGCGCGGGCGACCGCGACGAAGGGCTGAACCGCCACCTGATCCATGCTGCGCATCAGGATCTGCGCCAGCGGGGCGGAGATGGGCAGCGCGACGGCGATAACCGGTAAAATCAGCCCTTCCAGCGGACCGGGGTTGATCACCGGGATCCAGCGCAACTGAAACGAAAAGAGCTGGATCAGGGCGATACCCAGCCAGAAGGTGGGCAGCGAGATAAACAGCACCGGCAACGACTGCAGGAGGTTGCTCAGCCAGCGCAGCCCCGGCAGACGCGAGGCGAAGGCGAGGGTGAACGCCAGGATCACGGCCAGCAGGAAGGCCGGCAGGGCGAGGCTTAAGGTATCCGGCAGGTTGCTGGCAATCAGGCTACTGACCGCCAGACCCGCCTGCAGGGAATAGCCAAAGTCGCCGTGCAGCATTGCCAGCAGCGTGTGCAGGTACTGGCGCCACAGCGGGCTGTCGGCGCCGTAGGCCAGCCGCATGTCGGCGATTTGCGCCGGGCTCAGACCGAGGTCCGGGTTCTGAAACTTGATCAGCACCGCATCCCCTGGCAGCACCTGCAGCAGGAAAAAGGTGAGGGTAAAGGCCGCCCACAGGACCAGCAGCCCCTGACCGAACCGTCGCAGAAGATAAGCGCTCATATCCGGCCTCTTAATGTTTATCCAGCCAGGCGCTGTAGAACGACGGACGACCGACGGCCTCGAAGCTGACGCCTTTCACCCACGGCGCGCCGGCGAACACCTGCGGCTCTTCGAAAATCGGGATCACATAGGCGTTTTCGATCAGATAGCGCTGGGCATCGCCGGTTAACTGCAGACGCTGCTGTGGCTCCACCGCCGCGGAGATGCCGGTCAGCAGATCGTTCAGCTTATCATCGCGGAAGTGCTGTACTTTATCGCTGGAGCCGCCTTTCTGCAGCAGCGCGTCGCGGTTGTTGGGGAAAAACATGCTTTTTACCACATCCGGATCGGCGCGGCCCACTTCCGAAACGGTGAGCGGCGTTTTCTGCGGGTCGAGGTTGTCAAGCGTACGGCTGCCGGCATCCCCGGCTTTGACCGTTAACGCGACTCCCACCTGGCGCCATTGCTGGGCGATCAGCTGCAGCACCTCTTTATTCTGCGGCTGCGGGAGCGACTCATAGACCGTCAGCGCCAGCCGCTGCCCGTCTTTGCTGCGAATCCCGTCGGCGGCCGCTTTCCAGCCGGCCTCATCCAGCAACTGCCGGGCTTTGGCCTGGTCGAAGGTCAGTTTATCGCTCAGATTGACATAGCCAGCAGCAGAGCTGGCCAGCACGGAGGTGGCTTGCGGGTAGTTAGCGGAGAACAGCGTCTCCACCACCTGTTTGGCGTTGGTGGCATGGAGCAGGGCCTGGCGCACCCGCAGGTCGGCGACCAGAGGGTTATCCGGGCGGAAGCTCAGGCTGTCGTTGACCCCGCGGGTAGGGGCGGCGTAGACCTTAAATCCCTGATCGGTCGCCTGTTTTTCATCGTAGGCCTGCACCTGGCGAATAAAGCCCGCCTGGCCGGCCAGCAGCGCGCCGATGCGCACGCTGTCTTCCGGGGTCACAATATAGGTGATGCCGTCGAGGTTGGCGGGCCCCTGCTGGGCGATGTTTTTCGGCCCCCACTGATAATCCTTGCGCGCCACCAGCGTCAGCTCGCGGCCCGGTTTTTCATCCTGCACCACAAAGGGACCGGAGCCGATGATATGCCGGGCATCGCCCAAGTCCTCAAAATTGCGCTGCAGGGTGCTGAGGGACACCAGACCGGAGCCGATGGTGGCGGTCCCTTGCAGAAAGCCCGGCGACGGTTTGTTGAAGTAAAATTTCACCGTCAGCGGGTCGATCACTTCGCTGCGCTGGTAGTTATTGATCACCTCCGAGACAGGCAGGCGGTGGGCTTTATCGCCCAGCCCATAGGTGTCGAAGTTTTTGGCGACGGCGGCGGCATCCAGCGGCGTACCGTCCGAGAAGGTGACCCCTTTGCGCAGGTGGAAAGTGTACTCGGTTTTATCGGCATTACTGGTCCAGCTCTCGGCGATCCACGGCTCAATCTCCAGCGTTTTCGGGTTCTGCCAGGTCAGCTTGTCGGTGATCTGATTGAGAATGCCGCCGTTTGGATAAAAGCCGCCGGCGGGTGGATAGAGATTGGTGTGCGGTTGCTGCTCCAGATAAATTAAGGTACCGCCTTTAACCGGCGTGTCGGCGGCCCAGACGGAAAAGGCGCCGGAAAGAAACAGCGCGGCCAGCGCGGGCAGGCGAAAATGACGATGCATGGTGAATTCCTTTGTTATCTATTGTGTTGCCATCATCGGGCGCGACTAAAAACAAAGGAACCAAGGAATTGCGCTAAGCATTTGCGGAAATTGCATTTACTTTTCGCGGCGGGAAGCGAGGGGAAGCGCCTCTCCCGGGCGGGAGAGGCGCTGGCGATTAGCTACGCAGATCGATAACCATACGGCCGCGGATCTGACCCTGCTCCATCTCTTTAAAAATGGCGTTGATATCTTCCAGCGGGCGCAGGGTGACTTTCGGCACCACTTTGCCTTCGGCGGCGAACTGGAAGGCTTCCACCAGATCCTGACGGGTACCGACCAGCGAGCCGACCACTTCGATGCCGTCGAGCACCAGACGTGGAATATCGAGGCTCATTGCTTCCGGCGGCAGGCCTACCGCCACCACGCGGCCGCCGGCGCGAACGGCATCCACCGCCGAGTTAAAGGCCGCTTTAGCCACCGCGGTCACCACGGCAGCATGCGCGCCGCCGGTTTTTTCCTGAATCACTTTCGCCGCATCTTCATTGCGCGAGTTGATGGTCAGATCGGCGCCCATCGAGGCCGCCAGCTCCAGCTGGCCGTCGTTGACGTCGATGGCGATCACTTTGGCGTTAAAGACATTCTTGGCATACTGCAGCGCCAGGTTGCCCAGGCCGCCGAGGCCGTAGATAGCGATCCACTGGCCCGGTTTGATGTGGGAGACCTTAACGGCTTTGTAGGTGGTGACCCCGGCGCAGGTGATGCTGCTGGCGGCGGCGGAGTCGAGGCCGTCCGGGACTTTAACCGCGTAGTTGGCGGTGACGATGCACTCTTCCGCCATGCCGCCGTCGACGGTATAACCGGCGTTTTTCACCGAGCGGCACAGCGTCTCGTTGCCGCTGTTACAGTATTCGCAGTGGCCGCAGCCTTCGAAGAACCACGCCACGCTGGCGCGATCGCCCGGCTTCAGGGAGGTGACGCCAGGGCCGACTTTTTGTACTACCCCGATCCCTTCATGACCAAGAATAACGCCGGTTTTATCGCCAAAATCGCCGTTTTTCACGTGCAGGTCAGTATGACACACGCCGCAGCATTCCATTTTCAACAGCGCTTCGCCGTATTCCAGCGGGCGCAGCGTTTTTTCCGTAACGTTAACCTGATGGTCGTGGGTAACAACAGCTGCCTTCATGCCTGTCTCCTTGTGAGGGGAATGATTAATTTTATTAATGCAATACTACCTAATAAGGATTAGACGCTATGGGGAAAAAAACAAGGCGCTTTAGTACAGGATGTGGTTTTTTGCTACAACGATAGCACAAAATTCAGACAATACCTCTAATTTTGGTAGGTAATAATAGCGTCACTGAATGGTCATGTTTTCTTCATCACTCAACACTATTGTTTTGCGCATCAATTTCTTATAACAACAGAGTGATACAACAATGCATCTGGTCAAAACGCTCCTCACTGCCGGTCTGCTTTTTTCCGCCGCCGCACAGGCTCACAATGTGCTGGAATTCCCGCAGCCGGAAAACAATCCCGAAGAGTTTTACGCGGTTACCGAGATCCCGGCTGGCGGGATCATTAAGTATGAAACCGACGCCAAAACAGGATTTATCATCGCCGACCGCTTTCAGTCGATGCCGGTGGCTTACCCGGCAAACTACGGTTCATTAACCCAGTCGCTGGCCGGGGATGGCGACCCGCTGGACGTGGTGTTTTACACCCGCGCGCCAATGGCCCCGGGCACGCTGATTAAGCTGCGGCCGATCGGCGTCCTTAAGATGGTAGACGGCGGTGAGAAAGACGACAAAATCATCGCCGTGCCGGCCAGCAAAATTGATCCCACCTATGACGACATCAAGACCATCGCCGATCTGCCGAAAATCGAGCAGCAGCGGCTGGAGGCCTTCTTCCGGGTCTATAAAGAACTGCCGGAGGGGCGGAAAAAGGTCGAGCTGGCCGGGTTTAATGATGCCGCCGCCGCGAAGCAGGAGATCAAATCGGCCTGGGAAGCCTGGAAGGGGAAGAACCCGCAATAATACTCATCGCGGGCGCAGTCCGGCGCCCGCAGCATTCCATCATCCGATACGCTACCCAGCCGTACTGGAGGGGTTATCCTCTTGACGCGTCCTGCGATAGATGGTTGTATAATACAACTATATCTTGATCTGGACGCATCGCTATGGCTGACACCTCCTTAATCCAACAGATCCGTACCGCCTCACGGTTAATGGTGCGCGAGCTGGGTTTTATGAACACCACGCTGGCCGCCACCCACTATTCGCCGTCGGCGGTGCATACCCTGCTCGAAGTGTCGGTGAGAGGGGCGATGACCGCCGCCCAGCTGGTGACTTTGCTGGGCCTGGAAAAATCGAGCGTCAGCCGGATGGTTGCCCGTCTGCTGGCGGCCGGGGAGCTGGAGGAACGTCCCTGCGCGGAGGATGCGCGGTCTAAATCGCTGGCGCTGACCGCCAAGGGGCACGATACGGTGGCGATGATCAACGCGTGGGCTACCCGCCGGGTGGTGGAGGCGTTAGGCCATCTGGATGAGCCGCAGCAGCGGACCGTCGCCAGCGGACTGGCGGCCTATGCGCAGGCGCTGGCGCAGTGTCGGGATATCGCGCTGGCGGATACGACCCCGCAGATTTCGCTGGTGACCGGCTATCAGCCGGGGATGATCGGCCGGATAGCCCAGATGCACGGGGAGTATTACGCCCGGCACCATGACTTCGGCGCTTTTTTTGAAGGCAAGGTCGCCAGCGGCGTGGCGGAATTTGCCACCCGGCTTTCCTCGCCGGCCAACCAGATCTGGCTGGCGATGCGCGAGGGGAAGATTGTCGGTTCGGTGGCGATCGATGGCGAGGATCTCGGCCAGCAGCAGGCGCATCTACGCTGGTTCATTCTCGATGACAGCTGTCGGGGAACCGGCATTGGCAGGCGGCTCCTCAGTGAGGCGATGGCTTTCTGCGATAGTCGTCAGTTCAGCGCCGTTCAGCTGTGGACGTTTAAAGGTCTGGACGCGGCCCGCAAACTGTATGAGTCCTTTGGCTTCACGTTAACCTGCGAATGGCAGGGGGAACAGTGGGGAAAGGTGATGACCGAGCAGCAGTTTACCCGGCCAGGCAACGCCGGCTAAGGGCGGGGTGCCTTAGCCGGCGGGGGGCGAAGATTACCCCAGTTGATTAAGCAGCCGGGCGATCTCCTCTCGCCACTGCGCCTGCAGCGCAGGCTTTTGATGTTTCGGCTTACGGGCCATGTCGTCCGCCAGCCATTGCTCCAGAGCGATCAGGCGCGCCAGCAGCGCCTCTTCATCATCAGCCGCGAGTGACGGCTCCTGAGGTGAGTAGGCCACCGTCGGGGTGGAGGGCTGCGCCTGCAGACGGGCATAAACCTCTTCCAGACTGTGCCACTCCGTTAGCCCGGCGCGGTCGATCAGCCAGAAGCGGTTACAGCTTTCGCTAATAAGCTGGCGGTCATGACTAACCAGCAGCACGCCGCCGGGGTAGTCGCGGAGCGTCTGCGCCAGCGCCGCTTTGCCCTCCATATCAAGATGGTTGGTGGGTTCATCCAGCAGCAGCAGGCTGTAGCGCGCCAGCGACAGGCCGACGAACTGCAGCCGCGACCGCTCACCGCCGCTGAGAGTGCTGACCTTCTGACCATGCCTCGCCCAGCCAAATCCAGCGGCGATCAGCGCCCGTTTCCGGGCGTCCGCCGACGGGGCGAACGGTGTCAGGGCGTCGAGCAGGCTGGCATCGTCCGGCAACTGCGCCAGCGTCTGGTCGTAATACCCGGGGTGAAGCCGGGGGTGCAGACGCAGCCCCGGAAGAGGCGATGCGTCGTTCATCTGCTGCCACAGCAGGCGCAGCAAGGACGATTTACCGCCGCCGTTGCGCCCCATGATGGCCACGCGATCTCCGCTGCGCAGTCGCGCCACGCCGGTGGTAAACAGGGCCGGCAGTCCCGGCGCGGGGGCCACCGGCAGCCTGTCCATCTCCAGCAGGCGGTCCGCCGGCAGGGCGTCCCCTTGCAACACCAGGCGCCACGGCGGGCCGACGCTGAGCTCAGTCTGCTCGTCTTTCAGGCGGGCGACCTGCTTCTCCATCTGTTTGGCTTTGCGGGCGAGATCTTCGTTGTCATACACCCGACCCCAGGTGGCCAGCCGCCGGGCGCTGGCACTGACCCGGTCGATCTCTTTTTGCTCGGCCTTATGACGTAATGCGGCGCTTTCATCCTGCTCCAGCAGTGCCTGACGGGCAGCGCTGCAGGGCAAGGCGAAGCTGTGCAGCGTCTGGTCGCGGAGGATCCAACTGGCATTAGTTACAGCATCCAGTAAGGTATTGTCATGTGACACCAGCACGAAGCTCCCCTGCCAGGTTTGCAGGAAGCTTTCCAGCCACAACAGGGTGGGCAGATCGAGATGGTTGCCGGGCTCATCCAGCAGCAGCAGGTCAGGCTGGCGGATCAGCGCCCGGGCCAGCAGCAGGCGCGTGTGCTGCCCGCCGCTTAGGGTGCTGGTTTGCTGCGCCATCACCGCCGGCGTGAAGCCCATCTGCGCCAGCAGGCGTTCGGCCAGCCAGCGCTGTGCTTCCCGGGCGTCGGCGGGTAACGGGGCCAGCACCGCCTGCAGCAGTGACTGCGAACGCAGCGCCTCCGGCAGATGCTGTTCAACGCGGGCCATCAGACACTGACCGGCGAGCGAGATGCTGCCCGAGGTGGGCGCGAGAGTGCCATCCAGCACCTGCAGCAGGGTGCTTTTGCCGCAACCGTTATGGCCAATGAGACCGATACGGTCGCCTTTCTTCAGGGTGAAGGAGAGGGTGTTAAACAGCGGCCCAAAAGCCGTCTCCACGTGGAGCGCATGGGCAGTTAGTAATGTACTCATAGTCAACTTACTCAAGAGTTACAGGCATGCGAATGCCTCGTCAAAACTCGCTGACGATAACCCGGTAAGCCGGAGAGAAGGGATTCTGTGAAGGGTCTTCGCTCAAGCCAAAGTTATCGCAGCACGATACCGATAACGCTTGAGCTGGCGCCATTGCCTAAGGCATGTGAAACAATAAACATTTCACAATACAGCATGGGGGGCCTCCTTTTATATTCAGTAAGTGAATGGGTGATGGCAGTGTAGTGGGGAAAGGAAAAGTGCGCCAGTGACAAAACTGGCAGGGGGCGTCCCCGCCAGCTTTCGCCTGCGCCACTTTTGCCTACGAAGCCGGGTTGGCGCAGAGGACTTATGTGTTTGCTAGAACATGATGGGAAACCAGCGGGCGTGGTCGCGGGTATATTCCGTCATCGCCTGGGGATCCTTTATCGCCTGGCAGGGGGCGTCGAGAATATTCGGATACGCATCCGGATACCAATCTTCCTCGGTGGTTAAGGTAAAAAAGCGAGACTCCCGGTGGGTTTCACAGGTATAGGCGTTTTTAATATTGTCGGCTTTGCGATATCCCTTGGGATCGCGATATTCGATATACACTTTGTACTCAGAACGGGTACCCCGCCACGCGCCCGGCTCCGGTTTCTGCCAGCGGACCGTCTGGTAGTAGCGCTCCCGCTCGCCGTAGCGATAGACGGTGGTCTCCCCGCCGGGAATAAGGTCGGGCTTCAGGAAGAAGAACATCAGCCCCGCCAGCAGCAGTAACACCGGTGGGAGAGTGTGGGTCAGCAGCCGCGGCGCCCGACGGTTAACCAGCAGCAGCCCGCTAAAGAGCCCCAACCAGACCCGTAATAGCGGTTGCAGAACGATTTTTTGCTGGCTCATTTAGGCTACCTCACCAGGGAGAGGGGCGATCGGGCGGGCAATCATGATTGCCGTGTCGCTGAGTGCGTTAAGATCGCTCACCGGAGCGCACTGGCTAGCCATGACCTGCGGATCGCGGTCCGGAAACCAGCCCTCATTGAATGACAGGGTGTAAAACTGGCTGTGCCGCTGCACTTCACAGCGCCAGGCGCGATGAAGATTATCCCTGTCGACAGGCCAGCGCGGATCTTTCGCTTCAACAAAAATCTCATATTTAGAGGGCTGAGTGATACGTTGGTTAGAATTTGTCTTCATCCAGAAAATGGCAGTGTAATAAACGTTGTGTTTCCCGTACTGAATACTGGCATCCCGTCCGGGGGTGACCTCCGGATGGAGGAAAATAAAGATTCCGGCGGCAATCAGTACCATCAGCGGGAATAGCGGATGCTGTATCGGCCGCCAGGGAATATTACGCACCGCCAACAGCCAGACCAGAGTCAGAAATAACACGTAGAGCAGGGCGAAGAAGAATTTACTCGGCGTATAGATGACGATATCCACCAGATCGCCGGTAGCGGGCTGATACTGCTCAGCGCGCGGGGTGAGCATCCACATATCGCCGCCAGAGAGGCACAGGCCGGCGATGATGGCGATACTACCCGTGAGGAGTAAGACAATCCGGATCAGAATAGCCTTCGCTTTATTCGCGTCAGGGGTTAATTTTTGCATTTCACATTCCGTTGTGAGGGGGTGAGAAACAACTATTTTGCACAGCGGAGGGCGCGCGGCAAATGCTATCCGTTTTCTATTTTTACGATAAATGAATATGGGCGGAAAAGGCGTTTCTGTGGTGGGAAATATTATCCGGACGCTATTAATAACCGGGCCGATCGTTCGGCCCGGTGAGCGCGATTAAATTGAGGTGCGGCGGTAATTACGATATTCCGGTAGCCAGAAATTATCGCTGATGGACTGCAGCAGCGCTTCTGCGGAGGTTTTCACCGCCACGCCCTGCTCCTGAGCCACCTTACCGACCGCGAAGGCGATCGCCCGCGAGACGGTCTGGATATCCTTCAGCTCCGGCAGCACCGGACCTTCACCGTTGTTCACCAGCGGCGAGTGTTTCGCCAGGGTTTCGCTGGCGGCCATCAGCATCTCGTCGGTGACCCGCGACGCGCCGGAGGCGATCACCCCCAGACCAATGCCCGGGAAGATATAGGAGTTGTTGCACTGGGCGATGGGGTACTGTTTGCCTTTGACGGTAACCGGGGCAAACGGACTGCCGGTGGCGACCAGCGCCTCGCCGTCGGTCCAGCTCAGGATATTCTGCGGCGTGGCTTCCACCCGTGACGTTGGGTTGGAGAGCGGCATCACGATTGGCCGCGGGCAATGCTTGTGCATTTCGCGGATAATCTCTTCCGTGAACAGCCCCGGCTGACCGGAAACGCCGATCAGGATGTTCGGTTTCACGTTGCGCACCACGTCGAGCAGGGAAAGTACATCGTTAGTGGTATCCCAGCCCTGCAGATGTTCGCGTTTCTGAACCAGCTTGTTCTGGAACGGCAGCAGATTAGGCATGCCGTCGGTTAACAGGCCAAAGCGGTCAACCATGAACACGCGCTGGCGGGCCTCTTCTTCACTGAGTCCTTCGCGGACGATCTGGGCGATAATTTGCTCGGCGATGCCGCAGCCGGCGGAGCCCGCCCCGAGGAAGACAATTTTCTGTTCGCTAAGCTGACTGCCGGCGCCGCGGCTGGCGGCGATCAGCGTCCCGACGGTCACCGCCGCGGTACCCTGGATATCGTCGTTAAAGGAGCAGATCTCATTGCGGTAGCGGTTGAGCAGCGGCATAGCGTTCTTCTGCGCAAAGTCTTCAAACTGCAGCAGCACGTCCGGCCAGCGGGCCTTAATCGCCTGGATCACGTCGTCAACGAACTGGTAGTACTCGTCATCGGTAATACGCGGGTGGCGCCAGCCCATATACAGCGGATCGTCCAGCAACTGCTGGTTGTTTGTTCCGACGTCCAGCACGATGGGCAGGGTGTAAGCCGGGCTGATGCCGCCGCAAGTGGTGTACAGCGACAGTTTGCCGATCGGGATCCCCATCCCGCCGATGCCCTGGTCGCCGAGGCCGAGGATACGCTCGCCATCGGTCACCACAATCACTTTGACGTTATGGTTCGGTACGTTCTGCAGAATGTCGTCAAGATTATGGCGATTCTGGTAGGAGATAAAGACGCCGCGGGCGCGACGGTAAATCTCGGAGAAACGTTCGCAGGCGGCGCCTACCGTCGGGGTATAGATAACCGGCATCATCTCTTCGAGATGGTTGCCAATCAGGCGATAGAAAAGGGTCTCGTTGGTGTCCTGGATGTTACGCAGGTAAATGTGTTTGTCGATTTCTGTTTTGAATCCCTGATACTGGATCCACGCGCGTTCCGCTTGCTCTTCAATGGTTTCAACCACTTCCGGCAGCAGGCCAAGAAGGTTGAAACTGCTGCGCTCTTCCATACTGAAGGCGCTGCCCTTGTTGAGCAGGGGGAATTCAAGCAGAACGGGACCCGCGTAGGGGATGTACAGGGAACGGTTTTTCTTATGGGTAAATTGCATCGCACTAACTCCTTGATCGTGTCCACAGTCCCGGCGCGGCGATAAGCGAAGGGCGGGTGGAAAAGCAGCGGGCAGAGTATAGAGCAGAAGGTCTTCAAGCGGGTAAACAAGCCGTCAATTGCCATAAAAAAACACCATCCTGGCAACAGGACGGTGTTGTTTATCATCACTCAGGCTGAAAATTAACCACCGCGGCGTTTGCGGCCGGTAGCATGGATATGGTTGAGGGTGGTTGCTTCATCGCCTTCCAGCACCACTTTTTTCTGCTGGGAAAGCTTGTAGTTCAGACCGAGAAGATGACGTGCCTGATGGTTCGATTTCATTCTGACTCCTTTATCCTGTTCTGGTTTCAAGGGCAAACCCGGTGGTGACCGGATGAAATGTAACCCAAAGTTGGCCGCACGTTTTTTATGCGGCCACAGGTAGGGTGGTCCATTTTCAGGGCAATAGCAACCTCAGTGCGCCAGATTAAGAACAGTCTCCCTCGCGCAGCGCCGGCGTTACCACTTCATCTCGCCGGTATTAACTTTGGCGCTGAGCTCCAGCGAGCTGGTTTCCGCCAGCCCTGGCCACTGTGTCTCCATTGCCTTGATCACCCCGGCGGAGTCCTTATGTGTCTTCAGCGCTTGCTCAAACTGCTGGAGGTAGGTTTTGGTAAAGCGCACCGCGCTGTCACCCTCCGGCGGCGTGCCGAGGTAATGTCCCGGGATCACCTGCTGCGGGTGCAGAGCAATCATCTGGTCCAGCGTAGTGCGCCACTGCTGTCGACTGGCCGGCGTCTGGGTGTCGGCGGTCCAGAGATGCATGCCCCAGGCCACGCCGGTGCCGCCGAGGATCGTTTTGTTCGCCCGGATCCAAACGAACGCCGCGTAGTCATGGGGCTGCATAATCGTCACTTTTTCGCCATCGATGGTAAAGCTGTTGGCTTTCAGCGCCTGCGGGACGTATACCTGCGTCGGCGCACCGTCTTTCATCTGTGGTCCCCAGTACGCCAGCTTTGCCGCTTTGGTGGCTGCAATATGTTTAACCACTTCCGGCGTGGCGACCACTTCCGCCTGCGGGAAGGCTTTCACCAGCGGCTCAAGGCCAAAATAGAAGTCAGGATCGCCGGAGGTGATCACAATCCGCGACAGCGGTTTGCCGTTTTTCTTGATCATGTCTACCAGCTTTTCGCCGTCTTTGACGCTGAACTGGGCGTCAAACAGCACCGCTTCATGCGGGCCGGAAACGAGGGTGGAGTTGACGGCAAAAAGACCTTTCTCCTGAGGGTTGTAAGTCTGCAGCGTCAGCGGCGCCGCGAAGACCGCGCCGCTGAACAGGGCGGTGGCAATAGCAAGAGCAGATAATTTCATGATTCATTCTCAATGACAGGGGAATGCGTAGCATTGTACGGATTTCGCCATTTGATAGAATTCCTGAAATAAGAGATGCTGAGTTTCATAAATCGTGCAGATAAAGGGGGCGTGATGGACAGGGTAATTGCGGCGCAGGTGTATCTGCGAATTTGCGAGCTGGGAAGCCTCAGCGCCGCGGCGCGCGCGCTGGGGATGTCGCGCCCGATGGTCAGTCGCTATCTGGAACAGATGGAGAGCTGGGCCGGCGCCCGGCTGATCCATCGCTCAACCCGGCGGCTGACGCTGACCCCGGCCGGGGAGAAGGTATTGCTCAAGACCCGCGGCCTGACGCGGATCGCCGATGAAATCGCCGGCGAACGCCAGCGTGCCGACCCCAGCGGCACGCTGCGGGTGGCGTGCGCGCATTTTACCGCGATGCAGCTGATCTCCCCGCTACTGCCGGATTTTCTTGCCCGTTATCCGCTGTTGCGTCTGGAGCTGGATATCAATAACCATCCGGTCAGCCTGATCGGCGAGCGCATCGACTTGGCTATTCGCATTACCGATAATCCGGAGGCGGGGGCTATCGCTCGCCGCCTCGGCGTGTGCCGGTCGCTACTCTGCGCTGCGCCGCGCTGGATCCGCCAGCATGGTCCGCTGACGACCCTTGACGATCTGCAACAGCATAACTGCCTGTTATACAGTCATTTTGCCGGCCAGCGCTGGCAATTCAGCGATGCACAGGGTCAGGAGGCGTCGGTGGCAGTGAACGGTAATCTGAGCGCCGGGATCTCTTCCTTACTGCTGGAGGCGGCGGTCGCGGGGTGCGGCATCGCGATGCTCCCCGAACTGGAGGCGCGGAGCGCGATTGCCAGCGGCGCGCTGGAGGTGGTGCTTCCTGACTGGACGCCGAAGGCGCTGAGCGTTTACGGCATCTATCTTTCCCGCGACTATCAGCCCGATGGGCTGCCGCTGTTTCTGGATGCGCTGCAGCGACGGCTGGGGGAGACGCTCGCCGATGCCTGAGCAACGGCGCCGCCTTCAGCGGCAGCGCCGGCGGGCGGTTGCCCTGCCGGAAAGCCAAGGATCAACCTTACTCATTGCCCCACTGATTAAGGAAGTTGGCGATATCGTCAATACGGCGTTCGTCAATGGCCGCCTCGCGGGCCATCTCCTGCTGCGCTTCTTCATCGATCTCTTCGTTGTTGGTTAATCGCGCAATCAGCAGCTGAAAATAGCGCGCCAGCGCATCGCGTTCCTCATCCTTAACCGGGGCAGCCGCTTCGGTCTCGTATTCGTCCACGATGTCATAAAATTTCAGGGGAATGTCGTTACTCATCTGTCGTCCTCAGGATTGGCGTCAGGGCCGGGGTTAGCGCACAGCGGCGGGCGAGTATCATAGCACGCAGCCGGTAGGCTGCAGGAGAGGAAAAATCGCTGCGGCGGCGAGGTGAGAGGGCAGATATCGCTCCCCGGGGGACGGAGGGTAAAACCGGCGCGCGATGCCGCACGCCGGTCTGCCAGGAGGCTTAGACTACCCCGTCTCCACCGTCAGAGCACCACACCTGGCCGGAGGTATATGAGCAGGCATCGGATGCCAGGGTGACGTACAGCGGGGCGATCTCGACCGGCTGCCCCGGGCGCCCCATCGGCGTGTCTTTCCCGAACTGTTTCACTTTCTCGTCCGGCTGACCGCCGCTGGACTGCAGCACCGTCCAGTAAGGGCCGGGGGCTACGGCGTTAACGCGAATGCCGCGTTTTGCCACCTGTTTGGCCAGCGATTTGGTGAAGATCGCCAGGCAGGCTTTGGTCTGGGCGTAATCGAGGAGGATCGGACTGGGTTTATAGGCCTGCACCGAGGTGGTGTTGATGATCGCGCTCCCGGCCTGGAGATGGGGCAGCGCGGCGCGGGTGATCCAGAACGGCGCGTAGACATTGGTCTTAAAGGTGGCGTCAAAGTCTTCAGTGGTCAGCTCCTCAAGGGTCTCACAATATTGCTGACGTCCGGCGTTATTGACCAGGATGCTCAGGCCACCCAGCTGTTGCACCGCGTCGGCCACCAGCGACTGACAGAAGGACTCGGAGCGAATATCCCCCGGCAGGGCCACCGCGGTGCGGCCTTCGGCTTTGATCAGAGCGATGACTTCATCGGCGTCCTCTTGCTCCTCCGGCAGATAGCTTATGGCGACATCGGCCCCTTCGCGGGCAAAGGCGATCGCCACCGCGCGGCCAATGCCGGAGTCGCCGCCGGTAATTAGCGCTTTCTTACCGGCCAGCCGCCCGGTGCCGGTGTAGCTGGTTTCCCCATGGTCCGGTGACGGCTCCATTTCCGCATCCAGACCCGGCGGGTTCTGTTCTTGCTCCGGGAACTCCGGACGTGGAGCCGTCTCTTCTGGCAACATGGAGGTGGGTAGTTTCTTCATGGGCGGTTTTTCATCTTGCATAGTCATCTCCTTCAGACAGAACGGGCCAGCTGTAAGGATAGGTCAGGTTCCCCCATCGCCAGACCCCGGATGACTCACCCAGGGCCAGTGAATGGCCGCGAAACGACGCATTGTTATTCCTTAACCGACTGATCCCCGGCGTATTTAAGCAAATAGCGCTGCGTTATCATTGCCGGGGTTAAATTAGGATTATTCCATCATGACTTAATGCGGGCTGGCTATTTTATTTGCTGCGCGGCGGAGATTTTTTAAAGGCAGAGAGGGAGACAAAGTGAAAAGGGGAATAATAGGGTAATCCGCTACGCATGGATAATAATGGTATACCTCTTTGGTGTTAATTTTGGGAAGGGTGGCAGCCCGGGATTAGTAGAAACATTTATTCATCAGATTATTTTCATTAGTTTACAAACGTGAACCAATGTCCACAGTACAGTTCACAAGGTACATATAACCCAAAGCGAATAAGGGAGTTGCGTAAAAATTAATTTTTATTGCCGCTTCGCTGTGGTTAATTTATTTTGTCGATGCGCTGGGTGATGGCCAAAATTAATTTGACTCCTGCGGGTATTCCTCTAGAGTTAGATATCGAGGGCGATGATTTGTAACAGGGTCATTTTCCATTTACCAACCGATATTGATCAAACCAAAGGTGAAAATTATGGCAGAGCATAGAGGCGGTTCAGGTAATTTTGCAGAAGATCGTGAAAAAGCATCCGAAGCCGGGCGTAAAGGTGGGCAGCACAGCGGCGGGAACTTCAAAAATGATCCTGAGCGTGCATCCGAAGCCGGTAAAAAGGGTGGTAAGAACAGCCATGGCGGCGGCCGTAAATCCGGCGACAGCTGATGACTGATGACCCGTGACGCCGTTATGACGGTGTCGGGAAAGAAACCTGTGGGCCTGTGGGTCCGCAGGTTTCTGTTTATTTGCAAACGCTTCCCTCAGCTATTGTCTATTCTCCGCGACGGGAAAAGAGGTGCAGAATAATTTAATTACAGCCATCTTAACAATTAAATACTGATTACCGCAACGGCATTGTGCCGGCGAAGCGCTAAGAGTGAGTAAATAACGGTTCGGAGCAATACGTAACAGTACTGCTTTTTATCGCTGTGCATAAGTAAGCTATTTTAAGCCTGGTGTCAATCGTCGGACGCCAGGGGCGGGTAGCAACACATCCGCTTGCTAAATATTGTTCAGATCTAAGGTAATAAAATGAAACTGACGCCGGTATTTATTAAGCGCTGTCATCTTGTGGCCGCCGTTATGTGGGTGGGCCTGGCGATACCCTCGTTAATCTGGTGGAAAGACAGCGTCCTGTGGGTCATTCTCATCAGTATTTATGCCAATATTGTTGGACATTTATCCGGATATAGCGCAGCGCGAGCTGACCAGGCGGCGGAAGAGAATGAAGATTCCCCGTCAAAATAAATAATTAACGATCAGAGGTGTATATGACGGATAGTGAAAATTACCACAACTGGCTTCGCGATGCCCATGCCATGGAAAAACAGGCCGAGTCACTGCTTATGGCCACCATCAGACGCCTCGATAATGAACCGCAACTGCGAACCCGCCTTGAACAACATCTTTATGAAACTCGTCGGCAACTGTCCGCTCTGCAGGACCTTATCGCCCGCAACCATATTTCCCGCTCGGCGCTGAAGGATGCGATGAGCCGGGTCGCAGCCCTGGGCCAGACTATCGGCATCATGCTACCCGGCGATGAGCTCATTAAACTCATTATCACCGCCTACGTTTTTGCCCATTTTGAGGTCGCCTGCTATACCGCTTTATTAACGGCGGCGAAGCGCGTGGGGGACCATAGCGCGATGCCGACTCTGGAAGGGATCCTTGCCGAAGAGAGAGGGATGGCTGACTGGCTGCTGCATCATCTGCCGGCGCTGACCGGACAATATCTGATGCATAACTCTCTGCCCGGCGTTGAGTCCGGACAATAAGCCGCCGGAGTCAATCATGGTTAAGCGCCACACCATCGCGATCCTCGCCACAGACAAAGCGGTTCCGCTGAAATTAACCGCCAGGCAGCAGGCGCTGGTGGACGCGGTGGCGAACAGGGTGCCACCTGCAGAGCACGACCCCGTATTGCCAGTCGACAAAACGCGCACGAAAACCAGCAGGGCGCGCTGAGGACGCTGACAGTGGCGGGCAGAACGCAAGGTGATAGTGATGCAACAGGAAGAGTGGTTTCACAGAGCGGTCATCTATCAGGTTGACAGTGCTCTGTTTTACGACGCCAACGGCGATGGGTTTGGCGATCTTGCCGGTATACGCCAAAAGCTGCACTACATTCGTAGCCTGGGGGCGACGGTGCTCTGGCTGACCCCTTTCTATCTTACCCCACTGCAGGATGATGGCTATGATATCAGCGACCATTTGCAGCCCGATCCCCGTTTCGGGACCATCGCCGACGTGATTGAGCTGATTGCCCGCGCCCGGGAGCTGGGGCTGCGGGTGATTGTTGAGCTGGTTATCCAGCATACTTCTGCCCAGCACCCGTGGTTTCAGGCGGCGCGACGCGATCCCCGGTCGCCGTGGCGGCCATACTATCTTTGGGCCGATCGGCCCCCGGAGAACGACGATCCTCCCATGTTTCCCGGCGTCGAGGAGAGCGTCTGGAGCTGGGACGACCAGGCCGGACAATACTATCGCCACATGTTTTATCGCCATGAGCCCGACCTGAATCTCGCTCATCCGCCGGTGATCGCTGAAATTGAAAACATCATCACCTTCTGGCTGCAGGCCGGGGTGTCAGGATTTCGCCTCGATGCGGCGTCACATCTGGTGAAGCAGGCCGGGAAGGGCGACGAGGCGCGGGGCTACCCGCTGTTGACGCATCTCCGGCAGGTCGTGCAGCGCCTCAATCCCGACGCGATACTGTTGGGTGAAGTGGACGTGGAAGTGGAAGATTATCGCCATTATTTCGGCCGCGGCGATCGGCTGCAGATGGTGCTCAATTTTTGGCTTAATAAATATCTCTATGTCAGCCTGGCGCAGCAGCGCGCCACCCCGGTAGTGAAGGCGTTGCAGGCAATGGTGGCCCCGCCGGACGGATGCTGCTTCGTCAACTGGCTGCGTAACCATGATGAACTGGACCTTGAGGGGATTGGCGAACGCAACAAACGCCAGGTTATCCGCACCTTTGCCCCTGATAAATCGATGTCCGTTTACCAGCGCGGCGTGCGCCGGCGGCTGGCGCCGATGCTGGATGGCGATACCCGACGCATCGCGCTGGCTCATGCCATCCTGCTCGCGCTGCCTGGCGTGCCGGTGATGCGCTATGGCGACGAGATTGGTATGGGCGACGATCTGCGCTTACCGGAGCGCTACGCGGTCCGAACGCCGATGCAGTGGTCGGGCGCGCCCAACGGCGGCTTTTCCCGGGCGGCGCCGGATGATTTGCCGGTGAAACCGGTGGCCAGTGGACGGTTTCGCTACCAGCGGATCAATGTCGAAGCGGCGTTGCGCCACCCCCGGTCGCTACTGCATCGGGTACGCAATATGGTACTGGCGCGCACGGAATATACTGAACCGGGATCCATCCCTTTTACCCTTATTACAGTGAAGCCAGCCGCGGTGCTGGGCTTGTGCTATCGCAGCGAATCGCGGGAGGTGCTGATGCTGGCGAACTGCAGCCAGCAGGCAGTGGAGGTCCAGCTCCCGCCGCTGGCCGAGGGTTACTGGAGCCCGATCCTGGAAGATAAGTTCTACCAGGACGGGCTATACGGCGGAGAAAAGGCGCGGCTGGCGCTCTCCGGCTATGGTTACCGCTGGTTCAGCCGCAGCCTGCTTTAGCGCCGTCTTCCTGGTCGGCGGAACAACGCCCGCAGGGCCATCGTCGCCACTGCCACGCCGACGCCGGCAGCCACTTTCCCCGGGAGATCGGCGCTGATGGTCACCGCTTTACGCCGCGCGCCATCGTTAAAGGGGCCGTGTCCGGGATGATTGCCGCGCACTGGCGTGAACAGGTCGTCCTGATGCTCTGCCGGCTTCGGCTGGCCGGTAAACTGTCCCTCCCACGCTTTTTTCACCATCAGCCGATCGAGCAGACGAGGGAAGAAGACCTGGCCGAGGATCGACTGGATGGTGCTTTTCCCCACCCACAGCTCGTTCACCGGCCGCTGGATCACGCTGTAGATGGCCTCAGCGGCGACCTCCGGCTGATAGACCGGCGGTACCGGCTGCATGGCCTGCTCCATTTTGTTGCGCGCCCAGCCAAACTGAGCAGTATTCATCCCCGGCAGCTGGACCATGGTCAACTGGATGTGGCTTTTCTCATGCATCAGCTCGGTGCGCACGGCATCGGTGAAGCCGCGGATCGCCGCTTTAGCTCCGCAATAGGCCGACTGCAGGGGGATCGAGCGCCAGGCCAGCGCCGATCCAGCCTGAATAATCACCCCCCGATCCCGGGGCGTCATGACCTCGAGCGCCGCGCGGGTGCCGTTGACATAGCCGAGATAGGTCACCTCCGTCACCCGGCGAAATTCGTCGTCGCTCATCTGCCGAAAGGGCGCCAGCACGGTGGTCATGGCGTTATTGATCCAGACGTCGATGGCGCCGAGGGAGGCTTCCACCTCGGCGGCGGCGCGCTGCACGGCCCCGGCATCGGCGACATCGGCGCTAATCGCCAGCGTTTTGACGCCGAAACGTTCACAAGCCTGCTGCGTCTCCTGCAGACCCGTTTCATCGCGGGCGATCAGCGCCACGTGATACCCTGCGCGGGCGAAACGCAGCGCGGTGGTTTTTCCTGCCCCGGCGGTTCCGCCGGTAATAACCATCACGGACATAGTGACCTCATTAATTGTTTCGCTATCGTAAATTTAAGCTGCACGGATCGAATCATTATTAAGCATAAATAACGACGGTGAGGTGGGAAATATCCTGGAATAAGCGCAGTGTGAATCAGGCGACATATCCTGATGACTCTGGCCTGTTTCTGCATAAGCAGACGTTAAGGTTCTATAATCTGTAAGATACTTGACAACCCGCGAGGAGGAAAAATGTTGACAGTAAACACGCGTAGCGTTGAAAAAGAAGAGGACGACGCCACCCGCGCCCCGGAATCGGGGGATAAACAACCGGAGCGCGATAAATAGCTAAGCCGGTGTTATTCCTGTTCCGGAATAATGGATATCTGGCCGTTACGTTCGAGAATAGCGAATTTTATCGCTTTCAGTTCATAAATCCCATGGTGCTGCCTGGCCGCCAGCAGGATATCATCGACAGAAATATTGACGAGCTTCATTTTCTCATCGATGACAGCACCATTTTCCACTACGATAACCGGCGTGCCATCCAGAAAATTTTCCGCCTGGGCAAATTTTTTCTTAATATAGCCGAATAAAATATCAATACTGACCAGGGTGACGATAGTCAGCATCGAACCGGTAACGGAATAGTCTGTGCTGAGCATCGCCTGCTGGGTCGCTTCACTGATAATCAGCAGCAGTATCAGGTCAAAATTGGTTAACTGCATCAGGGTTCGTCTACCGGCAATCTTGAAAATAATCAGCAGGATCAGATAGATTGCTGCGGCTCTGAGGACCATTTCCATCGCGACTCCTACGGATAGACAAACTGTTGCCAGCTGACGGCAGGGCGATCGTTGACTGCCGCCTGCAGGGAAATATTGCCTATCGTTTTGGGGGTAATAGATAACCATACCGATTGCGGCGAGCGGCTGGTTGTCCGCTGATACACCAGATGTAATTTCCCGTCGGCACTGTACATCTTATCCGGCTGCGGGCGGATATCGCCAACCTGGTAACGGGTTAATAACGTGGCGGCGAAACTGATCGTCGTGTCATTTTCCTGCGTGGGTTTGATCTGAATATTCAGTTCGGTTTCACTCATCAGTCTGGCATAACGCTGGTAATCGACGCGTAATTCACCATTAGGGCTTTCCCGGTGCGCCTCACTGAAATATCCGGAGGACCACAGGCCGCTCAATGCGGTAAGGATGATGAGGCTGAGAACAATTATCCCATAGCGCCTGAAGCGATATTCAAAGCGGAGGGCCTGTTCATTCTCGTCGACGATGTGACAAGGTTGTTGATTCTCAGTCATTATTATTTCCCCGCGTTTCGTTTCGCCATCAGCGTAACGATAAGGACATTCTTATATTAGACGATATCAGAACAATTGACTTTGTAAAAATGGCCAGCCTCAGCCAGGCTTTAATCTGTTCATCAGCAAAAACAAGGAGGCATGATGAAAAAATTAGCCTTGGCCATGGCCTGTTTGTTTGCCGCCGCGGTCGCGCAGGCGGACGATAAAGGCGGTTTTAGCCAGGATGCCGCGCCGCCGCCGCCGCACAAACTCGATGACGGCTATCGCGGCGTCGAGGAGGGGCGGATCATGACCGTTGAGCAGGCGAAAACCATGCACGACGGCGCCACGGTTTCCCTGCGCGGCAATCTGCTCACCCGACAGGGGGATGACCGTTATCAGTTTCGCGATAAAAGCGGCACCATCACCGCCATTATTCCGGTTGCCGCGTTTAATGAACAGCACGTAGAGCCTGACGATCTGGTCAGTATTAACGGCAGCCTTGATCGCAAAATGACGCCGCCGGTAGTACGTATCGATCGCCTGCTCAAACAGTCGCCTAAGTAAGGGGAGCTTACCGGTATGAGCACAACATCCCACCCGCATGACGAGGAGCGCGGGAAGCACCCTGCGCGCGAGGCGCCTGACGAACATGGCGAAGTGCCGCGTAAACGGGACGACAGCGAGGATGACAAAACCGATCCTTACCATCCTCACGATGGCCGTTAGCGTCATTCGCAACGGGAACTTTTTGGGAACGCTGATGCGGCGGGCCGCAGAATAGAAGCAGGTTCAGCATCAGGCACTATACTTTTTGTTCGACATCATCACAGGAGGAGTCATATGGCGATTCATAAGAAAGGGCTGGCGCACTGGGAAGGCGATCTCAAGCATGGCAAAGGCACCGTGTCGACGGAGAGCGGGGCGCTGAGCCAGCAGCCCTACGGCTTTAATACCCGTTTTGAAGGGGTGAAAGGCACCAACCCCGAAGAGCTGATCGGCGCCGCACATGCCGCCTGCTTCTCGATGGCCCTATCGTTGATGCTCAGCGAAGAGGGCTATACCGCGACGTCCATCGACACCACCGCAGTGGTCACCCTTAATAAAACCGACGGTGGGTTTGCAATAACCGACATCGCGTTGCAAAGCCAGATTGTCCTGCCCGGCGTTGCGCCGGCGGCGTTCGATGAGATCATCCAGAAAGCGAAGGCCGGCTGCCCGGTATCACAGGTGCTGAAAGCCAATATCACCCTTGACTACCAGCTGAATCCATAAGCTGTTGTGCCCGCACTCTGCGGGCACCGTTCCCGCGATCTCTCTCCCTGTCACTGCCTCCGTTGCGCAATAGTGGTATCTTTGGTCCTTTGGTAAACGTAAGGGACTCCAGCATGATCGGCATTCGCGGAATGATCGAGGCGCAGGTGCTCGGCCTGACCGGCATGGCGCTAAAAGAGATTGATTTTGAACAGCCCAAAGGGGAGCCGGGGCTTTTTGGTCCGCAATCAGCCATCTGGCAGGTGCATGGCGATTTTACCTCAATGCTGTGCGGCGGCATTAGCGCGCTGTTGCTGCAGATGCTGCACCCCCTGGCGCTGGCCGGCGTCTGGGACCACTCCCGTTTCCGCGAGGATATCTTTGGCCGCCTGCGTCGCACCAGTCAGTTTATCTCCGCTACCACCTTCGCCGCCACCCCCGACGCCGAGCGGTTGATCGCCAAAGTGCAGGGGATCCATCAGCGGATCGCCGGGGTGGACAAGGACGGCACGCCGTATCAGGCAAGCGACCCGGCGCTGTTGACCTGGGTGCATGTCGCTGAGTGCAGCCGCTTTATGGCCTCCCACCTGCGCTACAAGCGGACGGTGGTCAGCGTCCAGCGCCAGGAGGACTATTTTCGCGAGTCGGCGGAGATCGCTCGTCGGCTGGGAGCCAAAGATATTCCCCAGACGCCGAATGAGGTCGCGGACTATCTTGAGGCGATGCGGCCGCAGCTGCGCTGTGACGAACGTACCCGGGAGGTAGCCGAGGTGCTGCTCACCACCCGTCTGCCGGGTCGCCTGAGTCAGCCGGTTGGCCAGGTGATGATGCGGGCCGGGATCGATCTTCTGCCGCCATGGGCGCAGGAGATGCTGGGACTGTCGCTGACGCCGCTGCAGCGGCGCACGACGCGTCTGATGGTACTGGCCATCGCCCGCGTGCTGCGCGCCTCGGTACGTAACGGCGCCTGGCATTGCGCCATGCGCCGGATGGCGGAGGCGTGATTCAGCCCGCCTTGCCCAGGTGCCGGGCAATCAGCGCCTCCAGGCTACCGTCCGCCCGCCATTCGTCCAACGCGTCATTCACCGCGTTAAAGCGGACCACATCATCCCGGGCGACGCAGATGGCCTGCTGGATCTCGGTAAAATTATCCGCTAAGACCCGCACCCCCGGATGGTGGCGCGCTGTCGCCTCCAGCGGCTGACGGATGCCAGCGACCATATCCCCTTCACCGGCGAGGAAGGCGTCGATGGCCTCCTGCGAGGAGGGGAGACGATTCAGGCTGGCGTGCTGCAGATGGCGGGTGAGCCACAGATCGTAGGCGGCGTTTTGCCCGACGTTAATCGTGGTTGCCGGGCGATCCATATCGGCCACGCTCTGGCAGGGAGAACCGGCTCTCACCAGTGCGGTCCCCTGAATGGTGATATAGGGAGAAGTAAAGCGCAGGGTCGCCTCCCTCGCCGGGTCGATGGCCAGAAAGGCGATATCCCAGCGTTCGCCGCCGGCGTCGGCCACCACTTTACCGGCGGCAGGATAGGTGACGAACTCGGCGACGACGCCCCAGCGCTGCGCCAGTCGATGGCTGAGCTCGGGGGTAATGCCTGTCGGCTCGCCGTTTTCTCCAGGATGGGCCAGTACCGCATTGCCCAGATTAATGGCAAAACGCAGCCGGGATGGTGTGATTGCTGACATCGCTGACTCCTGTGGTGGCTAAGAGAAGGTGGCCCGACCTGTTGGTCGCCAGTGAAAAGATAGTCCATCCGCGCGCGGTTGTACCTCCGGGGCCACACTTTCAGAATACAGTAATTAACGACCGCAGCGATTTCGTTAAACAGCAAGGCAATGGCTTTTATATTGTTAAGCATAAACTCAGCTTGTCAGTTTATTCTTCCCGCTCACTGAGGGAGAGAAATAATGGCACAACATAATTTTGAAAATGATAATAAATATCATCAGCGTTCTGAGCAGGCGCGAAGGAGTACCCTGGTTAGCGTGGTGGTCAATATTTTTCTCTCCGCGTTGCAGATTGCGGTGGGAATATATTCTGGTTCCCAGGGGTTAATTGCCGATGGCATGCACTCTTTTTCCGATCTGCTCGCCGATGGCGTCGTGCTGGTGGCGAATAAAAAGAGTCGCCGACCGTCTGACCACGATCACCATTATGGCCACTGGCGTTATGAGAACGGCGCCTCTCTGGTCCTCGGCGCGATCCTGGTGCTGGTCGGGGTCGGTATGCTGTGGTCTGCCGCGGGTCATCTCGCGCAACCGCAGACGATTCCGCCGGTGCACAGCGTGGCGCTGTGGATGGCGCTGACGGCGCTGGTGGTCAAAGAGGGGCTGTTTCGCTATATGCTGGCGGCCGCCAGGCGGCTGAACTCCTCGCTGCTCATCGCCAACGCCTGGCATGCCCGCTCAGACGCCGCGTCATCACTGGTGGTGGCGCTGGGGATTATCGGTAATCTGGCCGGGTTCGCCTGGTTCGACCCGCTCGCCGCGCTGGCGGTAGGGCTGGTGATTACGCGGATGGGCTATCGTTTCGCCGCCACCGCGCTGCACGATTTAATGGACCGCGCTGTCGATGAAGAGACGCAGCGGGCAATCGCCGGCACGCTGCGGGCCACGCCGGGCGTGGCGGGTCTGCACGATTTGAAAACCCGTAAGGCGGGGGATCTGGTGCTGGTGGATGTCCATCTCGAGGTAGCCGGAGAGCTGTCGGTCGCTGAAGGGCATCAGATTGCCCGGCAGGCGCGGGAGCGGGTCATGGCACAGCATCCGGTGCTTAATGTGATGGTGCATCTCGATCCCTGCGCGGCGGTTGCCAGTTCGCCGGGGGAGGCAAACTGCCTGACGTCATAAGCGGAAAATAGACTGGCTCAGCGGTTATTTTATCCCTGAGCCATTATTCCTCGCGCCTTCCGCCCGCGCATTGATTGCCTGAACGATAAATAAGGCTCATACTGAGCCGGCCATTACTATCGCTAAATAATGGCGCAGATCTGCCCGTTGCAGTTAACGATAAAATAAACCAATCGGTTCATAGATAATCTCTATTCTTTATTTCGAGATAATGACCAGAGCGGTAATTCAGGAAGTCAGACAATGATCATTCGGCCAGAACAACACTGGTTTCTTCGCCTATTTGACTGGCACGGCTCCGTGCTGTCAAAAATCATCTTTCGTCTGCTGCTTAATGTGCTGATGTCCATCATCGCCATTATCAGCTATCAATGGTACGCGCAGCTGGGGATCCACTTAACGGTGGCGCCGTTCAGTCTGCTGGGCATCGCGATAGCGATTTTCCTCGGCTTTCGCAACAGCGCCAGCTATAGCCGCTTCGTCGAGGCGCGCAATCTGTGGGGGACGGTGCTTATCGCCGAACGCACCCTGGTGCGCCAGCTGCGCAATATCCTGCCGGCGGAACACGATGCCCATCAGCGCATCGTCAGCTATCTGGTGGCCTTCAGCTGGAGCCTGAAGCACCAGCTGCGCAAAACCGATCCGACGGCTGACCTGCGGCGGCTGCTGCCCGAGGAGAGGGTGACGGAGATCCTCGCCAGCTCGATGCCCACCAACCGGATCCTGCTGCTGGCCGGTAACGAAATTGGCCAGCTGCGCGAGGCGGGCAAGCTGAGCGACATCACCTACGGGCTGATGGACAATAAGCTTGATGAGCTGGCGCACGTGCTGGGCGGCTGCGAAAGGCTGGCCACCACCCCGGTGCCGTTCGCCTATACCCTGATCCTGCAGCGCACCGTGTACCTGTTCTGCACGCTGCTGCCGTTCGCCCTGGTCGGGGATCTGCACTACATGACGCCGTTTGTCTCGGTCTTTATCTCCTACACCTTTTTATCCTGGGATTCGCTGGCGGAAGAGCTGGAGGATCCTTTCGGCACCGCCGCCAACGACCTGCCGCTGAACGCGATGTGCAACACCATTGAGCGCAATCTGCTCGACATGACCGGTCAACATCCGCTGCCGGAGACGCTGCGTCCGGACCGTTACTTCAACCTGACCTGAACCCCTGCGCGCCGGGCAGTTTCCGCTGCCCGGTCATCACTTTCCCGTCCCCGCGTGACCCGCCGCGCAGAGGGCGGCGATAAAAGCAAAATTTGCAAATAAGTTAAATTTAACACCCGATAGATAACATCAATTATACAGATTTGTGGCGTATGTTATTATTCGGTTAACGAACGCAGTACCTACGCTTTCCCATCGTACTATCCTTGAGAAACAGCATTCTTATCAGGTGACGCCGCGCACACCACGCCTCGTCGCCGGGGTCGTCGCACGCTTTTTTTCGGCCGGCGGCGGCCAGAACAGAGCAGCAGGAGTAAAAAGATGACCAATAAAAGACGCGCGGTTCCCGGTGTTCACCCCTATGACGGTCCGGCAGGCGGATGGGGCGCGCTGAAGGCCACGGCCATTGCCGTGCGTACCCAGATGGATGCCTTCGAGGCGCCCGCCACGCTGCTGCGAACTAACCAGCCGGATGGGTTTGACTGCCCGGGCTGCGCCTGGCCGGATAAAGAGCATAAATCCACTTTTCAGTTTTGCGAAAATGGCGCCAAAGCCGTTACCTGGGAGGCGACCACCAAACGGGTGACGCCAGCGTTCCTCGCGGCTAACACCGTGACCTCCCTGCTGGCGAAAAGCGATTTTGAACTGGAGGGCTATGGCCGCTTAACCCATCCTTTGGTCTACGACCGCGCCAGCGATACCCTGCGACCGGTGGCGTGGGAGGCGGCCTTCGCCCGTATCGGCGAGATCCTTCGCGGCCTGCAGCCAGATGAAGTTGAATTCTACACCTCCGGACGGGCCTCCAATGAAGCGGCGTGGCTGTTTCAGCTGTTTGCCCGCGAGTACGGCACCAATAACTTTCCCGACTGCTCTAACATGTGCCATGAATCTACCAGCGTGGGCCTGCCGCAGTCGATCGGCATTGGCAAAGGCACCGTCTCCCTCGACGATTTTGACCAGACCGAGCTGGTGATCTCCATCGGCCATAATCCGGGCACCAACCATCCGCGGATGATGGGCACTCTGCATGAGCTTTCCCGCCGGGGTGTGCCGATTATCGTTTTTAACCCATTGCGTGAGCGGGCGCTGGAGCGTTTTGCCGACCCGCAGAACGTGATGGAGATGGCGACATATCGCTCGACGCCGATCGCGTCGACCTACTACCAGGTACGGGCCGGCGGCGACGCGGCGGCGCTGAAAGGGATCGCCAAAGCGCTGCTGCAGCTGGAGGAGGAGCAGGGCCAGGTGCTCGACCACGCGTTTATTGCGCAACATACCCAGGGGTTCGCCGCCTTCGCCGAGGATCTGCACGCCACCCGCTGGCAGGATATTGAGCAGGAGTCCGGTCTGACGCGCGAGTCGCTAACCCAGGTCGCCGTGGCCTACGCCAAATCCACGGCCACCATCGTCACCTACGGCATGGGCATCACCCAGCATAATAAAGGCACCTCCAACGTCCGGCTGATTGCCGACCTGCTGCTGATGCGCGGCAATATCGGCAAGCCAGGAGCCGGGATCTGCCCATTACGCGGCCATTCAAACGTGCAGGGAAACCGCACCGTCGGGATCAGCGAAAAACCCACTGCGGCCTTCCTCGACAGCCTGCAGCGGGTGATGGGGATCGCGCCGCCGCGGCATCATGGTCACGATGCGGTGAAGGCGCTGGAGGCCATGATCGCTGGCGACGCCAAAGCCCTGATCTGCCTCGGGGGCAACTTCGCCGTGGCGATGCCGGATCACGAACGCGCTTTCCCGGCGATGCGCAACCTTGAGCTCAGCGTTCACGTCGGCACCAAGCTCAACCGCTCGCACCTGCTGACGGCGAAAGAGACCTTTATTCTGCCGTGTCTGGGCCGCACCGAGCTTGACCTGCAGGCCAGCGGCCGACAGTCGATCACCGTCGAGGATTCGATGTCGATGGTACATGCCTCCTCAGGCAAGCTTAAGCCCGCCTCGCCGACGCTGCGCTCGGAGCCGGCGATTGTCGCCGGTCTGGCGAAGGCCACACTGCCGGCCAGCAAAGTCGACTGGCTGTATCTGGTGGAAGATTACGACCGCATTCGCGATCTGATCGAACAGACCATTCCGGGGTTCGAGGATTACAACCAGCGCATTCGTCACCCAGGGGGCTTTCGCATGCCGCTGCCGCCGACCGAGCGCATCTGGCCTACCGCCACCGGCAAAGCCATGTTCTCGGTTTTCAAAGGCGTGCATGAGAACGTGGTGGTGGAGGGCGAGGATGTGATGCGCTTAGTGACCCTGCGCAGCCACGACCAGTACAACACCACCATCTACGCTATGGATGACCGTTACCGCGGCGTTTTTGGCCGTCGCGACGTGCTGTTTATGAACGAGCAGGATATGGCCGCCCAGGGCCTGGAGCATGGCGATCGGGTGGATATCCACACCGCGCTGCCGGGCAGCGCATTGACGCTCAGAGATATCACCGTGGTGGCCTACGGCATCGCGCCCGGCACCGTCGGCGCCTATTATCCGGAAGCCAACGTGCTGGTGCCCTTGAACTATCTGGATGAAGAGAGCGGTACGCCCTCCTATAAGTCAGTTCCTGTCCGCCTGACGCTGCGCTCGAAAGAGATCCGCCCGCTGGCTGGCGTGCGTTAAAGAAGCAGGGCGTTGGGCGGCGTTGCGCCGTCCTGCGCCCCGTCGCCCCTCCTGTCCTCGCTTGAATTTATCGGTGATGAAACTAACATTCTGGTAACCTGTGCGCGGCCCCGGGGGTGAACGGCGGGGTTCAAACGGGAAAGAGAATGGATATTAAGCAACTCAAGTATTTGATCGCGCTCGATCAGACGCGCCATTTTGGCCAGGCGGCGGCAGCCTGCCATATTACCCAGCCGACCCTCTCCATGCGCATTCGTAATCTGGAAGAGGAGCTGAACCTGACCCTTATCCAGCGCGGGCAGCGCTTTGAGGGTTTTACCCCGGAGGGGGAGCGGATTCTCGCCTGGGCGCGAGCGGTGCTTGCCGCCCATGACGGCCTGGCGGCGGAGGCGGCCATCTGTCGCGGGCAGATGGTCGGCCAGCTGCGGGTTGGTATGGTGCCACTGGCGAGCCTCAACCCGATGCAGCTGATTAAACCCCTCGCGGAGAAGTACCCGGCGCTGCAGTTCAGCCTGCTGTCAATGACCTCGGAGCAGATTATCGATGGCGTTAGCCGCAACCAGCTGGACCTGGGGATCTGTTACCTGCAGCATCTGGATGAACGCCTGTTTAAGATCGCCCGGCTGCCGCAAACCCGGATGGGACTGCTGCACGATAAACGCCATTTCGACTTCAGCGCCGGGACGCCGGGCTGGGATACGCTGGCGGCGCTGCCCCTTGGCTTTCTGACCAAGGGAATGTACTACCGGGAATCCATTGAAATCAGCTTTAAGGCCAAAGGGCTAACCCCGACGTCTGTCTTTGAAAGCGATTCAACGTTTCAGATTATCCAGGCGGTGCAGGCGGGGATCTGCTGCGCCATTATGCCGCTTAACAACGGCCTCGAAGCGCTAAGCGATAATCTTGAGATCCTGCCCATCGCCGAAAGCCAGGTCGATTCGCAGCTGGCGCTGATTATGCGCCAGCAGGAGCCGGTCTCGTCCCTGGCGGAAAAATGCTTCGCCGAGGCGCAGGGGATTTTTGGCTGAGGCCAGCCTCAGATATTCTCCAGTCGAATGCCCCGGGTTCTCGGGCCGAAGATCCCCACCGACAGCATCACCATCAGCATACTGACGACGATAAAGCTAATCACCCCCGGCGTGCCGGCATATTGCAGAATAATGCCGATCAGGATGCTGGTCACCGCGGTCGAGAGACGACTGAACGAGTAGCAGAAGCCGACGGCGCGGGCGCGAATATGGGTCGGGAAGACCTCGGCCTGGTAGGCGTGGTAGCTGATGGTCAGCCAGGCGTTGGACCAGGTGATCATAAACCCGCAGATCACCAGCAGGATAGGATTGTTTTGCAGCGCAAACAGGGTGCCGAAGATGACGGTCATCAGCGCGGAGAGAACGATCTGCCACTTATTCTCAAAGCGATGCACGAATCGGGTGCAGAACAGGCAGCCCAGCGGATAGGCGAGGGTGATAAAGAAGGCGTACAGCAGACTGTGGGTGATACTGGCCCCCTGACCGGAAAGCAGCGCCGGCAGCCAGTTGCCAAAGCCGAAGAAACCGATCGCCTGGAAGAAATTCATCACCATCAGCATCAGGGTTCGCTGCCGGTACTGCGGCGCCCAGATTTCGCGGAAGGTGCCGCGTTTGACGACGCTCTGTGCCGCCTGCGCATGCTTCGGCGACGGCGTCAGGCCGCAGCGGGCTTCCATGACGCACATCACCGCATGTGCTTCATCATGCCGCCCTTTGGTTTCCAGCCAGCGGGCTGACTCCGGCAGCTTTTTGCGGATAAACCAGATCGCCAGCGAGAACAGCGCACCGAAGATGATCACCCAGCGCCAGCCGCCGAGGCCGAAGAGGGTGGTTGGCACCAATATCCAGGACATCAGCGCTACCGCCGGAACCGACAAGAACTGAATAAAGAAGGCAAAGGCGAAGGCTTTATTGCGCAGGTGGGTAGGTACCCATTCGCTGAGGTAGGTGTCAATGGTCACCAGCTCAATGCCGAGGCCGATTCCCACCAGAAAGCGGAAGAAGATCACTCCTTCCGCACTGCTCTGGGTCGCCATCAGCAGCGAGAAAAAGCCGTACCAGGCGAGCGCCACCATAAAGGTCAGGCGGCGCCCCAGCTTGTCCGCCAGCGGCGCCAGCAGGCTCGCGCCGATAAACAGCCCCATAAAGGTGGCGGAAGCAAAGGCCGCCTGATCGGCGATGCCAAAGATCCCCGCCGCGCCGGTATGGAAAATACCCTCCGCCAGCAGGCCCGCGCTGATGTACCCAGTCTGGAACAAATCGTAGAGCTCAAAGAAGCCGCCGAGGGAGAGTAAGGTGATAAACGACCATAACCCGAAGGAGGCGGGCAGCGCGTCAATGCGTCCGGTTAAGCTGGCGTGCGGTTGTCCTGGCGAAGCATAGGGCGATTCGCCGAGAACCTGGGTGGTAGACATGGTGTTGTGTTCCTCAGGAAGAATGGTTTGCCTGCTAATGTTAAGTGATTGTTAATAGTTTTAAATTTTTAATCTTTAGCGTTAACGGCAATCTTTAGCGCAAGATCGCGCCATGCAGGGTAAAAGATGATATTCATGCTGGTTTTCGCCGCACGCTAAGGGAAGAATTGAAGTAAATCACCGTGGGGGCAATGTTCTCCGCCAGGCGATGTCGCGCTGCGCAGGGCCAGGCCCAGGGCCAGTCAGAGTAAACGAATCCTCACTGGCGGCGTTTTCCCGCTTTACCCGCTATTGCGCCAGGCTATAATGTGCCCACTTTCATACAGGAGTCATGCGTTGGACAGTCATCCTTATTGTTATTCTCCGGCAAGTTAACGCGACTATTTTCGCTGCTTGCCGAACCGGCGGGCAGCAATCTTTGATTACCGGATTGCCTCCCTGAATGTAGTGATTCGCGACCGAACGCGAGAGGCATCGTTATGTTTCTGTTTCCCACCACCTTATTTCCTCCACCATCATCCGCCCGCTAATTGCCCGGCGCGGCTGAGCGCGACATCAATACATTTTTATTGCTTTCTGTTATCTGGAGGAAGGCGCGATGGTATTTCCTTATATGACACATTTACTCGCGGCAATGCTGCTGGGAGCGCTGATCGGCGCGGAAAGACAATGGCGGCAACGTATGGCCGGTTTGCGGACCAATGCGCTGGTGGCCACCGGCGCGGCGGTGTTTATTCTTAGCGCGATGTCGGCCTCGCCGGACAGCCCGGGGCGCATTGCGGCGCAGATCGTCTCCGGTATCGGCTTCCTGGGGGCGGGAGTGATTATGCGCGATGGCATGAACGTTCGCGGCCTCAATACCGCCGCCACCCTGTGGTGCTCGGCCGGTATCGGTGTCCTTTGCGGCCTGGGGCAGTTCTGGAACGCGACGGCGGCGACGCTGATTATTCTGTGCGCCAATATCCTGCTCCGCGAAGCGGCGCAGCGTATTCATGCCTTGCCGGGCGCCGGTGACGAAGAAAAACGCTATATCTTACGCGTCACCTGTTTGCGCGAGCATGAAAAGGCCGTGCGTCAGCTGCTGCTGAATATTGCTCAGCAGCAGAGGTTCACCCTGCAGGGATTACAGTCGGCGGCAGCAGACACGGCGGATCAGCTGGAGATTTGCGCGGAGCTGATTAGCCATAAGCAGCATCAGAAAACGCTGGCGCAGATTATGGCGCAAGTGGGCGTTCAGCAGAACGTCACCTCGGTACACTGGCGCGTCGGAGAAGCGTAGAGACAGTCGGTGGGGCAGCGGAAACGGCCGCTGGCCGCGCGATTCGCCAACCCGTGGGAAAGCGGCTAGAATGGCCTCCTGCCGGAGGTTATAAGAATGTTAAATAATGGATGTGTGCCGTCGGAATCTGGCCAGACTATGACGACGGCTGATTTTCGCTTTACCCGCGTGATGGCCGAGCAGGCGGCGCGTGCCCGTCTGACGCTGGACGACGATCAGCTGTCGCTCATCGCTCGCCTGGACGCCCTGGGCCAGCAGTTGTTGTCCGCGCCCGGCACGCCGCAGGGACTGTACGTCTGGGGACGCACCGGGCGAGGGAAAAGCTATATTCTCGATCACTTTTTTGCCAGCCTGCCGCTTGCCGCCCGGCGTCGGGTCCATTTTCATCACTTCTTCCGCGAACTGCACCAGCGGCTGAATGCCCCCGGCGCGCCTGGCCTGCAGACGGTGATGATGCAGATGACCTCCGGCTGCCGCCTGCTGTGTTTCGACGAATTTCATCTTCACGACCCCGGCGACGCCATGCTGATGAAGGCGCTGCTGGAACACCTTTTTCAACGGGGCATCGTGCTGCTGGCTACCTCTAACTACCCGCCGGAGATGCTGCTGCCTAATCCGCTGTATCACGATCGCTTTTTACCGTCGATCGCGCTGATCCGCGCCCACCTGGCGGTCGTCGCGCTTAACGGCGAGGAGGATTATCGCGAACGGCATCTGAGCCAGGATAACGCCTTCTGCAGCGGGCGGCTATGGGTTAACCCGGGCGAATCACAGCGTCAGCTGTACGAGCTGCCCTCGCTGCCTGCCGAACCGGTCCCGCTGGAGGTAGGCTACCGCACGCTGCAGGCGGCCGCGGCGTCACCCGCCTTGCTCCATTTCTCTTTTGCCCAGCTCTGCCAGGCCGCCACGGCGGTGATGGACTATCTGGCGCTCAGCGAACGTTATGCCGTCTGGTTGCTGGACGAGGTGCCGCCGCTGGCCACGGTTGGGCCGGCGGCCCAGCAGCGCTTTATCAACGTGATTGATGTGTTGTATGAAAAGCAGATCCGCCTGCTGCTGGTGACCCGCTGCGACCTGGAGACGCTGGTGGCCGGGGTGGAACTGGAGGATATTCAGCGAACGCGGAGCCGCCTGCAACAGCTGCCGCGGGCGGTATAAAAAAAAGCCCCGGCGGGTGCCGGGGCGAGGGGATCACAGGTCGAAACGGTCGAGGTTCATCACCTTGGTCCAGGCGGCGACAAAGTCATGCACCAGCTTCTGCTGCCCGTCGGCGCAGGCGTACACTTCCGCCAGGGCGCGAAGGACCGAGTTGGAGCCAAACACCAGATCCACGCGGGTGGCGCTGTACTTCGCTTCGCCGGTTTTACGGTCGCTGCCGGTAAACAGCTCCGCCCGATCATCGGCCGGTTTCCAGACGGTGGCCATATCCAGCAGGTTGACGAAGAAGTCATTGCTGAGCACGCCGACGCGGTCGGTAAACACCCCGTGTTTGCTGCCGTCGTAGTTGGCGCCCAGCACGCGCAGTCCACCCACCAGAACCGTCATTTCCGGAGCGGTTAAGGTCAGCTGCTGCGCTTTATCGATCAGCAGCGTTTCCGTCGACACACCGCCCTCGATGCGACGGTAGTTGCGGAAGCCATCCGCCAGCGGCTGCAGCAGGTCAAACGACTCGACGTCGGTCTGCTCAGGCAGGGCGTCGACGCGGCCAGGGGTAAACGGCACGTTGACGCTGACGCCAGCCGCCGCCGCAGCCTGCTCAACGCCGACCACGCCAGCCAGCACGATGATATCGGCCAGCGACGCTTTGCCGGAAGCTCGCTGGATCGCCTGCAGGGTCGGCAGCACCCGGCTGGCGATAGCATTGACCGGCCAGTCCTTCTGCGGGGCCAGCGCCAGACGCGCGCCGTTGGCGCCGCCGCGCTTATCGCCGCCGCGGAAAGTGGAGGCGGAGGCCCAGGCTACCGATACCAGCTCACTCACCGACAGGCCGGCGCCGGCGATGGCGGTTTTCAGGCTGGCGATGTCTTCCGCGCTCGGCTGATGGGTGGCCGCCGGCAGCGGATCCTGCCAAATCAGATCTTCTTTTGGCACTTCCGGCCCGAGGTAACGGGATTTCGGCCCCATATCGCGGTGGGTCAGCTTGAACCACGCCCGGGCGAAGGCCTCGTTAAAAGCCTGCGGGTCGTTGAGGAAGCGACGGGAGATCTTCTCAAACTCCGGGTCGAAGCGCAGGGTCAGGTCGGTGACCAGCATGGTCGGTTTGCGCTTTTTCCCCGGGTTAAACGGATCCGGGATAATTTCCGGGGCGTCTTTGGCTTCGAACTGGATAGCGCCCGCCGGGCTGCGGGTCTGCACCCATTCGTATTTGAACAGGTTCTCGAAAAAGTAGTTGCTCCACTGGGTGGGCGTCTGCGTCCAGACCACTTCCAGACCGGAGGTAATGGCATCCGCGCCTGCGCCGCTGCCGTAGCTGGAGTGCCAGCCCAGGCCCTGTGCTTCCAGCGGCGCGGCTTCCGGCTCGGCGCCGACGTGGCTGGTTTCTGCGGCGCCATGGGTTTTACCCAGCGTGTGGCCGCCGGCGATCAGCGCGACTATTTCTTCATCGTCCATCGCCATATTGCCGAAGGTGGCGCGAATGGCCGCGGCGGCGGACAGCGGCTCGCCGCTGGCGTTCGGTCCTTCCGGGTTAACGTAAATCAGCCCCATTTCGGTGGCGCCGATGGCCTGTTTCGCCAGACTTTCCGGGTGACGGTGGGCCAGCCACTCTTTCTCATCGCCCCAGTCAACGTCCAGATCCGGTTCCCAGACATCTTCACGACCGGCGCCAAAACCGAAGGTGCGGAAGCCGGCGTTTTCCAGCGCCACGTTACCCGCCAGCATGTAAAGGTCGGCCCAGGAGATTTTCTGGCCATATTTCTGTTTCACCGGCCACAGCAGACGGCGGGCCTTATCTAGGCTGACGTTGTCAGGCCAGGAGTTCAGCGGCGCAAAGCGCTGCTGCCCACGACCCGCGCCGCCGCGACCGTCAACGGTGCGGTAGGTGCCGGCGCCGTGCCAGGCCATACGAATAAACAGACCGATATAGCTGCCCCAGTCTGCTGGCCACCACTCTTGCGAATCGGTCAGCAGCGCTCTGAGGTCAGCCTTCAGCGCGGAGTAATCGAGCTTTTTAAACTCTTCCCTGTAGTTAAAATCCTCACCCAACGGGTTGGAACGACTGGAGTGCTGGTTCAGCAGATCGACACGCAGCTGGTTAGGCCACCAGTCGCGGTTGCCGGTGCCGCTGCCGGCGCTCTGCTTGGGCGTCTCGGCGTGGAAAGGGCACTTTCCGGCGGATGCGTTGTTGGATGGGTCGTTAGACGTGCTCATATCAGGCTCCGTTTGCTTTTGTGAATGCCGTTACGATATACACTGCTACCAATAAGCGATATTTGAATGAGTCTACGGATTTAATAGCTAATTCCGTTCAACGAAGGGCGAAACACCCTCTTATATGACCTGGCGGATCCAGGGGTAAAAAATACACCTCACCATTAACCATAGACGTAACGAGACGGCAAAGGAAACGATCTGCGTCAATCGGGCCGAAGGAATGCTAATTGTTTGAGATATGACAATTTTACTATGAGAAAAGGATGAGGGTTTTCCGCTGAGCGAGCGTAACGAATGCCCGGCGCAGGGGTTGTTGGCGGACACAGAATAAGCTAATACTTAGACACCATGTGACTGGCGCTAAAGACAGAATACTGTTGGGGAGCATGGTCGACGTCGCCGCGCGCCTGGGCATTACCGCTATCTGGAGATAAGTTATGCCTGAATTCGCTTCATTAATGGCCTTTGCCGCGGTGGCGCTGGGATTAGTGTTAACCCCCGGCCCCAATATGATGTATCTCACTTCGCGTTCGATTTGCCAGGGAAAACGCGCTGGCTTTATCTCCCTTGCCGGGGTTGCCGTGGGCTTTTTCTTCTATATGCTGTGTGCCGCTTTCGGCATTACCGCGTTGGTTTTCGCGGTCCCTTATGCCTACGATGCCTTGCGTTTATGCGGGGTCGCTTATTTGCTCTATCTGGCGTGGCAGGCGATAAAACCAGGAGGGAGGCCGATATTCGCGGTGCGTGAATTACCTGCGGACAGTGGGCGTAAGCTGTTTCTGATGGGATTTATCACCAGCCTGGCGAACCCCAAAGTTGCTATCCTCTATTTGTCCCTGCTGCCGCAGTTTATCACCCCCGGACTCGGTAGCGTGCTCAGCCAGTCGTTAATGTTAGGCTGTACTCAGGTATTAATCAGTGTGGCGGTGAACGGCCTGATTATCTTGCTGGCCGGGCAGGTGGCGTTATTTCTTAGCCGGCGGCCGGGCTGGCAACAATTTCAACGCTGGCTGATGGCGACGGTACTGGCCGGAATGGCGGTTAAGATCGCTTTTGAGGCCAGAAAATAACCGGGTTTGTCGGGAAAAGGGAGGCCAGCGATATCCGTCGCTGGCTAACCTCGCACCCTGATGCCTTTCTGCCACAGAGAAAGGCTCTCCAGGCTCTAACATGCTGAAACATTTCTGCCAGATCATTAGCAACCTTTCAGTAGGGCTAACGCCGCGATAAGGCTATGCTTCCCGGCCGTTACGCCGTTGGCTTTTCCCGTGATCCAGGTGATGTACCGCTAATGCCCCTTTTGAGAGATGAAATTCGCGACCACTCCGCGGAAGAGATGCTGTTTATCCGCCGGGCCGCAATCGCCTTTCTGCTGGTGGTGGTCTGCTTTGGCGTGCTGATTTTCAACCTCTACCATCTGCAGGTGGAGCAGCACGATTTCTACCAGACCCGTTCCAACCAAAACGATATTAAAATGCTGCCCATCGCCCCCAGCCGCGGGCTGATATTCGATCGCAACGGCATACCGCTGGTGCAGAATATTACCCTGTATCGCCTGCAGGTGATCCCGAGCAAAATTCCCGATATGGCCGCGCTGCTGCAAACCCTGACGCCGATTGTCGACCTGACGCCGGACGACATCGCCAGCTTCCGCGACGATATGCACCACAGCAGCCGCTATAAAGCGGTTACCCTCAAATCCGACCTCAGCGACGTGGAGGTGGCCCGCTTCGCGGTCAACGAATTCCGTTTCCCCGGGGTGACGGTGGAGAGCTATCAGCAGCGTGAATACCCCTACGGCGCAGAGCTGGCGCACGTGGTGGGCTATGTGTCGAAAATCAACGACAGCGACCTGCAGCGGCTGGCGAAAGATGGCGAAGAGGAGAACTATGCTGCCGACCACAATATCGGCAAGCAGGGGATCGAGGGCTATTACGAAAAAGCGCTCCACGGCACCACCGGCTACCAGGAGGTGGAGGTGGACAACCACGGCCGGGTGGTGCGTCTGTTGAAAGAAGTACCGCCGGTGGCCGGGAAAAACCTCTACCTGACCCTTGACCTGCACCTGCAGCAGTATATTGAGTCGGTACTGAAGGGGCAGCGCGCGGCGGTGGTGGTGGTCGATCCCCGGGATGGCGGGGTGCTGGCGATGGTCTCCAGCCCCAGCTATGATCCTAACCCGTTCGTCAAAGGTATCGGCTATCAGGCCTATAAATCGCTGCTGGATAACCCGGACCGGCCGCTGATCAACCGCGTCACCCAGGGGCTGTATCCCCCGGCCTCGACGGTGAAGCCCTATATGGCGCTGTCGGCGCTCTCCGCCGGTGTGATCACGCCGAACACCACCTTCTTCGGGGCGCCGACGTGGACCCTGCCGGGCACGCAGCGTCGCTACCGCGACTGGCTGAAAACCGGCCACGGCATGCTCAACGTGACCAAAGCCATTGAAGAGTCGGCGGACACCTTTTTCTACCAGGTTGCCTTCGAGATGGGCATCGACCGGATCCATGAGTGGCTGAGCAAATTCGGCTACGGCCAGTCCACCGGCATCGATCTCAATGAGGAGTATAGCGGGGTGCTGCCCAGCCGGGAGTGGAAACAGCGAGTGCATAAAAAGCCCTGGTACCAGGGGGATACCATCTCCGTCGGTATTGGCCAGGGATACTGGATCGCCACCCCCATCCAGATGGTGAAAGCGCTCACCACGCTCCTGAACAACGGTAAGGTGCAGGACCCGCATCTGCTCTATTCGATGAAGCAGGGCAATCATGTGGAACGCTATCAGCAGCCGGCGAACCTGCCGCAGGTGGGCGATCCAAAATCCCCGTACTGGGGCATTGTGCGCAACGGCATGTATGGGATGGCGAATCTGCCCAACGGCACCGGCTACAAGCTGTTCCATACCGCGCCGTACCAGATTGCGGCGAAGTCCGGGACTTCGCAGGTGTTCAGTCTGAAGCAAAACCAGACCTATAACGCCAAAATGATCCCGGTGCGTCTGCGGGATCACATCTTCTATACCCTGTTTGCCCCTTATCAGCATCCGAAGGTGGCGATGGCGCTAATCCTGGAGAACGGCGGCGGGGATGGGGTGGTGGCCGGACCGACGGCGCGCGCCATTCTGGACCATATTTTTGTCCCGCAGCAGGCGCCGGCGGCCGCAGCCGACGTGCCGCAGCGGGAGAGCGCGGACGCCCAGTAAGCGGCTGGACTTATTCCGCAGGCGCATCGTTCATAGAAATTGGTTATTTGTCCCATCATCTTCCCGGCGGCATAGTATTTTAGGGAACATGACGAGCGAGGAGGAAGGGTGACACGTAACCGATTATTGCTGGTTCAGACCGGGACGCCGCCGGCAGCCATCCGTGAGGAGCATGGCGATCTGCCGCGCTGGTTCCGCACGCTGCTGGCGCCGTGGCAGGCGCAGCTCACCGCGGTACGGGTGTTTGAGGACGAGCCGCTGCCGGCGCCGGATCGCCAGACGGTGGCGGTGCTGACCGGCTCCTGGGCGATGGTGACCGACCGTCTGGTATGGAGCGAACGGACCGCCGACTGGGTCCGTCAGGCGGTGGCTATCGGCATGCCGCTGTTCGGCGTTTGCTATGGCCATCAGCTGATGGCTCATGCCCTGGGGGGCGAGGTGGCGTATCATTCCGCCGGACGGGAAAGCGGCAGCCAGACCGTTTCGCTATCGCCGTGGGGTGTCGACGACCCGCTGCTGCGGGGCCTGCCGGCCGCATTTCCCGCGCATCTGAGCCATTTGCAAACCGTGACCCGTCTGCCGGAGGGGGCCACGGTGCTGGCCGCATCCTCCCACGATCCCCACCAGATCGTGCGCTACGGGCCGCACGCGGTCTCCACGCAGTTTCACCCGGAATTCACCGCGCCGATTGCCCGCTCGCTGATCCGCTACCGGGAGGCGGTGCTGCAGGCGGAGGGCATCGACGCGAAGCGATTACACGATGAAGTGCAGGAGAGCCCGCAGGCCGCGGCGATCCTCTCGCGCTTCGTCAGTGCCTATCTGACCCCTGATGCCCCCGGCCATTAATCCCCGGCAGTGAACAGTACCCGCCAGCGGCGACGACGGCGGGACATCTCGTAGGCCAGGTCGTCGACCTCTTCAACGCGCAGCGCGTCAGCCGTCTGCGGCGTCAGCTCCGCTAAACCATACTTCTGACGCAGGACGGCCAGCGCTTGCGCCTCGGGCGGCGTCCGGGTGCGAACCTGTGCAGCCAGGCGCTGCTGTAGCGGCCTGAAGGTCGTTTCATCCAGCGGCGGCAGCTGGCGCAGAAAGGTGTTGCAACAGCGCAGCAGCGCCACGGCGCGGCGATCCGGGGACTGGAGCGCCATCAGCAGCCCGTCGCGATCGGCGACGCGCTGATAGCGGCAGCTCACCACATAGCCGATCTGCTGCTCCACCCGCAGGCGCTGGAAAAAGAGTGGCTCACAGCGCTGCGCCAGCACCCGCAGGGCCGCCAGCGAGGCGCCTTCCGGCAGCGGAATAAAGACCAGCAGCGCTGTATCGCCTCCGGGGAAAGTCAGCCGTTCGACGCCGCGGCGGCAGGGGCCAGAGAGGTTGCCCGGCGGGTTAACCCGGGCGCTAAGCAGGCTCAGCTGGCGCGCGATCCACTGCGCATCCTCTGCGCTGCCGCCGGTCAGGGCCGCCAGCCAACCTTCCTGATGCTCTGATGCGCCCAACCGATCGGGGAGCAAAGCCATGAGATGACGGATAGCAATATTCTCCGGCGGCGGGGCCAGCGGGGTGACCGGGAGCGCGAGCTGCCGCACAATGGCCTGCAGAATCGCCACCGGCCGTCGGCCGGACGCTGGCCACTGCAGGAGCAACTGCCAGCTGCCGTCGACGCGATGCCACTCGCCGCGGCCCCCGGCGTGGCGCAGCGCGGCGAGCAGCGGGCGCAGCTGTTCCCCGCGCGCCAGCCCTTCGGCCATATCGGGCGAGCAGTAGAAGGGCGGTCGGAGCAGGAGCCTCGGCGGCTCGCCCGGTGACGGGAGGTGGAGCAGCGGCGCGGCTTTCTCCGGGTTTTCCGCGGCGAGGCCGCCAGCGGCTTGCGGATAAAAAGCGAATTCCAGCGCCGGGTCAGAGACCGGGCGGCGCCACCACCGGCTAAGCGGCAGGCTAAAGCCCTGGGTGGCAACAGGCTCCCCTGGGGAAATGGTCTGGCAGGCCAGGCTGACCGTGGGGGCGGCCTGCAGGGCGGCGCAAAAATCGGCGAACCCGACGGGCGGCCCGCCGGGGGCAAAGCCGAATGCCCGCTGGCGCAGCTGATCGAGGGGCGACAGCGTTTGAAAACGGCGCCAGGACAGCTGATAGTAGTGTTGCTGCTGGTCTGGCGTCGTCTGCCGTAGCGCCTGCAGCCAGTGGGTTATCTGCTGGTCGACCTGTTCCGGCCGGTCGCTGGCGAAGACCAGCGCCAGCCAGCCGAGGCGCTGATCCTGATACAACCAGCTCAGCGCCACCTCTTGCGCCTGGCCACGCTGGCGCAGCCCGGCCATCAGGCTGCCAGGGGCTTCATCAAGCAAAAACTCGCGCAATAACGTGACGTTGTCACTTAAGGCGATCAGCGGGCAGCGCCACAGCGCGGGCTGGCTGGAGACCGCCAGCTGCAGTGCAGTGGATTCGCCCAGGCGCAGCGGTGGCGCCGGCGGCGGAGCCTCGCCTGCGGCAAGCCCGGTGGCGAAACGGGCCGCCAGCTCGCCGAGCGCCTCCAGCGACTGCGGCCCTTGCAGCCAGAGCTGCATCCGCCGGGCGACGTAATGGGTGCGGTGAAAATCACGTAACGCCGCCTGCAGTGCAGGGCGATCGCCCGCCAGCGCGTCGGCACTGCCTACCTGAAAGCGGCGAAAGGCCGCGGGCGCGCTGGCGGCGTGGCGCACGGCGGCTTCCCGGCGCGACGGCTCATGCTGCTGGATCAGGCGGTACTCGGCGTCAATCACCGCCACTTCACGCTGAATATCTTCCCTGAGCAGCCGCGGCGCCTGCAGCATCTCCTGTAGACGCGCGACACCGTCAGCCAGACCATCGGCGGCGACCTCGAAAAAGAACGCGCTGTGGCGGGCCAGGGTGGTGGCATTCACGCTTCCGCCCTGGCGCTGCACCCAGCCCATCAGCCGGTCATCATCCCGGTAGCGCTCACCGCCGTAAAACAGCAGATGCTCCAGCAGGTGCGCCAGACCGGGAAAGCGCGATGGTTCGTGGTGGCTGCCGGCGGCGACCCGCGCCAGGGCCGCGGCGCGATCGGCATGCGGCTGATGGACCAGGGTGGCCTGCAGGCCGCCCGGCAGCGTGACGGTGCGTGTCGCCAGCGTCATTACAGGTCCCGGGTTTTGTAGATCAGCTGCGAGCGGGTACGGTTGCGGAACTGCAGCTGGCTGACTTTTATGTCGCTGCAGGCCGCTTCGCGCCGGGCGTCGAGGATTTTGTGATGATGCGGCGATTTGCTGCACACCGGGTCGGCGTTATCGGCGCTGCCGGTCAGCATAAAGGCCTGGCAGCGGCAGCCGCCGAAGTCTTTCTCTTTTTCATCACAGGAGCGGCACGGCTCCGGCATCCAGTCATACCCGCGGTAGCGATTGAAGCCGAACGAGTCATACCAGATCGACTCCAGGCTCTGCTCCAGCACCGACGGAAACGCCACCGGCAGCTGACGCGCGCTGTGGCACGGCAGGGCGGTGCCTTCCGGGGTAACGCTGAGGAAAATCGATCCCCAGCCGCCCATGCAGCCTTTCGGCCGCTCTTCGTAATAGTCCGGGGTGACAAACAGCAGGTTGGTGAGATTGCCGCTGGCGGCCATTTTCTGCCGGTAGTCGGCGACCACCTGCTCGGCGCGGGCGATCTGTTCCCGGGTCGGCAGCAGCCCCTCGCGATTGAGGAACGCCCAACCGTAGAACTGGCAGGTGGCCAGCTCAACGTCATCCGCTTCCAGCTCAATGCACAGCGCGATAATTTTATCCAGCTGATCGATGTTGTGCCGGTGAAGAACGAAGTTGAGCACCATCGGGTAGTCGCGCGCTTTTACCGCCCTGGCCATCGCCAGCTTCTGCTGGAAGGCTTTTTTGTTACCGGCCAGCGCAGCGTTGAGCACCTCATCGCTGGCCTGGAAGCTAATCTGGATATGGTCCAGCCCGGCCTCGCTGAAGGCGTCAAGTTTGCTCTCCGTCAGCCCTATGCCGGAGGTGATCAGGTTGGTATAGAATCCGAGGTCGCGCGCGGCGCGGATCAGCTCTGGCAGATCTTTACGGGTCAGCGGCTCGCCGCCGGAAAAGCCCAGCTGTACGCTGCCCATCGCCCGCGCCTGGCGAAAGACCTCGATCCATTGTTCGGTGGTCAGCTCCTTGTCCTGTTGGGCGAAGTCCAGCGGATTCGAACAGTAGGGGCACTGCAGCGGGCAGCGATAGGTTAGCTCCGCCAGCAGCCACAGCGGCGGATTGACGGCGGGTTTACTCTGGCTCACGGCAGGTGATCCACTTCTGTTGACAGGCTATCTGCAGGAACTCGATGACGTCGTCATCGACGCCACCGGCTTCCGGGAAGCGTTCGTTGAGCACGGCGATAATTGCCGCGACGTCGCGCCGGCCATCGACCAGCTCGAGGATCGCCGCGGCGGTCTCATTGAGTTTGGCCATTCCCTCCGGATAGAGGATCACATGGCTCTCCTGGGCAGCTTCCCACTGCAGACGGTAGCCGCGACGAAAGGCGACGATGGAGGTTTTTTGCATGGTTACACCAGTCGGGTCGTGTGCCAGGCCGCCTTGTCGGTGACCGTATGATAGGGCGGGCGCTGCAGGGCATAGGCCATGGTCATGGCGTCGAGCATCGACCATAAAATGTCGAGCTTAAACTGCAGGATCTCCAGCATCCGGTTCTGTTTTTCAGCGCTGTCGCAGTAGGCCTTCGCCAGCGCCAGGCCATGCTCCACGTCGCGGTTGGCCTGGCTCAGACGGCTGCGGAAGTAAAAATAGCCTTCCTCTTTGATCCACGGGTAGTGCTGCGGCCAACTGTCGAGGCGCGACTGATGGATCTGCGGGGCGAACAGCTCGGTCAGAGAGCTGCAGGCCGCCTCCTGCCAGCAGGCGCGACGGGCGAAATTAAGATAGGCATCCACCGCGAAGCGCACGCCGGGCAAGACGTGGCGCTCGCTGAGCAGATCGTCGCGGCTCAGACCGACCGCTTCTCCCAGCCGCAGCCAGGCTTCAATCCCGCCGTCCTCGCCATGGCTGCCATCGTGGTCGAGGATCCGCTGCACCCATTTGCGCCGGGTCTGCGCGTCCGGGCAGTTGGCCATGATCGCCGCGTCTTTCAGCGGAATGGTGGTCTGGTAGTAAAACCGGTTCGCCACCCAGCCCTGAATTTGCTCGCGGGTCGCGTCGCCGTTATGCATGGCAATGTGGTAAGGGTGGTGAATATGGTAGAAGGCGCCTTTGGCCCGCAGGGCCTCTTCAAAGGCCTGCGGCGACAGCGTGTCGGTGATCAGCATGCGGTTTCCTGAAGGGTGATAGCCATCCCGTCCCAGCTCACTTCAATCCCCTGTTGCGTCAGCGCCTGGCGCTGGGGAGACCGCTCGTTAAGGATCGGGTTGGTGTTATTGATATGAATAAGAATTTTACGTTTTGCCGGCAGGGAGGCCAGCAGGGCCATCATCCCGTGCTCATCACCGAGCGCCAGGTGGCCCATATCGCGGCCGGTATTGCGCCCAACGCCGGCGGCCTGCAGTTCGTCATCCTGCCAGACGGTGCCATCGATCAGCAGACAATCCGCTTTTTGCAGCCATGGCAGAATGGTCTTATCCGGTTCACCGAGCCCCGGTGCGTAGAACAGCGTCTGCCCGTTGCGGCGGTTTTCGATAAACAGCGCCACGTTATGGCCCGGCAGCGGCCGATCGCGATACGGCGAATAGGGCGGCGCGTTGCTGGCGATAGGCACCGCGGTAAACTGCAAATCAGGACAGGCGTCAACGGTAAAAGGCTGCTGCGGCGCGATGGGGTGATGCACCAGGCCGCCGTTCCAGTGTCGAAGCATGGTAAACACCGGGAAACCGGTGGAGAGATCCTCATGGACCTCCGGGGTGCACCACACCTGGTGCGGGCAGCCTTCGCGCAGGCTCAGTAACCCGGTGGTGTGGTCGATCTGGCTGTCGGTGAGAATAATGCCGCCGATATGCGTTCCGCGCAGCACGCCGGCTTTATTTAACTCGGGCGTGTGGGCGATCTGCTGACTGATATCCGGCGAGGCGTTGCACAGCACCCACTCCTGACCGTTATCGCTGACGATGATCGACGACTGGGTGCGGGCGCTGGCCTGGATCGTGCCGTCGCGCAGACCCTGGCAGTTGGCGCAGTTGCAGTTCCATTGCGGGAAACCGCCGCCGGCGGCGGAACCGAGGACTTTAATGAACATGAAGACGGACCGGGTAATGTAAAAAGATGCCCGCGCGAACGGCGGGCGGGGCGATTAGCGGTTAGAAATGTACAGCGTCACTTCCAGACCGAGACGTAAATCGATAAAAGCAGGTTTCTTCCACATGTTTTGTTCCTCTTAAAAATGACCACAGGCCTCACGGATAATGCAGGATCTGTGACGGCCGCCGCATATTGCGCTTCACCGGGTGAGAGATCAACCCGGAATCTGTAAGGATTTAACTTTATGTTTACAATATAACCTATTGTTGCCAAACATGTTTTAATACCCGCAGCCAGTTACGCCACAGCAGCTTATCCAGCACCAATTGATCATAGCCGCTGTCACGCAAGGCATTGATTAGCAGCGGTAAGCCGGCCACATCCCCCAGCGCGTCCGGCAGGGTGACGCCGTCAAAATCCGAACCGAGGGCCACATGATCCTCACCCATTATGTTAATAAGATAGTCGATATGCCGGACGATGGTGGCGATGGGCGTGTCGCTATCGCGCCGTCCGTCGGCGCGCAGGAAGGCGTTGCCGAAATTGACGCCCACTACGCCGCCGCTGTCGCGGATCGCCCGCAGTTGCCGATCGGTCAGGTTGCGCGGCTGCGGGCACAGGGCGTGGGCATTGGAGTGGGTGGCCACCAGCGGGGCGGTGGAATGGTGGGCGGTATCCCAAAAAGCCTGTTCATTCATGTGCGAAACATCGATCTGCATCTTCAGGGCGTTGGCCTGGGCGATGAGCACGATGCCCTCGCCGGTAAGACCCGGCCCGCTGTCCGGGCTGCCGGGAAAGGCGCCGGTGACCCCGCAGCCGAAGCGATTAGCGATATTCCAGAACAGACCGATGCTGCGCACCCCGGCGCGATAAAAGGCCTGCAGATCGTCGCCTTGGGCGTCGAACCCGCCGGCGCCTTCGATGTGCGCCACCATCGCCAGCGCCTTATCCTGACGACAGCGTTCGATATCCGCCGCGCTCAGGCACAGCCGCGCGCGGCTGGCGTCATGGGCGCAAATCGCCTTGAGAATAGCCAGCTGCTGCCAGAGGATCGTTAAGGGATCCCACGCCTGGCTGGCGTACTGCGGCGCCATGCGGGCGATGTACTCCTGCGGCGGCACAAAGAGGGCGAACAGGCCGCCGGCCAGACCGCCCTGGAGAATACGCGGATAATCGAGGTGGCCGTTCTCTATCCCGGCAAAGAAGGCGGTCACCGGATCCTCGCGATGGTGAAGCCAGAGATTCAGCAGCAGGTCATTGTGACCATCAAAAATCGCCATAGCGGGCTCATGGGTTATCAGGTGGTAAAAATGGCTGACACGGTAGCGGATTTATGCCCGTGGGCAAGCAGAAATTCACAAGCCCGCAACAATTGCCAACGTGAACTGTGTATCACACTGTATCCCGCGGCGGGTCCCTGACATTAAGAGATAAAAATGGCCCCGGTCGGGCACATGGCGGATACAAATTTCCGCTTAACTGGTCACGTACTCTCTTGATGAAGATAAAAGGTGAGAAAGCGATGAACAGATTATCCCTGATCCGGTATACCAGCGCCGCGGCGCTGGGGTTATCCACCCTGTGGTCCGCCGCCATTTGCGCCGCTGAAGACGCGGGGGCGTTCGACAAAATCCACCAGATCCACGCTGGCGATCTGAATATTGGCTACGTGGATATCGGTCCGCGGGACGGCCAGCCGGTGATTCTGCTGCACGGCTGGCCCTACGATATTCAGAGCTATGCCCAGGTGGCGCCGGCTTTAGCGCAGAAGGGTTACCGGGTGATTGTGCCGTATCTGCGCGGCTACGGCGCCACCCGTTTCCTGTCGGCGAAAACGCCGCGTAATGGTCAGCCGTCGGCGATGGCGGCCGATATTGTCCATTTGATGGACGCCCTGAACATCAGGCAGGCAGATCTGGCCGGCTTTGACTGGGGGGCGCGCACGGCGGATATCGTCGCCGCGCTGTGGCCGCAGCGGGTGAAATCCCTGGTCTCGGTGAGCGGGTATCTGATCAGCAGTCAGCAGATTGGCGAAAAACCGCTGCCGCCGCAGGCGGAGCTGTCGTGGTGGTATCAGTTCTATTTTGCCACCCCGCGCGGCGAAGCCGGTTACCGGCAGAACACCCACGACTTTGCGAAATTTATCTGGCATCAGGCGTCTCCGCAGTGGCCATTCAGCGACGCGACCTTTGCCAAAACCGCCCGGGCGCTGGATAACCCGGACCACGTGGCGATCACCATCAGCAACTACCGCTGGCGCCTGGGGCTGGAGAAGGGGGAAGCGAAGTATGCCGGCTATGAACAACGGCTGGCGGCGCTGCCGCCGATAACCGTGCCCACCATCACTCTGGAAGGGGCGAATAACGGCGCGCCGCATCCGGCTCCGGCCAGCTACCGGGCCAAATTTACCGGTAAATATGAGCACCGGGATCTGCCGGGGGCGGTGGGCCATAACCCGCCGCAGGAGGATCCGACGGCGTTTGTGCAGGCGGTGGTGGACGCCGATCGGTTGTAACCCGCGACTTGCCGGCGGCGCGACGTTGCGCTTCCGGCAACACGGCTTATGCTTGTGAAGAGTTTATTTTGCCGCAGGAGCAGCCTTTGGAGCGTATTGACCACATCCTGGTCGTCGATGACGACCGCGACATCCGGGAACTGATTGTCGACTATCTGGAAAAATCGGGATACCGCGCCAGCGGCGCGGCGAACGGCAAAGCCATGTGGTCGGTGCTCAAAAACCATCAAATCGACCTGATTGTGCTGGATATCATGATGCCGAGCGAGGATGGCTTAACGCTCTGTCGCCAGCTGCGCGCTAACCCGCAGCAGGATATTCCGGTGCTGATGCTCACCGCCCGCACCGACGACAGCGACCGGATCCTCGGCCTCGAGATGGGGGCGGACGACTATCTGGTGAAGCCCTTTGTGGCCCGCGAACTGCTGGCGCGCATCAAGGCCATTTTACGCCGCACCCGGGCGCTGCCGCCCAACCTGCAGATCACCGAGGCGGGCAGGCTGATCGCGTTTGGCGACTGGCTGCTCGATACCGCCGCCCGCCATCTGCTGGACGACAGCGGGGCGATTGTCGCCCTCAGCGGGGCGGAATATCGACTGCTGCGGGTGTTTCTCGACCATCCCCAGCGGGTGCTGAACCGCGATCAGCTGCTTAATCTGACCCAGGGACGCGACGCCGAACTGTTCGAACGGTCAATCGACCTGCTGGTGAGCCGACTGCGTCAGCGCCTGCGGGAGGATGCCCGGGAGCCGGCCTATATTAAGACGGTGCGCAGCGAAGGCTATGTGCTGTCGGTCCCGGTTTCCATCCGCGAGAGGCATGAATGAGGTTCTGGCCCGTCTCGCTGCAGTCGAGGCTGATGGCGCTGCTGTTTCTGGCGCTGCTGCTGGCGAACACCTTAACCCTGTCGCTGCTGTTTTATGAGCGAATGAGCAGCGCCCGCAGTGTGATGCTGGGCAATCTGGCGTCTGATGTCGCCACCAGCGTGGCGATCCTCGACCGTCTGCCGCCCGCTGAACGCCCGCAATGGCTGCCGAAGCTGGCGCGCGGCAACTACCGCTATCAGCTGGACGCCGGCGAACGCGGCGACTACCCGGACAGCTGGCGCGCCCGGGACGCGGCGCGCTCCCTGCAGGAGGCGCTGAGCGCACAATATCCGGTGAGTATTGTGGCGATCCCTGGTCCGCGTCAGCATATCCAGGCCCATATTACCCTCCACGATGGCGCCCCCTTGACCCTCGACCTGTGGCCGAAGCTACCGCCCATCGCCCGCTGGCTACCGGTGGTGCTGATCGCTCAGTTTGTCCTCCTGCTGGCCTGCGCCTGGTACGCGGTTCGCCAGGTACTGCTGCCCATCACCCGTTTTACCCATGCGGTGAATGCGCTTGAGCCGGCCAGCGACACGGCGGGAACCATGGCCGAGCAGGGGCCGGAGGAGGTGCGCCGTGCCGCCCGCGCGTTTAATGCGATGCAGACCCGCATCCACGATCATCTGCAGGAGCGGGCGCGGATCCTCGCCGCCATCTCCCACGATCTGCAAACGCCGATCACCCGGATGAAGCTGCGGGTGGAGATGGCCGACCAGCCGGAACTGCGCGACAAACTGCTGCAGGATCTCGACAATATGACCCGCCTGGTGCGCGAAGGTATCGCCTTCGCCCGCACCTCGCAGCCGCTGGCGGAGGCGCGCCAGCGGCTGAACCTTGACGCCTTTCTCGACAGTATCGCCTGCGATTATGCCGACGTTGGCCGGCCGGTGCGGTTTTGCCCCGAGGAGAGCGCCGGGGTGGTGTGGATCCCACCGCAGGCCCTGCGCCGGGTGATGACTAACCTTATCGATAACGGGCTGAAATTCGGCGCCACGGTAACGGTAACCCTGACCCGCGACGCCGCCGGGGATATCACTATCCATGTGCTGGATGAAGGGCCGGGGATCCCTGAGGCGTCGCTGCAGGCGGTGCTGCAGCCCTTTTTTCGCCTGGAGGACTCGCGCAATCGCGATACCGGCGGCACCGGTCTGGGACTGGCGATCGCCGCGCAGCTGGTCAGCCAGATGAACGGCACGCTGCGCCTGTCCAACCGCCCGCAGGGCGGTCTGGACGCCAGCGTGCGTCTCGCCGCGCAGGGATTGTATCCTGCTGTATCTCCGGCGCAGCTGGAAAACTAAGCCGACAATTCTCCCGCTTTCCTGACACATCCGCCCTACATCTCCTTGCTGTAATGTCGTGGCTGCCACTCCCGGCAGCGACGACACAATGAGGAGAAGGCGATGTCGATATTGATTGCGTTTTTCGGCGGGATGTTAACCCTGCTGAGCCCCTGTACGCTGCCGGTGATCCCGCTGCTTTTCGCCAGCGTCCGGGGCCGCCGGGGGCAGCTGGCGATCATGCTGGCGGGAATGGCGCTGATGTTCGGCGCTGTCTCGTGGCTGGTGACGGTCGCCAGCGGCTGGGTGGTCAATCTGACTCTGGTTGGGCGCAGCCTGGCGTTGGCGTTCTTCGCCCTTGTCGGGCTGAGTCTGCTTTCGCAGCGCATCGCACAGCGGCTGACCTCACCGCTGGTGGCGCTGGGGAATCAGCTTAACGACGCCAGCTCACGCCAGCGCGGCTGGATCGGTTCGTTGCTGGCCGGGCTGGCGGTGGGTCTGCTGTGGGCGCCGTGCGCCGGGCCGGTACTGGGGGCGATACTGAGCCTGGGCTTTGTGCATCCGGACCAGGCGACCACCGGCGGGTTGCTGCTGGCCTACGGCAGCGGCGGGGCGCTGATGTTATTCCTGCTCGGGTGGTGCGGCGCGACGTTGATTGCCCGTCTGCGTCGCGGGCTGGCGTTCGGCGAACGGCTGCGCCGGCTGGCGGGGGTGGCGATGCTGGCCTCGGTGGCGCTGATCGCCAGCGGCGGCGACCGCTATTTGCAAAGCGCGGGAGGGTGGAGTCAGGCGCTGGAGCAGCGGCTGGCCGCCCGTCTGCCGCAGCCGACGCAGAAAACGGTTCTGCAACCGATCGCTATGCCCGAGCCCAGCAGCGCCATGCCTTCGCTGGTGGGGGGCAGCGCATGGCTCAATAGCCCGGCGTTAACCCCGGAGCGTCTGAAGGGCAAAGTGGTGCTGGTGGATTTCTGGACCCGGGAGTGCATCAACTGCCAGCATACCCTGCCTTACGTGCGCGACTGGGCGAACAAATACCGCGCGGCCGGGCTGGTGGTGATTGGCGTGCATACTCCTGAATATCCCTGGGAGCGTTCGCTGCCGCTGCTGCGCCAGGCGGTGAAGGAGTGGCGAATAACCTACCCGGTGGTGGCGGATAATGAGTACAGCATCTGGAACGCCTTTGGCAATCAATACTGGCCGGCGCATTACATTTTTGACGCTCGCGGGCAGCTTCGCTATACCGCCTTCGGCGAAGGGGATTATGCCCGCCAGGAGCAGGTGATCCAGCAGCTGTTGCAGGAGAGCAAAGCCTGACCCGCGGCGCAGGCCTCTGGCGGATGGATCCCTCCAGGCCTTATACCTGATGCCGGGCGGCGCTGCGCTTGCCCGGCCTACGGGGTTACGGAGCCGCGTGTAGGCCCGGTAAGGCGCAGCCGCCACCGGGCACTGAAACGGGAACGGCGCAGAATACCCCTTGCCGGTGACTGCCGAACGGTTCCCTCTCCCTTCGGGAGAGGGTTAGGGGAGTTATCGTGACACTGTCACCTTTCAACCCACCCCTGCAGGGCCTCGGTCATCAGTTCGCCGAGCAGCGCGACCGCGGCGGAATGGGGTTCCTGACGCGGGGTTTGTTGCAGACTGACGGCCAGACTGCCAGGGGATGGCAGCAGTCCGCCGGCGGGGCGCAGATTGCCGGGCATGCCGATGCGGGTGCGAACCGTCAGCCCCAGGCCGGCCTGCACCGCCGCCCAGATGCCGCTCAGGCTGTGGCTGACGAACACCACCTGCCAGGGGATCCCAGCGGCATCGAGACAGGCAATGGCGCGGGAACGCATCAGGCACGGGCTGTCGAACATCACCAGCGGCAGCGGCTCGCCGGACGCCAGCAGCGCGCGAACGTCAAAGTCAGGATGCGCAATCCACGCCAGCGGACAGCGGCCCAGCCCCGGACCCTGATCTTCGGTTTGCCACAGCAGCGCCAGATCCAGCGTCTCCTCCGCCAGCGCCTGGCGCAGCGGGCCATTGCGATCCACCCTCGCGACTATCCGTACCTGCGGATGGTGGCGGGTAAACTGCCCAAGGATCCCCGGCATCAGCGATTCGCCAAAATCTTCCTGCATGCCAAGGTGAATTTCGCCGGTGAGCCGCTCGCCCTGCAGCGCGCGCAGGGTTTCATCATTGAGCGCCAGCAGCCGTCTGGCGTAGCTCATTAACTTTTCGCCTTCCGCGGTCAGCGCCAGGTGCCGCCCCTGCTTAACCACCAGCGCGGCGCCGCACTGGCCCTCCAGCTTTTTAAGCTGGGCGCTGACGGCGGAGGTGGAGCGCGCCAGACGCTGCGCTGCCAGGGCGAAGCTGCCGCACTCCATGCCGGTCACAAAGCTGCGCAGGGCGTCGAGATCGAGGCCGGGTAAGCGTTTCTCCATTATCATCCTTATTACCGGGACGTTAGATTCTGGCGATTGCCATTATCGGGACCATACTGTGGCATCGCGGCGGGCAGGCGTCAACGGACCTACGGCGAGAAGCGTAGAAGCGCGTCGGTAGCGCAGGCAGGAATAAAAAAAGCCGATAAGAGAACTTATCGGCTTAGTACTGGCTGGGCTGGCCGCTGAGCGGGGCGACAGGCGCCGCCTCGCTCAGGCAGATTATTGCGCCAGCAGCTCCTGTGCGGTGCGTTCCACCAGGTTAAGCAGAACCTTCACATCATCCAGCGTCACCACCGGGTTCAGCAGGGTCAGCTTCAGGCAGGTAACGCCGTTGTGCTCGGTCACGCCGACGTTAGCGCGGCCGGAAGCCAGCAGGGCGTCGCCGACGCGCTGGTTGAGCAGGGCGATTGCCGCCGCGTCGCTCTGCGCCATCTGCGCCGGACGGGAACGGAACAGCACGCTCGCCAGCTGCGGCTGCATCACCAGCTCCAGCGTCGGCTGAGACTTCACGTACTCCGCGACGTTTTTCGCCATGGTGACGCCGTGATCGATGATCGCCGCATACTGCTTCTGGCCCAGCGCTTCGAGGCCCATCCACAGCTTCAGCGCATCGAAGCGTCGGGTGGTCTGCAGCGACTTAGACACCAGGTTCGGCACGCCGTGTTCTTCATCGAACTCGGAGTTGAGATAGGCCGCCTGATAACGCATCAGCTCGTAATGGCGGGCATCCTTCAGCAGGAACGCGCCGCAGCTGATGGTCTGGAAAAACTGCTTGTGGAAGTCCAGGGTAACGGAATCCACCAGCTCCAGACCGTCAAGATAGTCGCGATACTGCTCAGACAGCAGCAGCGCGCCGCCCCATGCTGCGTCAACGTGCAGCCAGATCTGATGCTCCGCGGCGATACCGGCGATGTCGCGCAGCGGGTCGATAGCCCCCGCGTCGGTGGTGCCGGCGGTGGCGACGATCGCCATGATCTGCTCGCCGTTAGCCTGCGCTTGCGCAATCTTCGCCTGCAGATCGGCCACGTCCATCCGCGCGAATTCGTCGGTTTTCACCAGCGTGACCGAGCGGTAGCCGAGCCCCATCAGCGCCATGTTCTTCTGCACGGAGAAGTGGGCGTTTTCGGAGCACAGTACTTTGTACTTGCGGATATCCCCCGGCAGCCCATCCTGCTGGATGGAGTGTCCCTGACGGGCAAAGAAGGCGTCGCGCGCCAACATCAGCCCCATCAGATTGCTCTGGGTGCCGCCGCTGGTGAAGACGCCGGCGTCGCCTGCCGGATAGCCGACCCGGGCGCGCAGCCACTCGATCAGCTTCATCTCAATGATGGTCGCCGACGGGCTCTGGTCCCAGGAGTCCATGCTCTGGTTGGTGGCGTTGATCAACACTTCCGCCGCCTGGCTAATCACCAGGCTCGGGCAGTGCAGGTGCGCCACGCACTGCGGGTGATGCACCGACAGACTGTCTTTCAGGAAGTACTCGATTGCACGGTCAATCGCCGCCTGGTTACCCAAACCCTGTTCGTTAAACTCAAGGGAGATACGCTCACGCAGTTCGTCAACGCTTTTCCCCTGATACATCTCAGGTTGCTTCAGCCACTGCACAACGGCCTGACTGGTCTGCTCGATAACCTGCTGATAGGCCTCAACGCTCTGCGCCGAACCAGCAAGAATCGGATTCAATGTGGACATGGTGGTCACTTACTCCACTCAGACCGGTTTTACGCCGGCGGCCAGCAGGGCCTGTTCAAATTTGTCGAGGAACACATCCAGTTCCGCGTTGCTGATCAGCAGGGACGGCAGCAGGCGCAGCACGCAGCCGTGACGGCCACCGCGCTCCAGAATCAGGCCCGCTTCAAAGCATTTCTTCTGCAGCAGGGCGGAGAGTTCGCCGTCAGCCGGGTAGCAACCCATGTGATCCTGCGCTTCGTTCGGCTTGACGATTTCGATACCGATCATCAGACCGAGACCGCGAACGTGGCCGATTACCGGGTAGCGTTTCTGCAGCTCCGCCAGTTTGCCTTTCAGCCACTCGCCCTGGGCGGCGACTTTGTCGGCAATCTTGTTGTCGCGCAGATGACGCAGGGTGGTCAGGCCGGTAGCCATCGCCAGCTGGTTGCCGCGGAAGGTGCCGGTGTGGTGACCTGGTTCCCAGGCGTCGAACTGCTTTTTAATGCCCAGCACCGCCAGCGGCAGACCGCCGCCAACCGCTTTCGACATCACGATGATGTCCGGCTGAATACCGGCGTGTTCGAAGGCGAAGAATTTACCGGTACGGGCAAAGCCAGCCTGCACTTCATCGACGATCAGCAGAATGCCGTGCTCTTCGGTCACTTTGCGGATGCGCTGCAGCCACTCGACCGGCGCCGGGTTCACGCCGCCTTCGCCCTGAACGGCTTCGAGGATAACCGCCGCCGGTTTACGGACGCCGCTCTCCACGTCGTTGATCAGGTTTTCGAAGTAGTAGGTTAGCGCTTTGACGCCGGCTTCGCCGCCGATGCCCAGCGGGCAGCGGTACAGGTGCGGGTAAGGCATAAACTGGACTTCCGGCATCATGCCGTTGACCGCCGCTTTCGGCGACAGGTTGCCGGTGACCGACAGTGCGCCGTGGGTCATCCCGTGATAGCCGCCGGAGAAGCTGATCACCGCGGAACGGCCGGTGTATTTTTTCGCCAGCTTCAGCGCCGCTTCCACGGCGTCAGCGCCGGAAGGACCGGTGAACTGCAGGCAATACTCTTTCCCTTCGCCCGGCAGGCAAGAGAGCAGGTATTCGGAGAAACGATCTTTTAACGGGGTAGTCAGATCGAGAGTATGTAACGGCAAGCCGCTGGTAATGACACTTTGGATGCTCTGCAATACATCAGGGTGGTTGTGGCCCAGAGCGAGAGTACCGGCGCCGGCGAGGCAGTCCAGGTACTGTTTGTTATCCGCATCCGTCAGCCACACGCCTTCAGCTTTAGTGATAGCCAGCGGTAACTTACGCGGGTAACTCCTGACATTCGATTCAAATTCGGCCTGACGGGCCAAAAAGGTTTCGTTGTTTGCGTCTAATAAATCAGCACGTAAAGTATCAATACGGACTTTATCCGTCATCATATCACTCCCACAACCAGCATTGCGGTTGAACGCTGGTTGAATAATTGGTGTAAGGAATTGAATTGGCATTCATAAAGCGCGCACAATATATGGCTTTTTAAATCCGCATTCAACGTTTTATTGATTGCGTTATTTTGACGCTATTCTTACCGGGGTAAAAATTAACATAACCTGCTGAATTATAATAAAACAACCCAAGGTAACGATAACCCTTTAAAGTGTAATTATTAGTGAGAAAGTCTCTATATTTTTATTGCCGCTGCGTTAAAGCGCTGACGGAAAGCCTTCCGTCAGCGATAGCAAGAGTCAATGCAGCTCAACCGCATAATTTGTTAAAGGTGTAACTTTTTTCACCAACTTATTGTTATATAAAAACTGTTCGTAAGTGTCATAGCGCGCTTTATCCAGCGCCGCCGGATCGGTGGCGAACAGCGGCACGGTTTGCAGCCACGCCTGATGGTTAAGCTCGGTCTTCAGCTCCGGGTGCGCGGCGGCGAACGCCTCCCAGCTCTCCTGCGGATGGGCGCGCAGGTAGCTGACCCCGGCCTGCAGGGCGGTGAGGAATTTACGGGTCTTCGCCTCATGAATCGCGTCGCGGTGGGCGACAATCACCAGCTCGTCATAGGCCGGCACGCCATAATCCTCAACGTTCATCACCACCGGAGCTTTGCCCTGCAGCTTCAGCTCCTGCGCTTCTATATTACGATAGCCGCCGATGACCGCGTCCACCTGGCCCGCCAGCAGAGCGCTGGTCAGCTGAAAATTGACGTTGACCAGCTTGATACTGGCCGGATCGATCCCCGAATGCTGCGCCATGGTCGCCAGGGTGGCCTGCTCAATGCCGCTGACCGAGTAACCCACCTTCCTGCCTTGCAGATCCGCCGGGGTTTTGATCTGCTTATCGAGGGCGATCACCGTATTCAGCGGCGAGTTGATCAGGGTGCCAACGCGCACCAGCGGTAACCCTTCGTCAGCGAAGAAGTGCACCTGCGGCTGGTAGGTGATGGCCAGGTCTGCCTGACGGGCGGCCACCATACGGGGCGGCAGCGCCGGATCCGACGGAGGGACAATCTTGACGTCCAGACCCTGGGCCTTAAAGGCGCCGATCTGCTCGGCCACCATAATCGGCGCATGGTCGGGGTTAATATACCAGTCCAGCACCAGGGTGAGCGGTTCATTGGCCAGCGCGTGACCGCTGAGCAGCGCCGTCAGGGTTGCCCCGACGAAAAGCGACGTTTTCATCTGTTTTCCTTTATTACTTCATGATTATTCCGGCGACCAGTCGATCAGCCGGTGCAGCAGGGTGTCTACCGCCAGCCACAGGAAGAGGGTCAGCAGCACTAAAATAAACAGCGCGGCGAAGCAGATATCGGTTTGCAGCCGCGCGTTGGCATTGAGCATGACGTAGCCCAGTCCCTCGGCGGAGCCGACCCATTCGCCGATAATGGCGCCGATGGGGGCCACCGCCGCCGCCATGCGCAGGCCCGAGCCCAGCGCCGGCAGGGCGGCCATCAGGCGGACATGCCGTAGCTGAGCGCCAAAGGAGGCGTTCATGCTGCGCGCCAGATCGAGATAGTCGTGGTTGACCCGTCGCAAGCCGTCAAAGAAGGCGGAAGTGACGGGAAAGAAAATCACCAGCACCGCCATCGCCACTTTGGCGCTCATGCCAAACCCCAGCCACAGCACCAGCAGCGGGGCGAGGGCAAAGACCGGGATCGCCTGGCTGGTGAGCACCAGCGGCATCAGCCAGCGCTGCAGGCGCGGGGAGAGGATCATGCCCAGCGCCAGCGTGACGCCGAGCGCCACCCCCAGCGCCAGGCCGCTGAGGATCTCGCTGAGGGTAATCAGCGTGTGCCAGCCGAGATAGGCGCGATTGACCCACAGCGCCTCGGCGACCGCCGCCGGGGAGGGTAAAAGAAAGCGCGGAATGCCGCTGCGGCTGGCCAGCCCCCAGAGAAGCATCAGTCCGCAGAACACCATGGCGCCGCGCCAGAGACGTTCGCTCATGAGTGGGCCCTCATCAACTGCTGCAGCAGCGCCGCCTGGGCGTTCAACAGCTCGGGCGCGTCCGGCGCGCGCGGAGGCGCGCCGGTGAGGTGATGGCTGTCGTCGATCTCCCCGTCGGTGGCCGAGAGGACCAGCAGACGGTGGCTCAGCCGGCAGGCTTCCAGCGGATCGTGGGTGATCAGCACCACCGTCCGCCCCGCCAGCAGAGTGGCCGCGAGGGTCTGAATGCGCGTGCGGGTGAGGGTGTCCAGCGCCGAGAAAGGCTCATCCATTAGCACGATGGGCCGGTCCTCATACAGGGTGCGGGCCAGCGCGGCGCGCTGACGCATCCCGCCGGAGAGCGTCGCCGGCCGGGCGTCGGCGCACGAGGCGAGCTCCACCTGTTCCAGCAGGGTGGCGACCCGGGCGTGATCCACTTTCTCACCGCGCAGCCGCGCGCCGAGGGCGACGTTCTCCCGAACGCTCAGCCAGGGATAAAGCAGATCTTTCTGCCCCATCCACGCCAGGCGGCCGGGTATCGGCTTGCCGTCGCTGGCGACCACTTCCCCGCAGGTGGCGGGGGCCAGGCCGGCCATGACCCGCAGCAGGCTGGTTTTTCCGGCCCCGCTGGCGCCGAGCAGCGACACCCACTGGCCGCCGGGGACCGTCAGCGACAGATTGTCGAACAGGCGGCGGTCGCCGAAATGGAGGCTCAGATTGCGGACCTCGATACCTGGCGCCGTCACGCCCGGGACTCCACCGCGGCGTTGAGCCCCATCTGCCAGAACTGCGCCTCAAGGCGGGTGGCGGTGGTGAAGATGTCGCTCAGTTCAGTGATTCGGGACTCGCTTCCACGCTGTTGCCACACGGTCTCCAGCAGCGCCAGCGCGGCGCTGACGCCCTGCAGATAGCCTTCATCGCCGTAGTTGCGGATCCATGAGGCGTAAGGATTGTCGTCCAGTCGGGTGGTGGGGTGATGCAGCAGGCCCAGACCGATTTCGGCGTAACCCGCTACGCAGGGCATTAGAGCGACCAGCAGATCCAGCGCGTCGCCTGAATGGCCGATATCCAGCACGTAGCGGGTATAGTTGATGGTTTCCGGCGCTTCGGGCTGGGCGGCCATCTCCGGTTCGTTAATGCCCCACTGGGCACAGTAGCCGACGTGCAGCGGCACTTCGTTAAGAATGGCGTTCATGGAGGCGGCCGCGGCGCGCATCTCTGGCAGCGTGCGCAGTTTACTCACCAGCAGCGCGTAGCTGCGGGCGAAATGGATCAGAAACAGATAATCCTGGGTCAGATAGCGACGAAATGCGCTTTCAGCAAGGGTACCTTCGGCGAGCTGCCGGACGAAAGGGTGCGCCACATAGTGCTGCCAGTCAGCGGCGGCCAGCTGGCGTAAACGGCCATAAAGACCTTGGCTAAACGCGGGAACAATCACAGGACCTCCAGTTGTGCAGGGGAGATCCGGGCGTGCAGGGGTGTGAACAGGCAATGGCGGTAATGCTGGCAAAATTGCCGACCCGTCCCTTCGCTGGCATGACCCAGATCAGGTTCAAAGGGTTCGGCTTGCGCCATCTCAGCCCTCACGGGACACCCCTCGGTAGCGCTATGTTATACGACATTCACCTTATGAATACAATCATCGCGCCGTCCGGCGGAGCGAAGGCGGCTTTCTGTGACGGCCAGCTCTTTTTTATCCAAAAATACCCAAAAAACAGGCCACTGCGCGTTGGTGAGGGTTCTCCGGTTACGTTATATTTTCCTTATTCCGTTGTAATAATCCTGTTCGCCACGCGTGTCGTGCGCGCCCCAACGCCCTGGAGTGAGCATGAAATTCCCGCTGTCCACGCTGGCGCTTCTGTTCCTGTTGTGCCCGCCTGGCGATGCCGCCGATCTCTTCGATGCGGAAGATGGCATGCTCGACATGAGTCAGTATCTGGCGGAAAACCGTTACGGTTTTCTGCCGGTGCCGCTGGCGATAACCGAGCCGGCCATCGGCTATGGTGGCGGACTGTTTGGCCTGTTTTTACACGGCAAAGGTAGCCGGGAGGGCGGGCAGTTTATTCCTCCGCCGCTCACCGCTTTTGGCGGGGCCGCCACGCAGAATGGCACCTGGTTTATTGGCGGCGGTCATCGTCACACCTGGCAGCATGATCGCATTCGTTACCTGGCGGGCGCCGGCTACGCTAACGTCAATCTGGATATCTATTCCGGCGATACTGGCGACTTCAGCCATGCTAAACCGGTGCAGACGCAGACCAAAGGCGTCGCCGCGCTGCAAAAGCTGCTGTTTCGCCTGGGCGACACGCCGGTGTTCCTCGGAGCCTCCCAGGTGTATGCCCGGGCGGATGTCTCTACCGATAATCCACGGCTCAACCGGGTGTGGCAGCAGGTGCTCGGGCAAAACAGCACCTCTTCGGCGCTGGGGGTGGTGGCGGAATATGACACTACCGATAATATTTTCTATCCTCAGAGTGGGTTAGCGCTGAAGGGGGAATATCGGTTTTTCCGTTCGCTGCTCGGGGGCGATTATCACTACAACACTTTTTCGCTGGACGGAAAGGTGTTTATTCCGCTCAGCCAGACGCTGACCCTGGCGGTCGCGGGCAATTATCAGTCCTTAACCCACCATGATAAGCATCTGATGCCGATGGCGCGTCCTTATATCGCGTTGCGCGGGATTTCGCGCTACCGCTATCAGGGCGACTACGTGGCCACGGCGCAAACCCAGCTGGCCTGGGCGGTTACTCCGCGCTGGATCCTGCAGGGATTCGTTGGCGCCGGGAGCGCCGCTGACGCGGCGGATACGCTATGGGAAGAGTCAGAGGTGGCATGGGGGGCAGGTTTTCGATACCTGATCGCGCGACAGTACGGTTTACGTACCGGGATTGACGTGGCGTTCAGCGAGCATGAACAGGCGGTCTATTTCAATGTCGGTTCGGGTTTATAACTACACATGAGAACAAAAATGAGATCATCCGGCGCGGTGTTAACGCTGCTGTTAGCGGCCTGGGGCACGTCGGCTGCGGAGCCGGACGAGAGCGACAGCTATTTTCCGATCTGGGGCGAGGAGGCTCGCGCCAGGGGATATTCCATTCCGTTACCTTACGGCGTCAACCTGAGCTATATGAATATCCGACAGGATATCATGGTCGACAGTATTACCTTTTCCGGGCTTAAGCTCGGCAACCATCCCATTCCCAGCGATATGTTCGCCATCGATGCCGGGCATACCCGCGAGAAGAGCAAAACCGAAAACCTGCGCCTTGATATGTGGGTCTTTCCGTTCCTCAACGTATACGGACTGGTGGGGCATACCCGCGGCTCCTCCGTCTCGCAGGTATCAGTGGATTCCGATCCGTCGCAGTTTCGCGGTCTGGACCGGGTCATCGCCGGCGCGGTTCATCAGCTTTATCAGAGCGGAAAGCTGCAGAATATTGATTTTACGCTTGATTTTAAAGGCACCACCTGGGGGACCGGCTTTACGCTCGCCGGCGGCTACGGCAACTGGTTTGGGTTAGTGGATACTAACTACACCCGCACCGACTTCGATATCCTCGACGGCAGCATTTCGGCGGTCACCGTCTCGCCGCGCGTCGGCTACCGCTTCAGTTTTCAGGGGATCGACGGGCCGTCCCATCTCAGCCTGTGGGTCGGCAGCATGTATCAGGACGTGCAGCAGGAGTTTAAGGGCGATCTCGCCGACCTGCACATGCCGCCAGAGCTGCAGCCCCTAATTGCCGCGGTCAATAAAGACGGCGAGGGTAAATTCGACGTTAAGCAGAAGCTGACCTCGCCGTGGAATATGCTGATTGGCGCCCAGTATGAAGTCACCAGAAACTTTAACGTGCTGACTGAATTCGGTTTTAACGACCGCAATAGCTTCTTTGTCTCCGGTGAATACCGTTTTTAACTAAAACTGCAGGCGCCGTCTGCCGGTATGATGCGCGCTCTTTTGTTGCTGTGGAGAGGCTGTTGATGCGTAAAGCCTTATGGCTGTTGTTCGCGCTGGCGCTGCCGGCGCTGGCGCAGGACCCGGTGTTGCCCGCCGTGACGGCGATCCATCCGGCGCCCACCCTGGGCGAACTGTCGCCGCCGGAATCGCTGCGGCCATGCTGCGCCTTTGGTTACGACCTGCACGTGCGGGCGGTGGGCATCCCGATCCCGGTGTACCAGATTGGTAACGTGCTGACCCTGGATACCCTGGGCAAGCACCATTACAACGACAGCGCGCTCGGAGCGGTGAAAAATCTGCTGGGACTGAGCGAGGAGCAGAACGGGCTTATCTATACCCGCCGCGGCGGGTTTATCGATATTGCCCATGTGCGCGACACGGCGGATTACACCTTTTATCTGTTCAATCGCATTTCGCCGACGCTGGGCCAGGCGGGGCGCATATTTTACAGCGAAGAGCTGGGGGTGCGCCGCGTCCAGCTCAATGCCTTTACGCCGCCGGCGGGGGTCAGGCAGCGCTATCAGCTGGCGGCCTGGCTCGCCGGGCATCTGGCCTTCGAGATTGCCCAGTGGCATGAGATCGCCCAGTGGTATGGCTTCCAGTCGGTGCCGGGGTTTTCTGAGGAGATCTCCGCGTTTTCGCCGGAAGATCTCTACTCCAATTTACTGGGCGCCAGGCTGGCGATTAACGTCATTCTTAGCGGCCACGGTGGGTCAGTGGAAGCGTATAACCAGGCCATGGAGGCGGCGCTGAAAAAGGCGCTGACCCGGCTGATGGTGGCCACACGAGGGGAGACGGAAGCGATGTTCCAGCGGATCGATGGCGACTGGTGGAACAGTCATCGGCGGGTGCCGGATAAATTTCTGGTGCTGAAGCGTAATTACGACCTGCAGGAAAACCGACTGCCGACGCCGGTACCTTTCGAAACCATGCCGCCATATCGCCTGACCATGCCGGCGCAGGTGGCGGGATTCCGCTTGCGCGACCTCGGCGAGCTGCAGATCTACCCGGGGCACGATATGCAGGCGCTGCCGGTTCCCGAGCAATACTATGGCGCCGCAGCGTTTCAGGGGCTGGCCGATCGCGCCCGCGAGGCCGATAAAACCCAGCTGGCGCGCATTGAAAAGTAGCGAGAAAGGCTCAGGGCGAGGCCCTGAGCCGGCGAGTTAGCGGAAGTCGACCCAGCAGGCGCCGTTGTCGGCCGAGCGCACGCAGTTTTCCACCCAGCGCACGCCGAACGCCCCGGCGCGAGCGTCCGGATACCAGAAGTCGGCCAGCAGCGCTTCGTCGCGTCGGTCAACGGCGTCCATGGCGATGGCGAAGCGGCGATAGAGATTCGACCAGGCCTCGAACAGCCCCTCCGGGTGACCACCGCCGATGCGGTCATCCTGACGCGCCAGCGGATCAAGATAGTCCATGCCGCGCTCCAGAATGCGCGCCGGTTCGCCCTGCACCTCGTAACGCAGCTGGTTGGGCTGCTCATCCCACCATTCGAGACTGGCTTTTTCACCGACGATACGCACCTTTTGCCCGTGCATGGAGCCGCAGTTAACGGCGGAGCTCCACAGCGAGCCGATAGCGCCGTTGTCATACTCCATCAGCACCTGCGCGTTATCCTCCAGCGGCGCGCGGCTTTTGACGAAGCTTTGTCTGGCGCACATCAGCCGGGCGATCTTCAGCTGCGGGGCCATGGTTTCGACCAGAAACAGCGGGTGGGTGGCTAAATCCCCCAGCACATAGCTGGGGCCGACGAAGCGAGGATCGACCCGCCAGCGGGTACTGGCGTTTTCCAGCTCCACCGGCTGGGCGTGGAAGCCATGAGCAAACTGCATATTGACGATACGGATGTCGCCCAGCAGCCCGTCGGCGATCATCTGCCGGGCCTGGAGGATCAGCTGGTGGCCGGCATAGCCGTAGGTCACGCCGATGATCTTGTGCTGCCGCTGGCTGAGGGCCACCAGGTCGTCCGCCTCTTCGCTGCTGAAGCACAGCGGCTTTTCGCACACCACGTGCAGCCCGGCCTCCAGCGCCGCCCGGCAGATGGCGTAATGGGTGTTATTCGGCGTGGCAATCGACACGGCCTGAATACCATCAGGGCGGGCAGCCTCGCCGCGAAACAGACTTTTGTAGTCGGCGTAACAGCGATCGGGATCCACCCCCAGCTGTTGGCCGAACTGGCGCCCGCGCTCGGCATCAATATCAAAGGCGCCGGCCAGCAGCGCAAAGGTGTTATCGCGCAGGGCGGCAGAGCGGTGAATATAGCCGATCTGGCTGCCGCCGCCGCCGCCGACCATGCCCCAGCGCAGGGTGCGATCGAGAGGTCTTAAACCGTTAATCATGGGGTGTCTCCTGTCAGAATCCAACGTCGCGCAGATAGCGCAGGCTCTCCGTGACCGCCTGCAGGCTGCCTGCGGCATGGCGCGGATCACGCTCTTGTTCAATGGTTATCCAGCCCTGATAGCCGCGGCGGGCAAGAAAATCGTTAATGGCCGGGTAGTCAATGGCGCCGCTGCCGAGCGGGCACATCACCCCTTCGGCGCAGGCGGTGAAAAAGTCGATGCCTTCGGCGATGGCGCGCTGGTAAACCTGCGGATCCACATCCTTGAAGTGCAGGTAGTCGAGCCGCGCGTAATAGCGATCCAGCCAGGTGAGCGGATCCATTCCGGCGTAGTAGAGATGCCCGGTGTCCAGACACAACCCCGCCACGTCGTGCGGGATATCGTTGGCCAGCCGCTCGATTTCATCGGCAAATTCGATGCAGCCCCCGGCATGGGGATGGATAACCGCCCGCACACCGTACTCCCGCCAGGCGAGGGTGCTGAGGGCGGTAATGTGCGCCATCATCCGCTGCCAGTCCTGGTCATTGAGGCGCGGAGCCAGCGCGCTGCGTCCGGCAAAGCGCGCCCGCTCGGGGTTGCCGAAGTCGATAATGACCAGATAGGGCGGCTGGAAAGGGTGCCCCGGGATAGGTTCGGCGGCCGGAACCTGAGACAGATTGCGGCATATTTGATGGGTCAGCGCCTCCAGAGTGGGGTAATGGGCCTCGCTCACCAGATCGTCAAAGATCGTCCCGGCGACCAGCGACAGCTGATGCTGGTCCAGCGCCGCGCGCAGGCTGGACGGGTCGGTGGGCAGGTAGCCCCACGGGCCGAGCTCGATGCTGCGATACCCGGCCTGCGCCGCCTCCTTCAGCACGGTAGCCCAGGCGGGAAGGTCAGGGTTTTTCGGGTCATCCACGCCCCAGCTGCAGGGGGCGTTGGCGATAGGATGTGTCATGTCGGCTTCCTTTTTTCACAGGGGATGCCGCTGAGTATTGAATGAAAATTTCATAGCCAACAATGTTGGAATGATAATTTTATGATGGCCGTCATGATTTGTATTGAGGTTATTTTTGATAGTTATTTATCAAAGTGAGGCGAGGCGTGGTTCAGGCGTGAAGCAGCCCCGTTGGCGACGGGGCGGGCGTTTACATATTTTCTTTGGTGATGATATCGAAAGGCTGAGGGTGCGAAATCACGTCGCTGGGCGGCCGCGAAACGGCTTCCGTCATGGCGCGCAGGGTGGCGGCGGCAAAGTCATCCAGCCGGTGGGTGAGAATGACATCGATGGTGCCGTCGATCAGCGCCAGTTCACTGTCGCTTAGCGGGCCATGGCAAACCAGGGTGACGGCCTGCTGGCGGCCGCTGTCGCGCAGCGCCCCGACAATCCCTTCGACGCCGCCGCAGGGAGCATAGATCGCCTGCAGGGCCGGGTACTGGCTGAGCAGCTGTTCCGTCACGCTTCTGGCGACATCCGCCCGTTCGTGGCTGCGAACCGGCTCGAGGATCTGCTGCCCTTTACCCTGCTCGCGCAGGCAGGAGCGGAAGCTGATCTCACAGCTCTCCTGACAGGTAAAACGATTATCGCCAATAATAATGGCTATTTCGCCTTCGCCACGGCATAAGCGGTCGATAAACCAGGCGGCGGTGCGCCCGGCTTTTTGGTTATCGAGGCCGATATAGCCGCTGCGCTGGGGAACCGACAGATCTGAAAGTAGAGTGAATACGCGAACGCCGCGGGCGGCGGCCCGGCCCACCGCATGGCGAATCAGCGGGTGATCCAGCGCCACCAGGCCTAACACGTCCACTTCGTCACTTAGCCGGTGAATGGCCTGAGCCATCGCTTCCACCGCATCGATGGCAAAATGTAGTATCACCGGCACCTGGCCCGCCGGTAGCCATGGGGCGGCCTCTCGCGTCAGCGCCTGGGCCAGCGGCAGGTAGAAGGAGTGGGTCTCCTGCAGCAGAATAAACCCCATTCTGACCGTGACCGGCGCTTTCCCCGCCGCCAGGCGATAGTGGGGCTGCTCGAGGGTAAACCCCAGTCGTCGTGCCGCCTCCAGTACGCGGTACGCGGTCGATTCCTTCACCGCCGCGCGCTTGTTGAGTACCCGGTCGACGGTGGCCACGCCGACGTTAGCTTCACGCGCAATGTCGGAAAGCGTGATTTTGCTGGTGGATTTTTTCACTGTGATGACCATTAAAAATGAGCGTTATGATAGAAACTATCACGGTAACCCTGCGCAGAACAGCGACAATCTGCGTGCCACAGGACAAGCCTGCGTTCCTGCCGCGTAAAGTGTGACGGGTATACACAGTCTGTGATCAAAAGCGACTACCTGTTCTGGCATTGCTGCTATGCTATTGAAATAAAATTAATAATAAAGGCAGTGTCGTCTTTGTCGGTTAAACCGTGCGCAAAGTCGCTCCGGATGGGCGTCGCTGGGCCTGTAACCGACTATACTTGCCGCGCACGCGCGTAATGACGTTTACTCGATGACTTTTTGCTATCACTTTATGCCAGCGTCAGGGCTGCACTGAATAATGTGCCGTTCCGCGCCGGGAGTGGGTCGGTTTGGGGCCTGTATGTTATTAAAAGAGCTGGCTGTTTTTGATGTATTAAGCACGCCGATCTGGGTAGTCCATCCTTTTACAGAGTGTGTGGTCTATGCCAATCAGGCTTCCCGGACGCTGAGCGGCGATATGTCGCTGAATGAGATGCGCAACGGTATCTATTCCACCTGCCCGGAAACGCAGCTGCAGCATTATCTGCGCTATCTCGACGCGATGACTGAGATATTTGAAGTCTGGACGCTGCAGACCGCCAAAGGGTTGCAGTCGGTATATTGTAAAACCACCCTGGTCGAGACCGAGGACTGCGGCCCCTTACTGTTATTTGAAGCGGTGAAGCTGCTCGCGCAAAATCAGTCGATTCATACCGGCTCCCGCCGCTACCAGCGGCGTAACAATGGTTTTTTTGCCCGTTTTTTTATGACCAATACCGCGCCAATGCTGTTGATCGATCCTCAGAAAGAGGGCCTGATTGTCGATGCCAATATTGCCGCACTGCGCTTTTATCATTATTCCGATGAGGAAATGCGCAATAAACATACCTGGCAAATTAATACCCTGGGCCGGGATGTGATCCCTATTATGAATAACATTGCCAATATGCCCGGCGGGCATAAGCCGCTTAATTTTACTCATATTCTGGCTGACGGCTCGCTGCGCCATGTTCAAACCTATGCCGGGCCGGTGGTGCTATATAATATTCGGCTGATGTTATGCATCATTCACGATATCACCGAAGAAGTGCTTCTGAAAAAAGAGCTGGAATTTTCCGCCGCCCACGATCCCTTAACCGGACTGCTCAATCGCCGCGAATTTTACCGGCTCGTCGATGCGCCGTCGTTTATCGGCCATGGTTTTTGTCTGCTGCTAATCGATATCGATCATTTCAAAAGTATTAATGATATTCACGGTCATCAAAAAGGCGATGAAGTCCTGTTGGTGATCTCCCGCATTCTGGAAACCTCGGTGGACCGCGAAGATAAGATATATCGCTGGGGAGGCGAGGAGTTTCTGCTCTTTTTGCCTCATTCGCCGATCGCCCGCGCGCTGATGGTGGCGGAGGCGATCCGTCAGGCGATCAGCGAATATCAGACGCTGTCGGTCACCGTCAGCATTGGCGTTGCCGAGCATCATGATGGCGAAGCGATTGATCAGCTGTTTTACCGCGTCGATAAAGCGCTGTATGCGGCGAAAAATGACGGACGCAACCGGGTAACGCGCTTGCCGTCGGAAAACGTAGCGGCCCATTCCGGGCGGTCAGAATAGAGGTGGCGCTATTTATCGCCGTCTGATGCGCAGGCAGACTCGCCGGCTATACTCAGGGGAGTCCTGCCTGCTGATTTGGGCGGTAATCTTGTTTGCCTGCGGCTGAGGTGGCATGCGACTCATGGTGCGTTTTCTCGTTGTCCTGTCGGTAGTTTTTCTTTCTGCGCCGGCGACGCTGGCGGCGAACGGTCACGCCATCAAGCAGCGTGCCGATGCTGTCCTGACCCTGATGAGCTATACCGTGGTCCCCGACGTGACCGCCAGCGATCTCAATATTGGCTCCGGGAGCAACGACAAACACAACCTGGCCATTACTCAGTTTGGCGGCGGGGCGACCCTGAGCGAGTCGTTTCCTCTCTATCTCGAAGGAACGATGGGCTACAGCCGTTACGACCCGCGTTTTGTGATCAGCAATGGCGAACAGACGCGGAATGTGCCCACCAAGTGGAACAGCCTGACCACCACCGGCGGCGTCGGCTGGGATTTTTCGCTGCACCGGGATCGCTTTGGCGGCAACCTGGTGCTGCGGCCGATCGTCAATGTGATGCTCGGCACCCTGGCCAGCGATGCGCGCCTCGGCAGCTGGGTAATTGAGCGAAAAACCAACGCCGATCTGCAGTTCCTCGACGGCGGTCGGTTCAATGCATGGGGGCTCGGCGGGGCGCTGATGCTGGATTATGAACGCTTCTCCGCCACCCAGGATATTGATGCCGAGCTGCGTTACTCCTATATGCAACTGCAAAGTTTCGGCAGCAGCGCCGAGGTGGTGCAGGGGGAGGCCAGCGCGGAGAATCTCGGTCTGTATCTGCGCCGCCGCGCGCCGATCGCTGACTGGACGCTGCTGGGCAATCCGCTGCGCTACGTGCTGGAGGGGGCGCATACTGCATATCTGGGCGAACAGCGAGGGGCGCTGGGCTTCTCCGGTTTAACGTCGCTGGGGATTGGCCTCGAGCTGGACAGCAGTAAATACCCGGTCTTTATCACCCGCACCCGGCTGGTGGCGCGCTATATGTTCGGCAATAACACCACGGGCTATGGCGTTGGACTGGCGATGAGTTTTTGAAGGCCATTAACCCAGCTGCCGCCGGCCAGCGCCTTCTTACCCCCGGGAGAGACCAGGGCGAAGGGGGTCCATAACCGTCCCCGCAGCCAGACGGTTTCCTCTCCCCCCAGTGTGAGGGCCAGGGTGAGGGTTAATCCTGACACCACACCCGCTCGCCGTTCACCCACGTCTCGCTGATATTACGCTCATCACCCAGGGTCATCAGTACGAACAGCTGCTCATAAATATCATGGCAGCGGCCCATCCGCAGACGCTGCAGCGGAGTGACCGCCGGGTCAATCACCACAAAGTCGGCCTCTTTGCCCGGCTGAAAATTGCCAATCTTCTCTTCCAGCCGCAGGGCGCGCGCGCCTCCGAGGGTGGCGTGATAGAAGGCCTCGCTGGCGCGCAGGCGATAGCTCTGCAATTGTCCTACCTTGTAGGCCTCGCCCAGCGTCCGCAGCATGCTGAAGGTGGTCCCGGCCCCGACATCGCTGCCGATACCCATCCGCACCTGGTGCTGCCAGCAGGCGGGCAGGCGAAACAACCCGCTGCCGAGAAACAGATTCGAGGTCGGACAGAAGGCGACTGCGGAACCGGTGTCATGCAGGCACTGCCACTCGGCATCATCAAGATGGATCCCGTGAGCAAATACACTGCGCTCGCCAGTGAGCTGATAGTGATGATAGACATCCAGATAGTGCGCATGCTCCGGCCACAGCTGTTTAACCCAGGCGATCTCCTCGCGGTTTTCACTGAGATGTGTCTGCAGCCAGGTGTCGGGAAACTCGGCCCGCAGGCGCTGCACCGCCTCCAGCAACGCCGGCGTCGAGGTGGGAGCAAAGCGCGGGGTAATGGCATACCCCAGCCTGCCACGCTGATGCCAGCTGCGGATCAGCCCCCGGGTCTGCTCGTAGCTCTCCCCGGCGGTTTCGCACAGGTAGTCGGGCACATGGCGATCCATCATCACTTTCCCGGCGATCAGGCGCATATTGAGGCGCAGCGCTTCGCTGAATAACGCCTCCACCGAGGCCGGATGCAGGGTACAAAACACCAGCGCGGTGGTGGTGCCATGGCTTATCAATTGATTTACAAAAAACTGCGCTATCTCCTGGGCATACTCCGCATCGGCAAACTGGCTCTCCACCGGGAAGGTGTAAGTGGTAAGCCACTCCAGCAGCTGTTCGCCAAAGGCGCCGATCATCTCGGTCTGCGGATAGTGGACGTGGGCATCGACGAACCCCGGCAACAGCAGTTTACCCCGCAGGTCAACATAGCCCTTCAGCGGATGCAGAAAGGCTTCACCCTCCTGCCATGGCAGCAGCGCGACAATTTTTCCGTCCTGCAAGAACAACAGGCCATCATCGAGATAGCGGGCCTGGGCGGCCACCTCATCCGGGGTCTCCGCCACGCCGGCGATATCAAAAAATGCACCGCGCACCGCGGTCTGGTAATCCATCATCGAACCTGCCTTCTCTTAACACTCTGGGAATAGTGATAAACAGCAAGATTGGTGCCAGTTTGCAGCCTGCCGCGGCCAGACGCCGCGGCAGAAGGGGAAGGTTACTCTTTTTGCGCCACCGCGCCGGAGCGGAAGGCGGCTTTCGCCTGCACTTCGCGCTCGTCGCGAGCCAGCCAGCGGTAGGTGGTCGCGCCGAGGAAGACGCCGATAAACCAGCTGAAGTTCGCCACTTCATGCAGGGCCGGAATAAAGCTGATAATCAGTCCCAGGCCCACCGACGGCAGCAGGGCGGCAATGGCTTTCGGGTTAAAGCCGTTGCGGTACCAGTATTTACCCTTCGGCGTATCGTCAAACAGGTCGTCCACCGACACCCGGCCGCGTTTGATCAGATAGAAGTCGGCGATCAGGATGCCAAACAGCGGGCCAATAAAGGCACCCAGCACGTCGAGGGTATAGTGGATCAGCTCCGGTGAGTTAAACAGGTTCCACGGCGTCAGGAGTATCGAGCCCACCGCAGCGATCATCCCGCCGGCGCGGAAGCTGATTTTCTGCGGCGCGCAGTTGGAAAAATCGAAGGCTGGCGAGACGAAGTTAGCCACGATATTGATGCCGATAGTGGCGGTGATCATGGTCAGCAGGCCGATGGCCACCGCCAGATCGTTGCCCACGCGGCTGACGGTTTCAATTGGGTCGGTGATCATTTTGCCGAACAGCGACTGGGTGCCGGAGACTATCACCACGGTGACCACCGAGAACAGCAGGAAGTTGAACGGCAGCCCCCAGCGGTTGCCGCGGCGGATCTCGCCCATGCTTTTGCCGTAGCGGGAAAAATCGCCGAAGTTAAGCAGCGGCCCGGAGAAGTAAGAGACGACCAGCGCCGTGGCGGTGATCATCTGCCAGGTCTGCTCGCCAGCGCTGAGGGATTTGCTGGCGAGGGTAAAGGAGATCCCATCCAGACCGGTCTTGTATACAATCCAGCCGGCCAGGGCCAACATCACCACATACACCGCCGGACCGGCGATATCGATAAAACGCTTGATGGCGTTCATGCCGTGCCAGAACACCATCGCCTGCAGCAGCCACATGGTGGCGAAGCAGAGCCAGCCAAGGGTCGACAGCCCGAGGAAACTGCTGCTGGTCAGCGCGGCAAGGGAGGGCCAGAACTTGAGCAGGACCAGCATCAGGGCGTTCGCCGCCAGATAGGTCTGAATACCGTACCAGGCGAAGGCGATCAGCCCGCGGATCACCGCCGGGATATTGGCGCCGAAGACACCGAACGCCTGACGGCAGATCACCGCGTACGGCACCCCGGCCATCTGGCTGGGCTTCGCCACCAGGTTAGCGCACAGCTGCACAATACAGATGCCCACCAGCAGGCAGAGCAAAACCTGCCAGCTGGCCAGCCCAAGCGTAAAAAAGCTTGCCGCCACCACGTAGCCGCCCATGCTGTGCACGTCCGACATCCAGAACGAAAAAATATTGTACCAGCTCCAGTTCTGGTCGCGTGTGGGCGCCAGATCGTCATTACATAGCCGCGGACTATAGCCGGCGGCCGCCTCGTGAGTCTTCGTCTGCTGCGTGTGGGATGAATGTGGCATGAAACCTGCTCCTCTGAATGAAAACCCTTTTGATATGGATTGCTGAGGCTATTGCAGGATCCAGGCCAGAATGATGAATCTTGTATACAAAAAATAAATTTTATGTATACGATCTGCTATCGATAAGTGAAACCGGAGTGGGTTAATGAATAATGAACATCGTCTCCAGGCCGCGCCAGCGCTGCAGGATAAGGACGAAAGCATTTACCAGGCGCTGATGACGGCTATCGTCGAACATCAGCTGCCGCCGGGCAGCAAACTGCCGGAAGAGGCGCTGGCGGAAGTGTTCGCCGTGAGCCGCACCGGCATCAGAAAAGTGCTGCAACGACTCGCCGCTGTGCAACTGGTCACATTAACGCCCAAACGTGGTGCACACGTCACCAGCCCGAGCGTGGAAGAGTCCCAGGCGATCTTTCGCACCCGGGCGCTGCTTGAGGTCGCGAATCTGCCCGATGTGATCGCGCGCTGTCAGCCGCCGCATCTGGCGGCGCTGGAGAACATTATTCAGCGTGAGCAGCAGGCTCATGAGGCGCACGACGGCCCGGCGGCCATCCGCCACTCCGCTGACTTTCACATTCAGCTGCAGGCTATCTCCGGCAACCCGGTGCTCACTGAGATGGTGACCCGCCTCAGCCAGCGCTCCTCGTTAGTGATTGCCGCCTGGGGCGCACCCTGGCGCCAGGGCTGTCGCTGCGACGATCACCAGCAGCTGGTCGGTTTGCTGCGGGATAAAGCCCTGCAGCCGCTCAGCGAGGCGCTGATGCACCATTTTGATCATATTGTCGCCAGCCTGTGCTTCGAGCGCGATGGCGTCAGCCTGCCCGATTTTTCCCGGCTGTTCGCCGGTCACAAGGAGTCGTGATGTCTTCTGTTTGTATACAAGTGATCAACCCCAACACCAGCCTGGCGATGACCGAAACGATAGGCGCCGCCGCGCGCGCGGTCGCCGCGCCGGGCACCGAGATCCTTGCGGTCTGTCCCCGCGCCGGCGTGCCGTCAATTGAGGGCCATTTTGACGAAGCCATCGCAGCGGTCGGTGTGCTGGAGCAGATCAAGGCCGGACGCGAGCAGGGGGTGGATGGACATGTGATCGCCTGCTTCGGCGACCCGGGGCTGCTGGCAGCGCGCGAACTGGCCCAGGGGCCGGTGATCGGCATTGCGGAAGCGGCGATGCATATGGCGACGATGGTCGCCACCCGTTTCTCCATTGTGACCACGCTGCCGCGCACGCTGATCATCGCCCGTCATTTACTGCACCAGTACGGATTTCATCAACACTGCGCGGCGCTGCACGCCATTGATTTGCCGGTGCTGGCGCTGGAAGACGGCAGCGGCCTGGCGCAGGAGAAAGTGCGCGAGCGCTGCATTCGCGCGCTGAAAGAGGATGGCTGCGGGGCGATAGTCCTTGGCTGCGGCGGGATGGCGACCCTGGCGCAGGAGCTGACCCGCGAGCTGCGGGTGCCGGTGATCGATGGCGTCAGCGCGGCGGTGAAGATGGTGGAGTCGCTGGTCGCGCTGGGGCTGGCGACCAGCAAGCACGGGGACTTAGCGTTCCCGGAGAAAAAGGCGTTAAGCGGGCAATTTCAGTCGTTAAATCCATTTTAAAAGGGGCAGAAGATGGTTGAGAACCAGGAACACTATCCTCGCGATCTGCGAGGTTATGCAGGGCAGCCGCCGCACGCGCGCTGGCCGGGCGGGGCGCGGATCGCGGTGCAGTTCGTCCTCAACTATGAGGAAGGCGCGGAGAATCACGTCCTGCATGGCGATGCGGGTTCGGAACAGTTCCTGTCAGATATCATCGGCGCCGCCAGCTATCCGGCGCGTCATATGTCGATGGACTCGCTCTATGAGTACGGCAGTCGGGCCGGGTTCTGGCGCATCCATCGCGAATTCAGCCAGCGAGGGCTGCCGCTGACGGTTTTCGGCGTGGCGATGGCGCTGGCGCGTCATCCGGAGATTGTGGCGGCGATCAAGGCGGCGGATTACGATGTGGTCAGCCACGGCTGGCGCTGGATCCACTATCAGCACATGGATATCGCCGAGGAGCGCGAGCATCTGCACAAAGCGGTGCAGGTGCTGACCGACCTGTTCGGCAAGCCGCCCACCGGCTGGTATACCGGCCGCGACAGTCCCAACACCCGCCAGCTGGTGGTGGAGCACGGCGGCTTTGACTATGACAGTGATTATTACGGTGATGATTTACCCTTCTGGAGCGAAGTGGCCTGCAGCGACGGCAGCCGCCGACCGCACCTGATCGTGCCTTATACCCTCGACGCCAACGACATGCGCTTTGCCACCGCCCAGGGGTTCAACACCGCGGAGCAGTTTTATACCTATCTGAAAGACAGCTTTGACGTACTGTACGCCGAGGGAGAAACCGCGCCGAAGATGATGTCCGTGGGGATGCACTGCCGGCTGCTTGGGCGTCCGGGGCGTTTCCGCGCGCTGCAGCGATTCCTCGACTATATCCAGCAGCACGACAAGGTGTGGGTCTGCACCCGGCAGCAGATCGCCGACCACTGGCGCGAGGTTCATCCGTATCGCGGGTAGCCTGCTGCCCCTTTTCCTGGCCCTCTCCCCGGGGAGAGGGCATCACCCGATCGCGACTCTTGCACCGATAAACCCTGAAAGACGCCGTGATGAATCGTGATTATTGAATCAGCATGGCGAGGAGTACCAGGAACAGTAGCAGGACATAGATGCGTGCATACCATACATCCGGTACCGCAGGGATAGCCCGGCGGCTAAACGCTATCCCGGCCCAGCCGGTCAGGACGAGCAGGCCTAGAATTTTCAGGCTGATAAAACCCAGAAATCCGCTCAAAGGAATGGTGTGCCAGCCAATGATGGCATAGGTCACAGCGCCGCATAGCGCCACGGGCAAAGAAAGCGGGTTGGATGCGCTAACGCACTCCTGCATCGCATACCCGTGTCGCCGTAGCAGGGGCACCGTCATGACGCTGCCGCCCACGCCCAGCAATGCGGCAATCGTACCGATAACCACACCGCCGCCGGTCACCATTGGCAGTGACAGCCGACGCCGAGCGCTGCCCGTGAAAAATCCCTTGCGCAACAAACAATCGCTGATGGTTGCCAGCATATAGAGAATAAACAGCGCGCGAACGATATTCTCGCTAAATATCCCCGCCAGACAGGAGCCTGCTACTGCCCCAATGGCAATAAACCATATCAACGGAAACAGCGTCTGTGCGGCAAGCTTGCCCGCCCGCCAGTTACGATAGCTGATCCAGCCGGCGTTAAATATCATCACCGCCGTTGAGGTAGCCACCGCGACGTGCATAGCGTTTTCCGTGAGTTCCGGCTGGCGGAGCATCAGTTGATAGACAAAGGGCACCACCACAAAGCCGCCCCCGAAGCCGAACAGCACCGTGGTAATACCGGTAGTAAAGCCTGCCAGTGCAATAATAACGATATCATTCAACAGAATATCCCCGCCCTGAAAATGAGCGAGCAGCTTATACCGGTCGCGTACAACTTCCCATTTGCACAGCGCTCAATTACCTTTGTAAATCGGTCAAAGGGAGACAGGTGTGCGCAACGTAAAAATTGACGAGGTCGATCGGCTCGATCGCGAAGTGGTGGCGTTAGGTAATGACTATGCGCAAGGGTTTATCCTGCCCCCGCACCAGCATCGCCGCGCACAGCTGCTGTATGGCGCGACCGGACTGATGTATGTCACTACGCAGGACGGAGAATGGGTGGTTCCTCCGCAACACGCTGTCTGGATCCCCCCTGAAACCGTGCACGCCGTCAGATTTGCGGGGGTGACCACGCGCAGCTTGTATATTGAGCCAGATTGTGTGGCCGCTTGCATTAAACACCGGCGTTGCGAAGTGATCAGCGTCTCGCCGCTGTTGCGCCAGCTACTTCTGGAGGCTGTAGATTTACCACCGTTGTACGACAGCCCACGCGATCGCATGCTGATACAGTTGATGTTGCTGGAACTGGCCGCCATGCCGGTCCGCGAATTTGATATTCCGTTGCCGCAGCATCCGGCGCTGCTGGCGCTTTGTCAGGCTTTTTTGCTTAACCCCACTATCCATGAGCCTGCGGCGCGCTGGGCCGGGGCGCTGTTTATGAGTCCTAGTACCTTTCGTCGCCATTTCCTGAAGCAGCTGGGCCTGTCATTTTCCGCCTGGCGACAGCGAGCCTGCGTGGTGAGCGCCCTGGCATGGTTGATAGCAGGGAAACCGGTGAACGAAGTGGCCTTATCCCTTGGATACGACAATGCGTCCTCTTTCGCCACCATGTTCCGCCGCGTGACCGGGCAACCGCCGTCGTTTTATCATCCAGCCTGATGCTCAGGGGAAGGGGGCTCCCGGCAGCATGTGTCGGCAATGAATGTCACTTTCATGGCGTTGCTATGCATTAACGCAGCCATAAGACAGACACCTGGCTTGCGTCTTCAGGTACCCCAACATTTAGTGGTGGCTACCTCGATGCGGTTTATCTATTCTGCCTGTAACCATGAGAAGACCGGAATCTCTCTTTGTGAACCATCTAATCTTTGAAAAAGTCATCATCATCTTCATTCTCGTCCTGTGGGTATTCGATACATTCAGAACCAGGAAAAGAAAACGTTTTGATCCTGCCATTGAAGCGGCTGATGCCAGAGAACGTTATCAATGGCGTTATTTCAGATGGGGTTTTCGGATCATACAGGTGGTAGCGGGAGTGTATATCGTCGTGCAGCTGATTCAGGTTTTACTGAGATAGAGGCCGCCGGCAGGGGCTACTGAACATAATCCGTGTCAGCGACACGTGTTCCTGTTTTTCGTTGAGAGCTGAGAACTTGCCAGCATATAAACGGGGTGTTTTTAGTTTGTAACATTTTAAACAACAGCATATGTGACCCTTCAATGATGCAAGTAATACTGGTTCGACACGCGGAAACAGAGTGGAATGTAAAAGGTATTATTCAGGGACACAGTGATAGCGCCTTGACGCTTCGTGGGGAGCGTCAAACAGCAGCCTTGCTGGCAGCGTTTGTAGCGAGTGATTACCGGGTAGAATGTGTTTACGCTTCTCCGCTTGGCCGGGCCTGGCAAATGGGACAGCGCCTGGCGGAGAGTTTTCATTGTTCACTGATAGCTGAACCAGCTCTGAAAGAACAGGCTTTTGGTCAGTTTGAAGGTATGACAACCATAGAGCTCCTGCAGAATAATCCAGACGCCGCAGAAGCGTTATTCAACCTTGATGCAGAGTATTGTCCGCCAGAGGGTGAGTCTCTCTCACATGCTTCGCAGCGAATTATGCATTTTTTAACCAATCTGGAAAAAAAACGTCATCATCGAACAATATGTATTGTGTCTCACGGACAGGTCATTCAGGGTGTGCTTGCGATGCTAAAAAGTGGTGCTGTGGATGATTTTCACCGGTATGCACAACCCAACGCGAGTTACTCCGTGTTCGAACTGATTAATGGAAGATGTACCGCCCTAAAATGGGGGATCGCGACGCATTTACGTCACCTGGATTAAACAGTCTGACTTACCCCAGATTCCTGCTGTTCATGTTTGCTGTTCTTCCTCAGCTTGTCGTTCCCGTCGCGGGTCCTGTCTGGTTGCAATTGCTTGTTCTGGGGAGTATTCAAAAGCGGGCTGGAATGGTTTCCCTGGGTTCAGTCGCGATGGCATCAAGGACGTTTGGAAACGGCTCTTAACACCCGGGCGATATCAAATGGCAGGAACGGTGTACAGGCGTTGTCATCCGCATGATGTTTAGCGGGCCGGCATAGTATCGACATCAGCCCGTTAAGGTATACACAACCTGTAAACCCGCTGTCCGCTTCTCGTTCAGACTTGGAACTTAACCTCAGTTGGTTCGTCCGCTCTGTGCCAGAAGCGGACGTTGCATAACATCAGTTATACCCAGGGTATCAGGCACACTCTATTACCGGAATGGATTCAATCTTGCGTAAAGTTCATTCATTATGCGTAATTGATTCTGATCTGCTCTTCCCGCCTGAGTACGAGCCCGGCGCCTGTATATGCCGCCAGAGATTCTCTGATATATAACCTCACATCGCACTCCTGATTAATAAACGTCAGTGATTATAAAAATGTCTGCCTGCCCCTTAGGCAGGGGCAGGTTCTGCATTCTATTCCCGCGCGGAAATCGTCCTGCGGGAAGTAACCCGGAATGCCTGCCTGATGTCCCAGACGCTTTCCTCACGTCCCACGGCCAGGGCAAACAGTACTCCCCCCACGATTGAGAACAGACCCAGTACGCTCCATGCGAGCGTCATGTCAGTACCGCCCCCCAGGTGCTTCAGGTAGCCGGCAACAAGCGGTCCGCCAAACTGACCAATAAAGTTGCTGCATGCACCTACAAATGCCACCGCAGGGACCGCTTTCTTTGTCGGGAGGATTTCCGTCAACCGGACGTAAACCAACGGCACAAGCATCTTCATTGTCAGGCCGACAAACATGAACAGGGCTATCTGCACCCAGTAGTAAGACAGCGGAACAAAAGCCGCGGCTGACAACGCGATACCGCACAACACGGTGGGAATAGCGGCATGCAGCCGCCGTTCCTGGTTGTATTTATCTGACCGCCGGGTGATATACCAGATGCCCACCATGGTCATCAGGAAAGGCATTCCGCTGATTAGACCGACTATGAATTCACTGAGCGTTCCATACCCCTTAAGTGCCGTCGGCAGCCAGAGCGTAAAGCCGTATGCCAGCATGCTGTGCAGGGAATAGCCGATTAACATCAGCCAGAGTGCCGGTATTTTGATAATGGTCCACCAGGGGTCAGATTTCTCCTTCACATAGTTTGACTGCTCAGCCGCAAGGTCTTTCTGGATATGATCCCGGTCCTCGGCGCTGAGCCAGCTCGCAGCCTGAATACTTTTAGGTACCAGATAAAACCAGATGATGCAGAACAGCCACGCGGGTGCCCCCTCAATGACCATCATCATGCGCCAGTCATGATGTGCCAGGATCCAGCCCGATATTGGACCGGCCAGAAACGCACCGGCCCCCAGGCTGAGGTTCCAGATACCAAATGCGCGTCCCCTTTCTGGCTTCATAAACCATTGTGCCAGAAACATCGCCGTTGCTGCCTGAATCGGCCCTTCAGCAAGTCCCAAGAAGAAACGGATGGCAACCAGTTCACCAAAGTTACGCGTCAGACCCGTGAGCATGGCGCAGGCACCAAAAAGAAACAGGCTGACGCCAATTATTCTTCGCGATCCAAAGCGAAGCGCCAGCCAGCCAGCGGTAAACTGCGTCGCCACGTAGCCCCATGCAAATGCACCGCCAAGCCAGCCAGCTTCTACCGGGCTGAGCCCCATCTCGGCCGTAATATGGGGCAGCGCCATGCCTATATTCACCCGGTCGAAGAAAGAAATGGTATACATGATAAACACTGCAGGGAGTATTATTGTCCAGCGTTTTTTCCCGATAAGCGCATTACCTTTAAGAGCATTATCACTCATGATAACTTCCTCATTTAGAGCAGATGTAGGGGAGGAAATGCTGATTTCAGGTCCTTTTAAATATCAGTCAGATAAAATATTTTTATTATTTTGAAGCAGCAACGACGTAATTAGTCAGGCGACCAACTGACTCAATTTCGACTTCAATAACATCGCCGTCATTAAGAAATACCTGCGGATTACGTGAACGACCAACACCGCCTGGTGAGCCCGTCAAAATAACATCACCCGGGGATAGCTGTGTAAAGGTACTCATATAACTGATAATTTTGCTTATTGGATGAACCATATTAGCTGTACTGTCCTGCTGAACAATTTCACCATTAAGCCAGGTTTTTAGCTGAAGCTTTTGCGGATCGGGGACCTCATCACACGTAACCAGCCAGGGACCGAACCCACCTGTTTTGCTCCAATTTTTGCCGGCAGTGAACCAGGTATGCTGCCAGTCACGCACGGAGCCATCCATATAGCAGGAATAGCCCGCTATGTATTCTGCAGCGTCCTGCTCAGCGATGTTTATGCCGGATTTTCCGATTATGATTACAAGCTCACCCTCATAATCGAGCTGATCGCTCAGCGCAGGCTTCACGATGTTGCCCAGATGAGCGGTCTGAGAATCTGAGAACCGGATGAATATGGTAGGCGCATCCGAAGTAATACTAAACTCAGTGCGTTTGGCCTGATAATTCATGCCGACGCAAAGTATTTTGCCCGGATTATCAATAACAGGAAGGAAGGTAATATCAGAAAGCTGATAATCCGGCTCATAGCTGATATATCCGTCAGCTGCTGCGATCCCTTTTTCTCTGATAAAACTTTTCAAATCGGGAGTATCAATATCTGTCCGGCTTCTCAGGTCAATAACTCCCTCACCCTGTAAAATACCGTAACTTTTATATCCATCAGGCGTCAGATAACTTAAAAGCTTCATACATTTTTCCCGCTACGCCCTTCCGCATCGCAGAAGGGCGTTATTAAATTAAGCAAGACGAGATGTCAGCAGAGACTTATACAGCCAGCGCGCGCATTTCTTTGATAAGGTCTGATTTACCCTCAAAACCGATACCCGGCAGTTCCGGCATGATGATATGGCCATCTTCCACCTTCACCGAGTCAGGGAAACCGCCGTAAGGCTGGAACAGATCGGGATAGCTTTCATTGCCACCAAGGCCAAGGCCTGCGGCAATGTTCAGGGACATCTGGTGACCCCCATGAGGGACGCAGCGTGACGGTGACCAGCCAAATTGCTCAAGCACATCAAGCGTGCGCAGATATTCAACCAGACCATAAGAGAGTGCGCAGTCAAACTGCAGATAGTCTCGATCCGGGCGCATGCCGCCATAGCGCAGCAGATTTCGCGCATCCTGATGGGAGAAAAGGTTTTCACCCGTGGCCATTGAGCCGGGATAGAACTCTGACAGCGCGGCCTGCAGGGAGTAATCCAGTGGGTCACCGACCTCTTCGTACCAGAACAGCGGGTAGTCACGCAGCATTTTCGCATAGGCAATACCGGTTTCCAGATTGAAGCGGCCATTGGCGTCAACGGCGAGACGCGCTTCGCTGCCAATTTCCTCCAGGACGGCCTCAATACGGCGACGGTCCTCTTCCAGAGACGCTCCACCGATTTTCATCTTCACAACGTTATAGCCGCGATTAAGATAACCGCGCATCTCCTGACGCAGCGCGCTCAGATCTTTACCCGGGTAATAGTAACCGCCCGCCGCGTAGACAAAAACACGCGGGTTAGCCTCAACGCCCTTCATTTCTGCCAGCAGGCGGAACAGCGGCTTGTTAGCAATTTTTGCGGTTGCATCCCAGATGGCCATGTCCAGCGTACCTACCGCAACTGAACGTTCGCCGTGACCGCCCGGTTTTTCGTTGCTCATCATGACGTCCCAGATCTTATGCGGATCCAGATTGTCGCCTTTGGCATTCAGCAGGCTTTCTGGTTCGGCTTCGAGGATACGGTTGCGGAAGCGTTCACGGATCAGGCCGCCCTGACCGTAACGGCCGTTAGAGTTGAAGCCGTATCCCACTACGCGACGTCCGTCTACCTCAACGTCTGTCACAACGGCAACCAGGCTGGCCGTCATCTTGCTGAAATCGATGTAAGCATTACGGATAGGGGAAGCAATAGGCTTGGTAATTTCTACAACGTCAAGGATACGCATGTTCTCTCCGGCAGTTTCCAGTCAAATACGATCTAACTAAATTACCTACGCTATATTTTATGTCATGCCGTATATTTATCGGCATAATGCACTAACGTAGTGTTCAGGGACCTTGTTGTCCTGTCTGATACCATCCTAAGCAGTTAACAAATTTCGTTCTAATGCCAAAGAGGCAGGCTGTAATGCAAAATCGGCATCACTTGGAGTTAACTTGGCTTGAGGACTGTGTTGCGCTGGCACAGTCCCTGAATTTCTCCCGTGCGGCAGCTTCACGATATGTGACGCAGCCAGCATTCAGCCGGAGGATTGTCTCGCTGGAAGAGTGGCTTGGAACGCCGCTTTTTGAAAGAAATCGTCGGGGCGTCAGCCTGACGCGCGCCGGGGAAGTATTCGTTACGCAGATCCCTGAACTTATTCGCGCACTTTATACCTTGAGAAGTGAATCTATAGAGGCCGCAGGAGAAACCAGACCGGATGTTATTTTTTCCGCCACGCACTCTCTGTCATTTTCTTTTTTCCCGGCACTGATGCGTAATAACGAAAAAATCGCCCGCTTCGGTTCTTTTCGCCTGTTATCTGACACACTGAGTGCCTGTGAACGCATGATCGACAAAGGTGACGCGCAGTTTTTGCTTTGTTACTACCACCCTCATATGCGCATCAATCTTGAACAGTCGAAATACTTCAGTGTTCGGCTCGGGCGGGAAACATTATTGCCTTATTCCAGATGCGATCCGGCAACCCGCGAGCCAATGTGGTATGCATCGGGCGGCAAAAAGTTTCCTTTTCTGTCCTATTCGGCTGAATCCGGCCTTGGCCGGATCCTTTCCAACACCTCGCAGGTCAACCGTGCCAGACGCGGAATGGAAATCGCATTCACTGCCGATCTGGCTGCAACATTACTGGCCATGGTCAGGGCCGGTGACGGCATCGCATGGTTGCCGGAAACGCTGGCAGCGCCGGATGTTGATGCCGGTTCCATTGCCGTTGCGGCGAAGAAAGAGAGCGCGCTCTGGGTACCCATAGACATCAGGCTTTTCCGCCCAGCAGCAAAGATGTCCCGCGCTGTAGAAGAGTTGTGGGAAATTTTCGTAGAGGACCAGATCTGACAATCGGAAAATATTCACGCATTTCTTACTGCACCATCATAAGAAAAAAGTGAGAGAACATGAAGCCCATAAGACGTGGCATTGCATGCAGAGCTAGCACTATCCGATGGCCGCTTTTCGCTCATAGCGGACCTTCAACTCAGGTAGCTTGTCTGCTCTGTGCCAGGAGCGGAGACTAAAATCAAAACCGATGACAAACTTACCGAGCATGACATTATGCTTGCGCTGCTTTGTAACGTGCTTCCAGCTTATTCAAAAAGCCAAAAAGTACTTGATTCATTTCACTGTAATCGTGCGCCCGGAGCGCTTCAGGCGTGTCAACGAAACGATATTCTGCTGCACGGCTCAGGTCTTTCTCAGAATGAGCGATCAGCCGCTCTACAACGTCCAATGTGAGCTCCATGTGGCACTGGAAACCAAAGACGCGGTCTGAATAGGCAACGATCTGCCGCGGACAGCCTTCGCTGTAAGCAATAATTTTGGCCTCTGGCGTCAAACCCGGCATATCGTTATGCCAGTGACCCACTGCCAGTGTTTTCCCAAAGTTAGAGAACATCTCATCCTTCCTGCCGTCTTCGGTCAATGTAATCGGGAATTTACCAATCTCTTTTTCCGGGCTATGAGAGAAGGGCGCGCCCAGCGCTTCACCGATTAGCTGTGAACCCAGGCAAATACCGATCACCGCCTTACCGGTTTTAACCGCGGAAGCAATCAGCGCCTGTTCCGCTTTAGCATTAAAGTGCGGGCACGCTTCAAGCGTTGTGTTCGGATCTTGCGGACCGCCCATAACGATAAGAAAATCGATGCCTACGGCGTCAGCAGGTAGCCGATCGCCTGCATAGACGCGTGAGTAAGTTACATCATGACCCTGGTTTATTGCCCAGGTTTCATATGCGCCCGGGGATTCAAAACTTTCATGTACGATAAAGTGTACACGCATGAGGTTAAGCTCCTGTAATATCTTTGATGATCAGAATGATAAGTCACGCACCCATTGCCTAAGGCTCTTCTACGGGTGGTTCCAGTTTCGATATGATAATGGCAGGGGCTAAATCTGAAATGCCAGGTAGTATAGATAAAGCGCCAAGACATGATGAGGCCACAGGCTGGTCCAGTACTGCGATAAGCTATCAGCGCGGCGAGGCAGATCCTCCCCATCATCATGTTGAGGGGCAGCTACTCTTCGCCACCAGAGGGGTTATGCTGGTGCAAACAGAGAGCGACCGGTGGGTGATCCCTCCTCAGCGGGCATTATGGCTACCGCCTTTGCATATCCATAGTTATCATCTGATTTCACAAACCGATCTGAGGGCGATCTATTTCAGCAGTAGCCTTATCGCAGAATGTACGAGCTTTACGAAGAGTCAGCAGGTGCATGTGATCACGGCTACGCCGTTAGTCAAAGAACTTATCGCTGGGCTGTTCAGTGAGGACTACGCCAGACCGAGTCAACGGAAGATAGCTTTGTTGCTTCTGGAAATTCTCAGCGAGGCTCCACCTTTAACGATGGCGCTTCCCATGCCGAATGATGAGCGATTATACAGCGCGGCCAGATCGCTACTGGTCACTCAGCGCTGGGAAGCATCGCTGAGCGAGCTGGCTTTTATGTCGGCCATGTCGGAACGGACCTTTTCCCGCTTGTTTATGAAGGATACAGGCTTTAGTTTTAGAACATGGAAGCAGAGAGCCAGAATTTGCGCTTCGTTGGATCTTCTTGCGAACGGCGTTCCAATCAAACAGGTCGCTTACCAGCTTGGTTTCTCATGCCCGGCGGCCTTTACCGCTGCTTTTCGCTGCATTTTGGGGGCAACGCCGCGCGATTATGTGCCTTAAACCGGGAAACCCTCAAAGCGGTCTTTGAGACTGTCATGGGCATATTACCAGACGCAGAAACCCTGCGAGGGTAGGCGTATCCCGCCTTTGCTGTTGAGAAAGGTAGTTTAATTTGCACCCGACACACTCTCATTGATTAAAGCACGGAGTGGAGATTACTGCGGTCCACAGTTCTGACAAACCGTGAAAGAGAAGGCCTGCGTCAAGAAAAAAGGTGTCGCGATACGTTATGAAATTACCTTATGACAGACCTTGCGGTGATTTACGGCACCGGGTGGATTCCGGACGCTGTGAACCGACTCATTGCTACGAAGCCTGATTCTGCTGTACCTCAGGCCATATGATAGCCTGCACAACAATCACATACCGCCCATTAGTGCGTCCAGGGGAGTACACCCGGGCCCTTGACGTCCCCTGTGTGCCAAAAGCGGAAGTAGGCTGAAGATAAATTAGCATTGCTGTTAGCCGTGGGTTCTGCAGATGGGTAGAAATTGATAACTTAGGATGCAAGTTCGTCCCGCTCTTTCTGCAGTTTTCATCGAGGGGATATTCTCCGGAATAATTGTGCCCATATACAAAGATAGTTCAGAATCGGAATGAGTTAATAATCGGTACAGCAGGCGTTGCGCTCGGGCTGACAATGATCGACCACGAAAAGCAGGAAGTATTACTTTGTCAGTAATACGATATCCTCTCAGAAAAGCGATGTTTCCTTTCTGGCATATTAGCAACCCGGCGCGAACGTCGTTTTCATAGATAATATATACTTCTCTCTCAGAAATATGGTCACACAACTCTTTGTCATCAACTGCTACCAAATTGTTTGCAGAAAGTTCGCGAACTGTCTGCCATGTATGCTTATAGGCATCGCCCAGAGCCTGACAACACCAGTCAAAATCTTCGTATGTCGCCACTTGCAAAGTAAGAGATTTATCATTGAATTCAGGGGGTTCAGAAAAAGAGGTGGCGTATATATACTGGTCGGGAATACCCTGTGGGAAGGACTGGCCGGGTACAAGAATGCGGACATACTGAGCTCTGAGTTGTGACCATTCCTTACTAATGAGTTCTAATGCAGTATGATTTAGGTCAGAATCCATACCTACAATATCAATAAAAGGTTTGTTAATATTTCCGCCCTGATAACGGGGGCCAGTAAGAAATTGCTTTCCATCAATTTTGAGTTTTCGTTGTAAAAAATATTCCTGACATAATCCAGTTTCTCTCCAGGGAAATCGCGCCGAGAAACTTCTGTCTGTACACCTCGATTCCTGCTCTGACAACCATTGTTTTAGCCATGAACGTAGGGTAAATTCAGGCACAGGTAGCCTGGCATATTGAGATAGCATGTAAGATAGCATAAAAAATATTTCGCCCTTGGATGTAAAAATGTTCTTTATAAACAAATCAGAATAGCTCTACTCTCATTTTATTACCAATTATAGCTGGCACGTCCGCTCCTTGCTCAATGCGGACCTTTAGCTCGATAGCTTGTCCGCTCCGCGCCAGAAGCGAACAGTGTTATCAGTGGCGATTGATAAAACGTCAGCCCGTAAACCTTGTCTCACAGCACCTCAACCACTTCAAATTCTTCTGCGATCAACTCCATATCCTCAGAAAAATGACCTTCGGAGCTGAAAAATCTCTGATGCTCTTTCTTCCAGTATTCAAGGCTTAAATCGCCTTCACCTTCTTTGCGGGCGAATGCTTCAGTCACATCACAAAAACGAACCAGCTGCATCGAAATCAGTCTGATCACGCAAACTGGAACATTCTGGCCATCAAGAATAATGTTATAACTCCCTATCCTCGGGGCAGCTTTTTCCTGCTGGTAAGAGGCAAAAGATCCGCAAGAGGCCGTTTTTATCCCTTTTTTGATCAGGTCAGCAAGCTCGTTAGCCAGCTCCGGACTGTCACCCATTTGCCAGGCATCTGCGCCGGGATACTTCTTTTTTATTTCCTCAACCTCAACCATGAAAATCCCTTCGTTATCGTCAATGAAAAGAAATGGCATACCTTTTTAACATGAGCGGTCCCAACATTATCAGCGATATCTTTCTTTAGATAGTGTGGTCCGTTTTTCGCTCAAAACGGACCTTAAGGGCATTGAACGCGTTTGCTCTGCGCCAGAAACGGCAGTTAACTTCAAGACGAACCATAAAGTCGCCTGTCTTATTCAGACTGCCAGTAAAGCGGTGAACCGAACGCGTCGATGTAGTAATCGATAATCGCCCGCACGTTCAGCGGAGGGTGGCGGGCATTCGGATAGATTGCCGCGATATGCTGTGGCTCCGTTTTTATGGACCTATCCAGCTCCGGCAGCAGTTCGATAAGTTCGCCGCTCTTTAGCCGGTCTCCAATCAGCCAGTCAGGAAACAGCACAATCCCCATCCCTCCGAGTGCGGCAATCAGCAGGGTTTCAGCATTATTCGATGACATCAGGGGTGAGACAGGGTAGTGCACCCATTCCTCACCGTGCCGGCGCAGCAGCCATTGGTTTGGTCCTGACGAACCGCGGTAGACCAGGCATTTATGCCGGGCGAGCTCTTCGGGCGATCCCAGCATGCCGTGCCGGCGGATATAATCCGGTGACGCGGCAAGATGATAGCACTGCTGGCCAAACACGCGCGCATGAAATGCGGAATCCGTCAGTACGCCAATCCGGAAAATCACGTCAGCCGGCTCACGGTGCGGATCGATGTAATCATCAGTCAGCGTAAGCTCAATGCTGAGCTTCGGATATCGCTCCGTCAGGCCCGGTAACGCGGGTGCGACATGGCGCTGTCCAAAGAATACGGGTGCGTTTATGCGGACCATTCCGGAAGGCTCAAGCGTTCTCTCGTTGAGTTCCCGCCGCGCCTCCTCCATGCTGCCAGTCATCGCTCGCGCATAGCGGATAAAAAGATGGCCGCTTTCCGTCGGGATTATCGCCCGGGTATTGCGGTAAAAAAGCTGCTGGCCGAGCACATCCTCCATCTGATGGATGACCCGCGATACCTGAGAGGCCGATATCCCTTCCCGCCGGGCCACCACAGAGAAATTCTGCGTCTCATAGACGTCTATAAAAATCAGCAGAGCGCGAATACTGATGTTCCCAAGCTCATTCATTAATGCATATCCTGCACAGGTGTTTATCTCATTATGGCATTTTTCTCATCCATATTAAGCCGTAATCTCCTCCGCCTGGACTACTGGAGATGATTGCTATGCAGCTAATATTGATTTTTATCGTCATTGCCGGGGGCATGGGACTGTCCATAGAGGCAGGATTGCTCGGACCATTGGGTGGGGAGGTCGGTGACCTCTGGGCGACCTTCAGCATATTCGGCGTGGGCGCGGCGCTGACCTTTCTGCTGATGCTTTTTTTCAGCCCGCGCAACAGCCCGTCGTTATTTGCGCAACCAGCGTGGCAGCTGCTTGGCGGCGTGCTTGGCCCGATTTACGTCATCATTCTGACCGTGGTAACGCCGGCAATCGGCATTGCCATGACGATGATCGGCATCCTGGCAGGCCAGGTGTTCAAGAGCCTGATTATTGATCACTTCGGCCTGCTCGGTACGTCGCGCCGAAAAATTGACAGTAAACGTATCATTGCGCTGATTTTCATCATTGCAGCGCTGGTTATGGTTGCACAGGGGTAAAGTAACATTATGACTATTATCATGATTCTGCTCGCCGTCGCCGGTGGCGCCATGCTGAGTATCCAGGCGGCTATCAATGGCCAGCTGGGCAGCAAGGTCGGCGTATTTAAAAGCGCGTTCCTGACATTTTCTGTCGGCGCCCTGGTGACGGGGCTGCTGATCTTCTTCTTCGAACCCAAACACCCCCTGACGCTGATGGACGTGCCTAAATGGCAGCTGCTGGGCGCAATGTTTGGCGTACCGTATATCGTCATTATGGTACTGGCCGTCCAGCGTATTGGCGCGGCAGTGGCTACGGTCGCTGTCATTTTTGGCCAGTTAACCATGAGCATGCTGATCGATAACTTCGGCTGGCTGGGCAATGCGTCGATTCCATTCTCGCTGAGCCGAATCGGCGCCATTGTCTGCCTGGGTATCGCGCTGTTCTTCATTTACTCCAGCAGTAAGTCAAACGCCGCCACGGGGAAAATCCCCCGGCAGCAGGAAAACGCTAACACATAAGCCCAGGCAGTTCAGATGATCTCTCTGAAGAGTGCCAGAAATATCCTGACACTCTTCAGGTGTTACACAGCGATGCCATGGGCATATTACAGGGACAGAAACCCGGTGCGGGTAGGGTTTATCCCGCTTTTGCTGTTGAGAAACGTCGTATAATTTGCATCCGACACGGTTTAAATTTGTAAGACATGTCACATTTTAAAAAAAATTCAAAGTAAGCTATTGTAAAACCTTCCGACAAAATATTTAAATACACAGGCAGAACGACAGGCGTGTAACTGGTAAAACAGGCAAGACCTGAGATGAGCGATGAATTTAGACCTATTCATTGTTCATCTCAGGTCTTTTTTTTGCTTCTGGGGTAGAAAATGGACTACAAAAAAAAGGCGCAGAAAATACGTAAATTGAACAGCGGGGCAAGCAATTTTGAACATATTGAACATGGTTCTACCCGACAACGGCTTAGCTTAAATGAAGAAAAACGCTGCTCCGGATAATCCAAATAGCGTCAAGCTTACTTTTATCGGGCAGGGCGGTCATTTGGGTTCATTTGTAAAAACAGAACTGTTGTGACGAGATAAGGCAAGAGAAGTCTCCGTTCACGTTGCGAATCGGCACAGTTAAAGGAGCGACAACAAGCAAATAATTTTTTTGAAACCAATTTTTCATTTCAGAATTCAATATTAATGTTAAGCATCGCTCCATTTCGCTGGAGTCAAATAGCTATGAAATGATCAGGCTAAACAGGCTTGCTTACTATATATATTCCTACCCTGGGAAGGTGAGGTATGATTTTATTTTAATAAACGCTTTACCCCTGTAATCTACATGAGAATTTTAAAATATGAACAAGACTATTCTATTTTGCCTTATCTCTGCCATGTTCAGCAATGCTTATGGACAGAGTTTAACAGTGGAAGAGAGACTGGCTTTGCTTGAAAAACAACTCCAGGAAAACACTGCAGAATTAAAAAGTACAAAAGCAGAATTAACCAGGTATAAGCAAGCTGATAAAACAAACAGAAACCCGGTCAGCTCAGCAGATGAAAAGATTCAACCAACAACAAATTCTGCCTCTTCAACTGTTGCAGTAGCATCCAGTAATAGCAACCAAACAGGTAATAGTGCCACAACTAAAGTTAATAATGATCTTACGTTGAAAGAAATTAGTGACTTTGTTAAAAACGATATTGGTTTTTCGTACAATGGCTATTTCCGTTCTGGTTGGGGAACGGCTAATCATGGATCGCCAAAAGAGTATGCTATTGGATCTCTTGGCCGTTTCGGCAATGAATATACCTCATGGTTCGATCTTCAACTCAAGCAGAAAGTGTACGACCAGGATGGTAAAACTGCACATGCTGTTGTTATGCTGGATGGTAATGTGGGTGAGCAATACAACAATGCAGTCTTTGATAAGGATACAGAGAGTAACTTACAATTTTCTGATATCTATCTCACGACGAAGGGATTTCTTAATTTTGCCCCTGAAGCTGATTTTTGGGTAGGTAAGCACTATCTGCCTAAGTATGAGATACAGATGCTTGACTGGAAAAGCGTCAGAACAGAAAGCGGAGCAGGGCTCGGTATAGAAAACTGGAAAATGGGTCCAGGCAAATTTAACGTTGCTGTAGTGCGTCAGGACCTGAACGCGCGCGCTCTTGATTATGATACATCAGGAAATTCATTACAGATCAATACGAATGCGCTTGATATACGTTATCGTGAAATTCCCTTATGGGACAAGGCAACATTAGAACTTGATGGGCGCTATAACATGGCAAACAAATCAGACGTCGTGAAGTCAGGGGAGGCTGATGGTCAGTATTATCATGTAAAAGATGCCTGGCTGGTAGGTGCGATTTTAAGGCAGAAGTTTGACGCAGGGGGTTATGACGAATTAACCCTGCAAGCTGCCAATAATTCTATTGCCAGTTCTTTTGCAAAAATTTCTGAAGCAAACCCAACATTTGGGAGTGGTGATAACTATTATGGGAATCACACAAATGGCAAGGCATTCAGAATAATTTCTCAAGGGGAATTTTATCCCACGGAAAACACTATTGTTGCACACGCACTAGTATATTCAAATGGTAATGATATATTTAGCTATGATACTGGTGCTCATACAGATTTTGAAAGTTATCGAAGTGTCATCCGTCCCGCTTATATCTGGGATAAATTCAACCAGACCGGGATAGAACTCGGATGGTTTAGACAGGATAACAAAACTCAAGAGCAGACATATAGTGAATCCGGTTACAAAACAACATTGTATCATGCACTTAAAGTTAATACATCAATCCTAACCTCAAGGCCAGAAATTCGGTTCTATACGACGTATATCCGGGCAAACCAAAACGAGATATCGAATTATACATTCAACGATAATAAAAAAGATCAATTATCTATTGGCGCTCAGGCTGAGGTGTGGTGGTGACTATCGGTTAATATAAAGGAAATATAATACAGGAAGAAAATACTCCTGGGAGGTTTTTTATATCGTGGTCATTTACGAGGATTATTATGTGATAAATGTCACATTTTGACAAAAGATGGGTTAATTTTATTGCCTGTAACTATGTATATAGTATATTGTTGGCAAATATGTAGTACAGGCGTGTAACTGGTAATGCAGGCAAGACCTGAAATTCTCCCCCATCATTTGGGGTGAGAATTTCAGGTCTTTTTTTTTGCTCATGAGGCAACTTATGGATCATCTAAATACTGGGCGTACAATTCTCAAATTAGTCGGTGGAGCAGGCAACATCGAACACATTGAACATTGCTCAACCAGATTACGATTAAGCTTGTATGACAATGCTAAAGTTGAAGTGTCTGACCTCAAAAAATTACCTGAGGTAATGGGTGTCGTGACAAATGTGCAGTGTCAGATAGTCATTGGCAAAGACGTTGTTAAAGTGTTTGATGCAATTAGATCGTTAATGGCTAATGATGCTGACGCGAAACAGAAACCAGTAACAAAGAAAAAATGGAATACATGGTTGATTGATTTTGTTATCAGTATCTTTCAACCACTCATACCTGCAATCGCAGGTGGCGGCGTGCTGAAATCCATTTTAATCATTTTGAATATGGCTGGATGGCTGACTAAAGACAGTTCGACATATCAAATTTTGGACTGCATCGGAACCGCGCCTATTTATTTTTTACCCTTACTTATCGCCATCACTACTGCGAATAAGCTTAAAGTTAATCCCTTAGTTGCATTGACTGCTGTCTCAGTCTTGTTGTTGCCCACATTTACAACCCTGGCAAAACAAGGTGCAACGTTAATGACTTTCGATATTACGAACGTCTCCTATGCAGCGCAGGTGTTTCCCGCAATTCTTTGTGTTATTTTTTATGCACAAACGGAATCTCTTTTTAATCGTTATACGCCTAATGCATTACGTGGTTTCTTATCGCCCATGTTATCGCTGGTTACGACGGTACCCGTCACATTGCTTATCCTTGGACCATTAGGTTTTGAAATGGGTTCTCTGTTAACGCATCTGATCCTTTGGATGCATGGCAAATTTGGATTCATCGCAACAGGCTTACTTGCGGGCGGGCTACCATTTATTGTAGCGGCTGGAATGCATAAACCTTTCCTACCTTATGCCATAATGTCAATGGGGCAGACAGGTAAAGAATCTTTGTATAACCCAGCTTCCTTAGCTCACAATATCGCTGAAGCAGGAGCCTGCCTTGCCGTTTCGCTAAAAAGTAAAGATAAAATGTTTAAAGGGACTGCTCTTTCCTCTGGAATATCAGCTCTGTTTGGCATTACTGAACCTGCACTTTACGGTATTACTTTACTGCATAGGCCAGTACTGATCTCCGTGATGTTGGGTGCAATGGTGGGTGGATCCTTCATGGGATTTATGATGGTCTCAGCTTATGCAATAGTAGCGCCGAGCCTTGCCAGTATCTCAATTTTTGCGTCACCGGATAATCCAACCAGTTTGATATATGCAATCATCGGTGCACTTGTTTCATTCTGCCTGGCATTTTTATCAACATTATTCTTCTGGAAAGAAAAAACGACAACGCCCCATCCAGCGGAGGACATGCCAAAATTTGAGAAGACTGAAGTCACTGCTCATCCAGTCTTAATGAATGACTTTACCTTTACCAGCCCGGTTGAAGGGAAAGTTATCCCCTTGACAGATGTCAACGACGATGTATTTTCTTCAAAAATCATGGGGGATGGTATCGCTATCGTTCCAACGGTGGGAGCACTCTATGCACCTGCCGATGGCGTAATTGAGCATGTGTTCGAAAGTGGCCATGCAGCCAGCATGATGACTACCCATGGAGTAGAGGTCATCTTTCATATTGGAATTGATACGATACAAATGAACGGTGAAGGCTTTCACCCGAAAATTACAGATGGCCAACGCGTTAAAGCGGGTGAGCTATTAATCGAATTTGATATTGATGAAATAACCAAAGCGGGTTATGACCCAGTCGTTATAATGGTTATTACCAATAGCGATCGTTTTATAATGAAGCCGTCAAACGATCATACCAATACACTCCAGCAGTTTAATATTTTTTCATTAAAAGAGGCTTAATATTATGTCGAAAACTATTCTTCCCGAGAATTTTTTATGGGGTGCAGCCATTGCAGCCAATCAGGCAGAGGGGGCATGGAACGTTGACGGCAAAGGGCCTTCCGTTGCAGATGCAGTTGCCTACAAGGCGCATTTGAGTACAAGCGACTATGCCGGCCATATGGCCGTATCTGATCAAAACGTGAGCGATGCGCTTGAGGGGAAGAATGATCACAATTACCCTAAACGCAGAGGCATCGATTTTTATCATCGTTACAAAGAAGACTTAGCGCTTTTTGCCGAAATGGGTATAAAAGTCCTGCGCGTATCAATCGCGTGGTCACGAATCTTCCCAACAGGTGAAGATGAGCAACCGAATGAAAAGGGATTACAGTTCTATGAAAATATGTTCACTGAAATGCGCAGACTTGGCATTGAACCACTGGTTACGCTCTCACATTATGAAATGCCATTAGCATTGAGTGAGAAATATAATGGCTGGGTCCACCGAAATGTTGTTGATGCGTTTGTACGCTATTCAAATGTGTGCTTTGACCGTTACAAGAATTTGGTACGCTACTGGTTAACATTCAATGAAATTGATAGCATTCATCGACATCCTTTTACGACAGCGGGTGTCCGCGAAGAGAAAAGTTTACCAGGAGAAAGCACGCAGGATATTTATCAGGCGCTGCATCATCAGTTTGTTGCTTCGGCGTTAGCGACAAGAGACTGCCACGAAAAGATACCTGGCAGCCAGGTCGGATGTATGCTTACCAAGTTAACAACTTACCCACTGACCTGTCATCCTGCTGACGTGGAAGCCACTCTGAAAAAAAATCTCGAAAACTATTTTTATTCAGATGTACAGATTAAAGGCGAATATCCACCATTAATTAAGCGGGACCTGGAACTGCGGAATATCAAGATAAAAATGCAGCCGGATGATTTGGAAACGTTACGTCGCTATACTGTAGATTTTCTTTCATTCAGCTATTATATGTCCATCACGGAATCTGTTCAGTCCGATGCAGAGCGCACGGCAGGGAATACTATCATGGGTGTAAAAAATCCACATCTACCGGCTTCTGAATGGGGATGGCAAATAGATCCTGTAGGGCTTAAAATTTCGCTGCTGGAGCTTTACGATCGATACCAAATCCCTTTATTTATTGTTGAAAACGGGTTTGGTGCAAAAGATACAGTGGTTGATGGGAAGATACATGACGATTATCGTATTAATTATTTTCGTGCGCATTTTGAGCAGATGATTGAAGCTGTCAAAGAAGGTGTCGATTTAATTGGGTATACGAGTTGGGGAACAATTGATATTATTAGTGCCGGAACATCGCAAATGACCAAACGCTATGGTTTTATTTATGTAGATCAAGATGACGAGGGGAACGGTTCATTGAATCGGTTACGCAAGGACTCCTTCTATTGGTATCGCAAGGTTATAGCGACTAACGGGACTGATTTAAGTTAATCATTGCTACCGCGGGAACTGAGATGAAAGTTAAAAAGTCCTTAAATAACAGCATGTTGCTTGCTGAAAATGACGGAAAAGAGATGATACTCTTTGGCAAAGGTATCGGTTTTAACACCAAGCCAGGGACAATTATCGACTTGCAAAGTGTAGAACAGGTCTTTATGCCTTTGGATACCCTCAAGTCGCGACATTATCTGTCACTAACGGACACAATTCCCGCGGATTTCTTTGAGATCACTCATGAAATTGTCAAGCTGGCTCAAGCTCATTACAGCGAAAAGCTTAATTCAGTTTTATTATTCACCCTCGCGGAACACTTGCATTTTGCTGTTGAACGCTGTAAAACAAATACGAATATTGCGAATAAACTGACCTGGGAAATAAAGCGGTACTATCAGAAAGAGTATAGCATTGGCGAGTTGGCAAGAGATTTGGTATCAGCTAAGTTTGCGGTGAGCCTTCCTGATGACGAGGCTGTACACATTGCTTTTCATATTATCAATGCAACTTTTCAATTTGATGAGACTAATGCACATAAGCAAGTAGAATTAGTGAACAGAATTGCTGAAATTGTTCGTTATAAACTCAATCAAAATATTGATGTGAATTCAATTCACTATGCCAGGTTTATTACGCATTTAAGATATTTCGCTGAAAGGGTATTAAATAATAGCCTTGCCACAGAAGAAACTGACGACTTCTATAATGAGTTAATTCGTTTCCATCCAAAAGCGATGGTGGTTGCTGAGGTGATTCGTGACTTTATAAAAAGCAATTACGCTATTGCTATTCCTAATGATGAACTTACCTGGTTAGGCATACATATCAGTAAACTCAGTAAATATTCAAAGTGAAATTTTGTTTGGGAACAGGAGTGAGGTTGGAGATTGATGCCATGGCGATAAGATGATTCACTCTTGAGCGCTCATCTTCGTTTACGCAGCGCATTAAGCAGCGCCTGTGTGGCATCAGAAGATGATCCGGATGGCGAACAAACCAGCCCAAATTCACGATGAATGGCCGGCGTAACTGGCACCACGCACAGGTTGCGCAATGTCTCCGGCAGGGCGGACTCCGGTACCAGCGCAACGCCCATCTCTTCGCCGACCAGTTTACAGGCGCTTATCCAGTCGCGAACCGTCACGCGGATATCAGAGAGTTGCAACCCGGCCTTTTCCATCAGGCTTTTGCCATTCACGACACAGCCCCCCGTCGCCAGAACAAAGGGCTGGTCCGCCAATGCCTTCAACGTTATGCCATCAGCTTTCGCATGCTGTGCCAGCCGATGGCTGGCGGGCAGGACCGCGACCCACGCATCCTGTCCTAATACCACCTCTGCACGTCCGGGAACGGGATTCATGACCACTCCAAGTTCAATGGTGTCTGCGGCAAGCCACGCTTCGACTTCTTCGTCAGAGCCTTCCAGCACGACAACGTCAATACCCGGATGCAGGCGCTTAAAGTCGCGCAGCAGGCCGGGCAACAAGGTAGACGTCACGGAGGGAAAACTGGCCAGCCGAATGCGCCCGCGGGTCACGTTCCGGCCCCGATCAGCCAGTTCGCGGATGGCGTTCAGCTGCGAAAGCATGTTTCTGGCATGTTCCACCACCTGCTCACCCAGGGCGGTAATCCCGATATATCGTCGCTCACGGGTAAATACCGGAAAGCCCAGAGAAGCCTCAAGCTGGGCAATGGCCTGGCTGGCGCCAGACTGGGTCATGCCTATCTCCTCGGCAGCGCGTGAGATATTGCCAGCATCCGCCACGGCTACCAGCAGGCGCCAGTGTAAAAGATTCATCATGATTATCAGTAGCTCAGCTAATAGTTCTTTTCTATATCATTAATTTTACAGTGCGATCGGCGTTAAATACAGTGTGCTGAGGATCGTTCAGGACGTTGTCCGACGGCTTTACACATTAACGGAGACGAGATGAAACTTTATTACGCGCCAGATACCTGTTCATTATCACCGCACATCGTGCTGCGCGAGCTGAACCTTGAATTTGAACTGGTGAGAGTCAACAACAGAAGCAAGATCACCGCTGATGGTCGCGACTTCCTCACCATTAACCCGAAAGGGTATGTTGCTGCGCTTGAGCTGGATGATGGGCAGATCCTCACGGAGGGGCCGGCGATGGTGCAGTACCTCGCCGATCGTAAACCCGAATACGGCCTGGCGCCGCGCGCGGGCAGCTGGGAAAGGGTGCGCCTGCAGGAATGGCTTAACTTTATCTCCAGTGAAATACACGCGGGTTCGGCGCCGCTGTTTAACTCCGCGCTGGCGGAAGATGTCAAAACGATGTTCCGGGACAAGCTATTCCGACGTTTCGATTTTCTGCAGACGACGCTCAGCGAAAAAAACTATCTGACGGGGTCATCCTTTAGCGTGGCGGATGCCTACCTCTTCACGGTGCTGGGATGGTGCAAATTCTTCGCGATCCCACTGGATCGCTGGCCAGCGCTATCGTCGTATATGGAAATAATAAATGCCCGTCCTGCTGTACAGGCGGCATTACTGGCTGAAGTGTCTCAACAGGGCAGGTAGGAGGCGACATGCGTAGAGAAGGCCGCACAAGAGAGGCGGCCTTCTGTGTCAGATTGCCAGTTCAGGCATCTGCGCCATCACAAACGCGAAAACTTTTTCCGCGTCAAGTGAGGCATAGGGCAGACTTTCAATCACCGCAATAGAACGAGCGTCGCCAACGATCCCTCTTATCTCCGCGACCTTATACTGAATATGCGGCGCAACGAGAAATCCGTCGAAAGCGGGCGCCACGCTGGCAAAATTTTCCAGGCCCACTGCGCTGACAATGAGAGGATGGCCCTTTTTTTCCGCCAGCAACTGTATCTTTTTGGCGAGAGAATTGGCGGTGTTGCCAAACAAACAACATATCAGAAGCTTTTTCATGATTTTACCTCCTGAGAATTAGTCACAGGATATGACTCGCCATGCGCATAAAATGAGCGCCGCCTCATAATTGCGTGAAGAATTCATCATGGTGTTGCTGACCTTTCTGGCAAAGATGACCGATAGCGAAGATCTTGATAAAGGTCACTGCCACGCCGTGGCGGCGCTTCGTCGTCTGCTGTGCCAGAAGAGGGAGATCATTGACTGAGTAGGGTGTCCGGGTGGAGCTCCCCCGCCAGCCCGCGCCGGCGGGGGAGTTGACGATTATTCCCAGCGTTTCAGCAGCAGGCTGGCGTTAACCCCGCCAAAGCCAAAACCGTTCGACAGCGCATAGCGCATCTTCTGCGGGCGGGCCTGCAGCGCCACCAGGTTCATGCCTGCCGCCTCTTCATCGGGGTGATGCAGGTTCAGCGTCGGCGGCACCACCTGATCACGCAGCGCCTGAATGGTGAAGATGGCCTCAATCCCGCCGGCCGCGCCTAACAGATGGCCGGTGGCGGATTTCGTCGAGGTAATGGCGACCGGATGCGCGCCAAACAGCGTTTTAATCGCCGCCAGTTCACCTTTATCACCGACCTGCGTCGAGGTGGCGTGGGCGTTGATATGGTCAATCTCGTCGACGGTCACCCCGGCCTGGCGAATAGCGGTCTCCATGGCCCGACGCGCGCCGTTCCCGTCTTCCGGGCCTGCGGTCAGGTGATAAGCATCTGCGCTGGTGCCGTAGCCGACCAGCTCGGCCAGCGGCGTGGCGCCGCGCGCCAGCGCGTGCTCCAGTGACTCGATCACGATAAGCCCCGCGCCTTCTCCCATCACAAATCCATCGCGGTCGCGGTCAAAGGGGCGGGAAGCGGCTTCCGGCTGGTCGTTGGAGGCGCTGGAGAGCGCCCTTGCCGCGGCAAACCCGGCCAGGCTAACGCGATGAATTGCCGCTTCCGCGCCGCCGCAGAGGGCAATATCCGCCTCGCCGCTGCGGATCATCCGCGCCGCATCGCCAATGGCCTGTGCACCCGCTGCGCAGGCGGTGACCGGCGCGCCGATGGGGCCCCGGAAGCCGTGAGCGATAGACACATGCCCGGCGGCCAGGTTGGCCAGAAAAGAGGGGATAGTGAACGGCGAGAGGCGACGCGGCCCGCGTTCATCGGTGGTATGTACCGCATTGGCGATCTCGCTGAAGCCGCCGATCCCGGTGGCGATCACCGTGGCGGTGCGTTCCTGTTCGGCCGCAGATGCTGGCGACCAGCCGGCCTGGGTCAGCGCTTCACGGGCGGCGACCAGCGCAAACTCGATAAAGCGATCCATCTTTTTGCGCTCTTTCGCCGGGATGGTCGCCAGTGGGTCGAAGCCGTGCAGCGGATCGCTTTCAATGGACGGCACCTGGCCGGCCACTTTGCAGGGAATATCCGCGACCAGCTGCTCGCTGAGTCTGGTGATCCCTGACTTTCCTGCCAGCAGCGACTGCCAGACGTGCTGTACGCCGCAGCCCAGCGGGCTGACAATCCCCATCCCGGTGACGACAATGCGTTTAACGGAAACGCCCATAGTTTACTCTCCTGTAGTATCAGTGTGCCGGCGGCTTTTTCATCAAGGGAACCAGCATCGCGGCAAGCAAAAAACCCATCATGATGAGGTAGAAAGCATCGGAAAAGGCCTGGGTTCGCGCCTCCCGCAGCGCCAGCGCGGAAAGATTTTTCAGCGCCGCCGTCTGCGCGGCATCCGGCGAGATCCCCTGGACGGTGAAGTTTGCCGCGCTGCGCTGAACAAAATCGCTCATCGCCAGGTTGGCGTTATTCAGATGGTCCGCCAGGCGGTTGTAGTGCAAATTGGTTCTGTCGTTAAGCACCGTGCCGCACAGGGCGATGCCGATAGCGCCTCCGAGGTTGCGCATGAGATTAAACAGCCCGGAGGCCAGCTTCAGGCGCGCGGGCGGCAGGCTGCCCAGCGTCAGGGTCACCGTTGGCGCGACGGCAAACTGCTGCGCCAGTCCACGAAACGCCTGCGGGAGCAGCAACTGGTCCGCCCCCCAGTCATGGGTTATCGGGACGAAGCTGTACATCGACACCGCAAAACCGATCAGCCCGGCCATCAGCAGCCAGCGCAGGTCAACGCGGTTGGCGAGCCACGAATAAAACGGAATAGACATGACCTGGAACAAGCCGGTGGAAAATACCGCCAGGCCGATCTCCAGCGCGCTGAAACCGCGCACGCTACCGAGATACATCGGAGTTAAATAGATGGTGGCGAAGATGCCGACGCCGGCCATAAACGAGAAATAGCAGCCGAGGCTGAAAGTTCGGTCCTGCAGGGCCCGCAGATCCATCACCGGCTGCGGATGGCGGAGGGTGCGGATAACAAAAGCCACGCCGCAGAGCAGGGCGACCCAGGCGGTGGTCGTCAGGGTCGCGTCATCAAACCAGCCCCAGCGAGGACCTTCTTCGAGGGTATATTCCAGGCAGCCGAGGGACACGGCCAGCAGCAGAATACTGAGATAGTCGGCGCCGCGCAGCAGAGTGGGGTCGGCGCTGTCTACTTTCACCAGCAGCGGCACTGCCACCGCGATGTAAATCCCCGGAACAACGTTGATAAAGAACAGCCAGTGCCAGTTGTAGTTTTCGGTGATCCAGCCGCCCACCGTCGGGCCCAGCGTCGGGGCGAGGGAGGCCAGGCCGCCGATTGTCGCCGCGGCAATGACCCGCTGTTTGCCCTGAAAAAAGGCGAAAGCGGTGGTGAACACCAGGGGGATCATCGACCCGCCCGCCAGCCCCTGCAGGGCGCGGAAGGCGATCATACTCTGGATGTTCCACGCCCAGCCGCACAGCAGGCTCATCAGTGTGAAGCCCGCCGCGGAGGCGGCAAACAGCCAGCGGGTCGACATGACCCGGGCCAGCCAGCCGGAAAGCGGGATAATAATGATCTCGGCGATCAGGTAGCTGGTTTGTACCCAGACGGTCTCATCGTCGCCCGCCGACAGGCCACCGCCGATATCCCGCAGCGAGGCGGAGACAATCTGGATGTCGATAAGGGCGATAAACATCCCCACGCACATGCTGGCGAAGGCAAAGATTTTCTTCGCCGTCGGCATCGACAGACTTTGCGGGGCGGACAGCGCCTGAGCGGTGCTCATCGAGGGCTCTTTTCATTCACGGTAACGATCACCGACAGTCCCGGGCGCAGGACGTCAAGCTTTGCCCCGTCACCTTCCAGCGCAATGCGAACCGGCACCCGCTGCACGATTTTAGTGAAATTCCCGGTCGCGTTCTCCGCCGGCAGAATGCTGAAGCGTGAGCCGGTCGCCGGCGCCAGGCTGGCGACATGGCCCTTAAAGGTATGGTTCGGCAGCACATCGGCGACGATGGTCACCGCCTGGCCGGCGCGCATATGCGCCAGCTGGTTTTCCTTGAAGTTGGCGTCAATCCACAGGCCGTGCGCGGGCACCAGGGAGAGCAGCTGCGTGCCGCTGCTGACGAAGGAGCCGGACCACGCGCGGCGGTTGCCAATCACCCCATCGAACGGCGCGCGAATGTCGGTATAGCTGAGGTTCAGCCTGGCCATCTCGAGGTTAGCCTGGGCCTGCGCCAGGGCAGCCAGGGTTTGCTGCTGGCGAGCATCCAGCACCGTCAGCTGACGTTCGGCCACGGTTTTATCCGCTTTGGCTTTCTCCTGCTCGGCATGCGCCCGGCGATAATCGGCGGAGGCGTTATCGCGGATCTGTGCGGAAATCGCGCTCGACGCGGCCAGGGCGTTATAGCGTCGGTTGTCGTTAGCCAGTTTTTCGGTTGCCGCCGTGGCGGCCAGTAACGAGGCCGTAGAGCCGGCAATGGTCGCCTGCTGTAGCTGGCGGGTAGCCTGAATATCGGCCAGCGCGGCCTGCTGCGCCGCCACTTCTCCGGCGGCTTTCGCGAGGGCGGCGCGGTAATCGCGGTCGTCAATGCGGATCAACAGGTCACCTTTTTTCACCGCCATATTGTCCTGCACCGCCAGCTGCTGGATATAGCCGGAGACTTTGCTGGAGATGGCGCTAATGTCGCCGCCAACATAGGCGTCATCGGTGGTCTGCAGAAAACGTCCGGTTTGCCACCAGTACGCGCCGTAGCTCGCTGCCGCCAGAACGGCGGAGAGGGCCGCCAGGACGAGGACGCTTTTCTTACTGGCCAGCTTCATGGTTGGCATCTCTGTAGGGTTCAGGCTGGAATTTTTGCCCGCTATCGCCTTCGCGTTTGCGCAGCAGATATTCATGACGATATTGCATCAGCGGCGAGGCTGCGGGGCCCGGCACCATGGCGTATTTACCAGGGATAATCTCTTCCCCGGTCGCTTTATCCACCATGACTGGCTCCACGCGGCGCTGGGTGGCGGTTTCCACCAGCTGCATCTGACGGCCTTCGGGAGCGAAGTGGCGGTTACCCCATTCCGCCAGCGCCAGCAATACCATGCGAAAATCGCGGCCCCGCGGGGTGAGGTGGTATTCGTAGCGCGGCGGGGTGCTGCTGTAGCAAACCTTCTCCAGCAGCCCGTCGTCGACCAGCGCCTTCAGGCGGCGCGACAGAATATTGGGCGCGACGTTGCTGCTCTTCTGGAACTCGTCAAAGCGGGTAAAGCCCGCGAACGCGTCGCGCAGGATCATGATGCTCCAGCTGTCACCGATGCGTCCCAGGCTACGGGCGATGGGGCAGGGAGCGTGGCAAAGCGGTTCATTTTTCATGGGCTGTCCAGTAACAAGGTGGCTTTTGCCAGCAAATTGACATAGTCACTATCAAAATGCAAGTAACCATTTATGGCAGCCAGGGGAGAAGCCACTGCCGTTCCGCTACGTCGTTTCTCCCTTTGAACAGTCTCCGCCGCCTTATATCTGCCTGACCGTAATAAGAGATAACTATCGCTGATGGCAGATGAAACATTTTAATAATGATAAAAATCGATGTGCTGGGTAATGACCTTTATTGGGGGATACGATATAAGGTATGGCGACACTCAAATTAACATTCTCATAACTTTTTAAGGTTAAATAAATGAAGCAGGTGGGTATTGTTGGCTGGCGGGGCATGGTTGGCTCAGTATTGTTGCAGCGCATGATCGAAGAAAATGATTTCGACGATATTTCAGCGCATTTTTTTAGTGCCTCCAGTGCGGGTGCCGCTGGCCCGGTTATTAATGGTAAAAGCGACAAACTGAAAGATGCGAATTCCCTTAGCGCCCTCGCCGAAATGGATATTATTATAACCTGTCAGGGCGGGGATTATACCAAAGCCATCTATCCTGCGTTAATTAACTCTGGCTGGCAAGGGTACTGGATTGACGCCGCTTCGGCGCTGCGGATGGATGACAACGCCTGCATTATTCTCGACCCGGTCAACCGCGATAATATCGATCGCGCGGTAAGAGCGGGAATGAAACTGTTTGTCGGCGGCAACTGCTCCATCACGCTGAGCCTGATGGGGCTGGCCGGGCTGATCAAGGCTGACCTGATTGAATGGATGAGCGTGATGACCTATCAGTCTGCCTCCGGGGCGGGCGCCAAACAGGTGCGGGAATTCATCGCGCAAAGCGCGTATATCAGTCAGCATTTATCTGCGGATGAACTGACGGCATCAGGTTCCGTGCTGCCTTTAGTCAATAAAGTGAGTGAGTTGATTAATAGCGCCGGCATGCCGGTGGAGAATTTTGGCGTCCCGCTGATGGGCAGCATCATTCCGTGGATCGACAGCGATCTTGGCGATGGAAACAGCCGCGAAGAATGGAAGGGCGAGGCGGAAACCAATAAAATTCTTGGCCTTGCGCCCGGCACCATTCCGGTCAATGGCTTATGTATTCGGGTCGGCGTAATCCGCTGCCACAGCGCTGCCATTACCCTTAAACTGAAACGTGAGGTCAGCGAAGCGGAATTTGCTGAGTTAGTGACCCATTCCCATCCGTGGGTAAACTATATCCCCAATAATAAGCAAGAGAGTGTCAGTAAATTGACCCCGGCTGCTATTAGCGGCTCGCTGCAGGTGGGTATTGGTCGCTACAAGAAAATGTCGCTAAATAATGAACCGATTTATTCAGTATTGACGGTGGGCGATCAGCTGTTATGGGGCGCGGCGGAACCTTTACGCCGCATGTTAAATATCCTGCTGGGCAAAGTGTAACTGATATTATCCGGACAAAAAGCACCTGCCTCAGGTGCTTTTGTTATATCCGGAAGGCACCCGGGCTGCATTACCGCAATATTAACGAACATGTTGCTGTTCATGCGCCGCAATCGCTCCGTTTAAAGACTTCCTGGCGGCTAAGACAAACGTTTAACGAAGCGTTTGCGGACTTCCTTATAGCCGTTAGTTTCATAAAATTGATGCGCTCTGGTTCTGTTTTCACTGCTTGAAAGCTCAATATGAGCGCATTGTTTATCGCGGGCGAGGCGCTCTGCGGCATGGAGAAGCTGGTGGCCTATCCCTGAACCCCGTGACGATTCCTCTATCACCAGCGCGGAAATTAATGCCCACAATCGGTTTTCATGTACCGGTAAGATAAAATTGATAACGACCACGCCACACACGGTGTTTTCTGCTTCAGTCACCAGCGTATGCATCATACTTTGGGGTTCAGTGATGCGTTGCGCTAAGATCGCCGTCTCCGTCTGATAGCCCAGCTGCAGAAATAGCGTTTTCAGCGCGGGGATATCTTTTGATTCAGCAGCCCTGATTAACACCATGACCATCGTCTCCTCACGTATTGATACCGGGCGGGTGCGGGCCGGTGGATAGCCACATTCCCCCGGCCCGCGTCAGTGTATGCCTCTCAGTCCATCAGACTGACCTGGGCGGCGACAATCCGCCAGCCGTAGGGAAAGCGCACCCACGTTTGCTGCTGACGCCCAAGGCGCGCGCTGCCTTCGCGGGTAAACTCGGTGCTGCATACCGCCATGTCCGCGCCAAAGGTGGTGATGGTGGTATGGCGCAGGTCGCGGGCCAGACCGGCGGCGGGGCGGGCGGCGCGAAAGGCGCGGATCGCCTCAATGCCATACAGATTTTCGCCGGCCCCCAGCCGCACGGTGCGCGGATCGTGCCAGAACAACGCGTCCAGCGCCTCGATGTTATTGCTGACCAGCGCCTCTTCATACTGATAAAACGCCGCCGTCACCTCGGCGAGGATCGCCGGGCGGTCTACATTGTCCAGATTGATCATGCTGCACTCTCCGCCACTCGGGCATCGGTAACGCCCATCGCTTCCAGCGCTCGCGCGGCGCGAAGACAGGCTTGTTCGTTAAACGGCGCGGCTATCAGCTGCAGGCCAATCGGCTTGCCGCTGGCGGTACGCAGGGGCACGGTCACCACCGGCAGCCCGAGGAAGGAGATCGGCTGGGTCAGCATACCCATGCTGGCGCGCACCGGCAGCGGCTGGCCGTTAATCACCATCTCCTCGGCGCCAATCGGCGTAGCGCTGCATGGGGTGGCCGGGGCGATCAGCACGTCGGCCTGACTGAACAGGGATTTCATCGCCTGACGGGCATGACGGCGGAAGCGCTGGGCCTGCAGATACCACGCCGAGGGGATCATCGCCCCGGCCAGCAGCCGCTCGCGGGAGTGGGGTTCAAAGCGCTCGGGCGACTGGCGAAGATCCGGCAGATATTGATTGCCGCCTTCGCTGGCGCTGATGATAAAAGCCGCCGAGCGTGCCAGGGCGGCATCCGCGAACTGCAGCTCGCTGTCGGCGCCCAGCGCGTGGGCGACCCGATCCACGGCCGCCCGGGCGTCGTCATCGCACCAGGTGGTGAAATAGCCCCCCAGCCGCGCGCAGCGCAGACCCTCCAGCTCCCGATCCAGCAGGTTGCCGGTGCGCTCGCTGGCTTTATCGGCCTGAAAGTCATCGGCCGGGTCGCGCCCCTGCAGGGCGTCATACACCGCGGCGAGGTCGGCCACCCGGCGGGCAAAGGGACCAATATGATCCAGACTGGCGACAAACGGATGGCTGCCGGAGCGGGAGAGGCGGCCGAAAGTGGGTTTCAGGCCAAAGATCCCGCACAGCGACGCGGGGACGCGGATCGAGCCGTTGGTGTCGCTGCCGAGGCTGAAATGGACCAGCCCGGCGGCCACCGCTGCGGCCGAACCGCCGGAGGATCCGCCGGCGATCCGCGACAGATCGTGCGGGTTGCGCGTCGCGCCATAGTGGCTGTTTTCGGTGGTGAAGCCATAGGCGTAGGCATCCATATTGAGCATCCCGCTGAGCAGGGCGCCGGCGCTGTGCAGCTGGCGCACCGCCCAGCTGTCGCTGGCGGCCGGCGGCCGGCCGCTCAGCAGCTCCGCCCCGGCGAGGGTGGTGTGCCCGGCGACATCAAACAGATTTTTCACCGCGTAGGGAATGCCCGCCAGCGGCGGCAAGGGGCGCTTTTCCCGGCGCAGGGCGTCGATGCTGTCGGCCTCCGCCAGCATGCGCTGGGCGGTGACCTCGGTCCAGGCGTTGATCTGCGGATTAACGCGGGCGATATCGTCCAGCGTCTGGCAGGCGATCTCCCGGGCGCTCAGTTCGCCATCGTGCAGCGCACGCTGGATCTCGGCGATGGTGAAATGGTGAAGTGTCATGCTTTATACACCCCCGCAATGTCGTCGCGCGGCCCGAGGGGATAGTCCATCAGCGGCTGCGCCATGGCGGCGATACGGGAAAACTGGCGCTCCAGCTCCTCACGGCGCGGCGCCTCCAGCTCCAGGCGCAACAGGTGGGTCATCTGCGTCAGATACTCGCTCCAGTCTGGCTGTGTGGTCATGGTCTGCTCCTTAGTATCCGGCGGCGGCGCCGTTGCTGCGTGGATCGGTAGCCCCTTCAAGCAGGCCATTGGGATGGCGGACAATGGCCCCGGCGTGGCCCATCGCCTCGCTGAAATCGGCCAGCACTTCCACCTCGTGCCCCAGATCGCGCAGACGCGCGATGCAGGCGGGGGCAAAGCGTCCCTCCAGCTTCAGTGAATCCGAGGACTGGCCCCAGGTGCGGCCCAGCAGCCAGCGCGGACGGGAGATGCTCTCCTGCAGCGGCGCCCCCTGCAGGATATAGCGGGTAAACAGCGCGGCCTGGGTCTGCGGCTGACCGTCGCCGCCCATCGAGCCATAGACCATCACCCGGCCATCGTTCAGGCGCGCCGCGGCGGGGTTGAGGGTATGGAACGGCTGTTTGCCAGGGGCCAGCGCCAGGAGATGCTGCGGATCGAGGCTGAAGGCCGCCCCGCGGTTTTGCCAGACGATCCCGGTGTCCGGGATCACCACGCCGCTGCCAAACTCGTGATAGATGCTCTGAATGAATGACACCGCCAGCCCGCTGTTATCCACGACGCCCATCCAGACGGTATCGCCCGGTCCTTTGCCGCCGCCCCAGGGAGAAGCGCTGGCGTCGTCGATGCTGTCGGCCAGCGGCTGCAGGGCTTCCGGGGTGAGCAACGCCTGAACATCCACATCCAGATGGCGCGGATCGGTGATATGCGCATCGCGCAGGGCAAACGCCCGCTTGGTGGCTTCGACGATACGGTGCACCGTTTGCGCCTCGTCGGCGTCGGCCATGTTCAGACGGTCGGTGATGCCGAGGATCGCCAGCGACACCAGCCCCTGTGTGGGCGGGGCGAGGTTCCACAGCGTGCCCTGCCGGTGCTGAAGGGTCAGCGGCGCCGGACGCCGGGCGCGGTGGGCCTGCAGGTCGCCGAGGGTGACGGGCATCCCCAGCGCGGCCATCCCCTGGGCGAGACGTTCAGCCAGCGGACCGCGATAGAAACTGTCGAGACCGTCGCTGGCCAGCATGCGCAGGGTACCGGCGAGGGCGGGCTGGCGAAAGCGGCTGCCGGTCCGGGGGGGCTCGCCCGCCATCAGCCAGGTTTCGCTGAAGCCTGGCTGATGGCGCAGCTCTTCCAGTTTGCTGGCGGTGGCATGGGCCTGCGAGGCGGTGACCGGAATGCCGTCTTCGGCATAACCGATCGCATCGGCCAGCAGGCGCGCCACCGGCAGCGCGCGGCCGGTTAAGTCCCGTGAAATCCGCAGCGCCTCGTCCCAGCCGCTGACGGTGCCGGCGACGGTCAGCGCGGCCTGCGGCCCCCGGTGGGGGATATGCCGCTGCCCGGCATAGGCCGCGAGGGTGGCCAGCGACCCGGCCGCACCGCTGGCGTCAATGGCGATGGGGTCTCCCTCAGGCGGCACGATCAGCCAGAAACCATCCCCACCCAGGCCGTTCATGTGGGGGTAGACGACGGCGATGGCCGCGGCGGCAGCCACCATCGCTTCAATGGCGCTGCCGCTCTCGCGCAAGATGGCCAGCGCGCTCTGGCTGGCGAGGTGGTGGGGAGCGACCGCCATGCCGTGGGTCGAAACGTTGCTACTGTGCATAAATTATCCTTTCTGAACGAATCACCCGCAGAACACTGCAAAAGCTGTTCCAGCTCTGAACGTTTCGTTTCATTGATAAAAACAATGATCAGAATTTTCCCGCTGGCACGCTATGTGTAAGGCATAGCAGATACAGTATGATGAGGGATGGATGATGAAACGAAAGTTACAGGGGCGCTATGCAACAACTCGATGAACGACTGAAAGGGCAATACGCCTCGCTGTCGCCGCAGGAACAGCGGGTGGCTGATTTCATCTTTGACCACTTTGATGACCTGATAAGCTACAACAGCGCCGAGCTGGCGCAGCTGAGCGGTGTATCGAAAGCCACCGTCAGCCGGCTGTTCAAGCGCCTGGGCTATGACAAATATAAGGACATGCGCGATGAACTGCGCACCCTGCGCCAGAGCGGGATGCCGCTGACTGATCAGCGCGACGCGGTGCAGGGTAACACGCTGCTGGCGCGTCATTATAAGCAGGAGATGGCGAACCTCACCCAATGGGTCAACGCCCTTGACGCGCGCCAGTTTGCCGAGGCGCTGACGGCGATGGTGGCCGCGCGTCGTATTGTGGTGATTGGCATGCGCAATGCCTATCCGGCGGCGCTGCACCTGCGCCAGCAGCTGCTGCAGGCCCGCGGTCAGGTGCTGGTGCTGCCCCAGCCTGGGCAGAGCCTCAGCGAAGAGCTGGTCGATCTGACCGCCGATGATCTGGTGGTGATGATGGCATTTCGCCGGCGGCCGCGGATCGTCCGCCCGCTCCTGCAGCAGCTGCAGCGAGATGGTGTGCCGGTCCTGTTAATGTGCGAGCCGCAGGCCCACAGTCTGTTCCCGCTCTCCCGCTGGCAGCTCTGCGCGCCGTTGGACAGCGTCTCGGCTTACGACAGCTATGCCTCGGTCAACAGCCTGATCAATCTGCTGGCCAATGCCTTTCTGCACGAAACGCTCGATAGCGGTCGTCCGCGCATCCACGATATCGCTACGCTTTACCAGCAGCTGGACGAGCTGGAACAACGCTGATGGGGCGCCAGCGTGGTGCTGTGCATCAATATGGTGCATATTGTTCCGCGTTCTGGCGCCGTCGTTTTTTGTTCTTCGGCTCCTTACTGCCTGTCCTTTCTCACTTTTAGCTTAAATTCCTCGCCAACCCGCGCATCGACCGTATCTGGCACATTAGTTGCAAAAACAGATTCAAAGAATCTTTTGTTTCATGCTAACGTAACGGGTAAACATCATGAAGAAACTGTTGATCGCACTGGCCGGGGCCGCTTGTCTCCTTTCGTCTGTTTCTGCCGCGCAGGCTGACCAGCTCCAGGATATTGAAAAACGCGGCGTCATCCGCATTGCCGTGCCCCAGGATTTTCCGCCGTTCGGCTCGGTGGGGACTGACCTGCAGCCGCAGGGGTATGACATCGATATGGCGCGCTATCTGGCGAAGTCGATGAAGCTCAAGCTGCAGCTGGTCCCGGTGACCAGCGCCAACCGCGTGCCGTATCTGCAGACCGATAAGGTGGACCTGGTGATCTCCAGCCTCGGCAAGAACGCCGAGCGCGAGAAAGTGATCGACTTCAGCCGCGCCTACGCCCCGTTCTTCCTCGGGGTGTTTGGCCCGAAAGGGGCGGAGCTGAAGGACGCGGCCGCGCTGAGCGGTAAAAGCATCGGCGTGACCCGTGGGGCGGTGGAAGATATGGTGCTGACCAGCGTGGCGCCGCAGGCGGCGCAGATTAAGCGCTACGAGGACAATAACACCACGCTGTCGGCCTATCTGTCGGGCCAGGTGCAGTATGTCGCCACCGGTAACCTGGTGGTGGCGGCCATCTCCCGGCAGAACGCTGACAAAGCGCCGGTGCCGAGCTTTATGCTGAAGGACTCGCCGTGCTTTATCGGGCTGAAAAAGAACGAACCGGCGCTGAAGGAGAAAGTGGATACCCTGATCGAGCAGGGCATTAAGGACGGCACCCTCAACGGTTTGTCTGAGAAGTGGCTGAAAGCGCCGCTGCCTGCCAGCCTCGGCGCGTAAGGTCTGTGGATGACGGAGCAACTTCATTTTTCTGAGCTCTGGCCGCACTGGCCGGAGCTGCTGGCCGGTCTGTGGGTGACGGTGCAGCTGACGGTGCTGGCGACGATCGGCGGACTGGCGATTGGGATCCTCGGGGCGGCGATCCGCAGCGGCCGCCCGGGCGTCCTCAGCCGGATCTGGGGCGGATATGTGGAAATCATCCGTAACACGCCGTTCGTGGTGCAGCTCTTTTTTATCGTTTTTGGTTTACCGAACCTGGGTCTGAAGATGACCGCCGGCGAAGCGGCGCTGCTGGCGATGGTGGTTAATCTTGGGGCTTACAGCACCGAGATCGTGCGCGCCGGCATCCAGGTGACGCCGAAAGGCCAGTGGGAGGCCGGACGCGTGCTCGGGCTCAGCCGGACGCAAACTTTCGTTCGCGTGGTACTGCCCCCGGCGCTGCAGCGGATTTATCCGGCGCTGGTTAGCCAGTGCATCATCGTGATGCTCGGCTCGTCGGTGGTGTCGCAGGTCTCCTATGAGGAGCTGACCTTCGCCGCCAACCTGATCCAGTCGCGGACTTTTTTGAGCTTTGAGGTCTATCTGGTGACCACCGGGATCTACTTAGCGTTATCGATAGCGATGCGCCAGCTGCTGATGGCGGCGGGGCGTAAATGGCTGGGGGGGCAGGCATGATGACCACCTTTACCGACTGGGACATTATCCGCAACCTGCTGCTGGCCGGTCGCTGGACGGTGCTGCTGTCGCTGGTCGCGTTCACCGGCGGGGCGCTGGTGACCTTACCGCTGCTGCTGCTGCGCCTGACCGGCGGACGGCAGGTGAAACGGCTGATCCGCGGCTACGTCGAACTGTTTCAGGGGACGCCGCTGCTGATGCAGCTGTTTCTGGCATTTTTCGGCGTGGCGCTGTTCGGCATCGACGTCTCGGCATGGACCGCGGCGTCGGTGGCTCTGACGCTTTATACCAGCGCCTTTCTGCTGGATATCTGGTTCGGCAGCATTCGCGCGCTGCCGAAAGGCCAGTGGGAAGCCTCGCGCTGTCTCGGGCTGAGCTTCGGCCAGACCCTGTACCGGGTGGTGGCGCCGCAGGCGCTGCGCATCGCCATCGCGCCAACGGTGGGGTTCGCCGTGCAGGTGATCAAAGGCACGGCGCTGGCATCGATTATCGGCTTTGTGGAGCTGACCAAGGCAGGAACCATGCTGACCAACGTCACTTACCAGCCGTTTAAAGTGTTTGCCCTGGTGGCGCTGGGCTATTTCATTCTGTGCTATCCGCTGTCCCGCTACAGCCGTTATCTGGAGAACAAATTCAATGCCTCTCATCACCATTAATCAGATGCAGAAGTACTACGGCGACAACCATGTGCTGAAGGGCGTCGATCTGGATATCGACATGGGGGAAGTGATCTCGATCATCGGCCGCAGCGGCTCGGGCAAAAGCACCCTGCTGCGCTGCATCAATGGTCTGGAGGGGTACCAGGAGGGGAGCATCAAGCTCGGGGGCATGACCATCACCGACCGCGATTCCCAGGCCCGGGAGATCAGCCGCTCCATCGGCATGGTGTTTCAGAACTTTAATCTCTTTCCGCACATGACGGCGCTGGAGAACGTCATGCTGGCCCCGCGGCGGGTGCTGAAGAAGTCTCAGGCCGAATGTCGCGAGCTGGCGCAGCGGATGCTGGAGAAGGTCGGTCTTGGCGATCGTCTGGATTACTATCCGGCCAACCTCTCCGGCGGCCAGCAGCAGCGCGTGGCCATCGCCCGGGCGCTGGCGATGTCGCCAAAAGTTTTACTCTGTGACGAAATCACTTCGGCGCTTGACCCGGAACTGGTGGGCGAAGTGCTGAAGGTGCTGGAGCAGCTGGCGGCGGAAGGCATGACGCTGATCCTCGTCACCCATGAAATGAATTTTGCCCGCGAAGTGGGCGACCGCGTGGTGTTTATGCATCAGGGGCGCGTCTGGGAGCAGGGCGACAGCAAAACGCTGTTCGCCAGTCCGCAGACAACCGAACTGAAACAGTTTATCTCCTCGGTGCGCGGTCTTAACTAACGTAAGGAATGGCAGATGGATATCACTCAGTTTTCGCAAATTAACCCGCCGCAGCGCCTGCTGATGGGCCCGGGGCCGATCAACGCCGACCCGCGCGTGCTGCGCGCCATGGCGAGCCAGCTGGTGGGTCAGTACGATCCGGCGATGACCCACTACATGAATGAAGTGATGGCGCTGTACCGCGGCGTATTTCGCACCGAAAACCGCTGGACGATGCTGGTGGACGGCACCTCCCGCGCCGGTATCGAAGCGATTCTGGTGTCGGCGATCCGGCCGGGTGACAAGGTGCTGGTGCCGGTGTTCGGCCGGTTTGGTCATCTGCTGTGCGAGATTGCGCGCCGCTGCCGGGCAGAAGTACACACCATCGAGGTGCCGTGGGGGGAAGTCTTTACCCCGGACCAGGTTGAAGACGCGATCAAGCGCGTGCGACCGCGCCTGCTGCTCACCGTGCAGGGCGATACCTCGACCACCATGCTGCAGCCGCTGGCGGAGCTGGGAGAGATTTGTCGTCGCCACGATGTGCTGTTCTATACCGACGCCACCGCGTCGCTCGGCGGCAACCCGCTGGAAACCGACGCCTGGCAGCTGGACGCGGTGTCCGCCGGGATGCAGAAGTGCCTGGGCGGCCCCTCCGGCACCTCGCCCATCACCCTCAGCCCACGGATGGAAGAGGTCATCCGCCGCCGCCGCTGCATTGAGCAGGGGATCCGCACCGATGCCCACCACGATGGCGTCGACGAGATGATCTACTCCAACTATTTCGATCTCGGCATGGTGATGGATTACTGGGGGCCGGAGCGCCTTAACCACCATACCGAAGCGACCTCGGCGCTGTTCGCCGCCCGGGAGTGCGCGCGCCTGATCCTTCAGGAGGGACTCGACAACGGCATCGCCCGCCACAAGCTGCACGGCGATGCGCTGCTGAAAGGGATCCAGGCGATGGGGCTCGAGACCTTTGGCGACCTGCGGCACAAAATGAATAACGTGCTGGGGGTGGTGATCCCCAACGGGATCAACGGCGATCAGGTGCGGAAGCTGATGCTGGAAGATTTCGGCATTGAGATTGGCACCTCGTTCGGCCCGCTGCACGGTAAAGTCTGGCGCATTGGCACCATGGGCTATAACGCACGTAAAGACTGTGTGATGCAGACGCTCAGCGCGCTGGAGGCGGTGCTGAACTACCTCAAGTTCACCACCACCCAGGGCGCGGCGATGCAGGCGGCCTGGGATCACTACCGCAACGAGGCCACCCTATGAGTGATACCGTCCGCCAGCTGGCGGAGAGAGAGGCGGCCGCCAGCCGGGTGATGGCGCGCGCCGACCAGCTGGCCGCCCTCAGCGAAACCGCCGACGCCCTGACCCGGGTCTATCTGTCGCCGGAGCATCTGCAGGCCAACCAGCTGGTGGGCCAGTGGATGCAGGCCGCCGGCATGATGGTATGGCAGGACAGCGTCGGTAATATCTGCGGTCGCTATGAAGGCGTGCAGGAGGGCGCGCCGGCGGTGCTGCTGGGCTCTCATCTCGACACCGTGCGCAACGCCGGGCGCTACGACGGCATGCTGGGCGTACTGGCGGCGATTGAGGTGGTCCAGCGTCTGCACCAGCAGGGGCGACGGCTGGCGAAGGCTATCGAGATCGTCGGCTTTGGCGATGAAGAGGGCACCCGCTTCGGCATCACCCTGCTCGGCAGCCGCGGCGTTACCGGCACCTGGCCCGAAAGCTGGCTGTCACAGTGCGATGCCGACGGGGTGAGCGTCGCCCAGGCGCTGGTGAATGCCGGACTCGATCCGGCGCGGATCGCCCATGCCGCCCGCAACCCGCAGGATATCGCCGCCTATCTCGAACTGCATATCGAGCAGGGGCCGTGCCTGGAGCAGGCGGGTCTGGCGCTCGGCGTGGTGGAGGCGATTAACGGCGCCCGCCGCCTGACCTGCCGCTTTACCGGCGAAGCCGGCCATGCCGGCACGGTGCCGATGCTTCATCGTAAGGACGCGCTCGCCGCGGCGGCGGAATGGATGGTGCAGGTGGAAAGCCTGACCCGGCAGCGCGGCGGCAACCTGGTGGCGACGGTCGGCACCCTGCGCTGTGCGCCGGGCGCGGTGAACGTGATTCCGGGCGAGGTGCAGCTGACGCTGGATATTCGCGGCCCGCAGGATGCACCGCTTGCGGCGCTGCTGGAAGAGCTGCTGGCGCAGGCGCAGGCCATTGCCGGGCGCCGCCAGCTGAGCTTCACCGCCGAGGAGTATTACCGTATCGCCGCCACCGCCTGCGACATTCAACTGCAGGCGGTGCTGAGCGAGGCGGTGACGGCGGTGCAGGGGCGTTCACTGACGCTGCCGAGCGGAGCAGGGCATGACGCCATCGCCATCGCCGAGCGCTGGCCATCGGCCATGCTGTTTGTGCGCTGCCTGGGGGGCGTCAGCCATCACCCGGCGGAGTCGGTCACCGCCGCCGACGTCGGGCTGGCTATCGATGCGTTCTCCTGGGCGGTAGAGAAGGTAGCTGACGCCTGATCGCGCCCGTTGCCGAGCCCCGGCTGGCGGTTTCACACCGCCAGCTGGTTGACTACCTCGGCGACGGAGGCGATGGCATGGATGTTGCCGATCCCCGCCCCCAGCGAGATATACCCCTCATCGGTATTCCCCTCCAGCATGCCCAGCCGCATTCCGCGCAGACCGCCCATCGCCTGGGCCAGCTCGGCCTTTGAGGCTCCGGCCCGGTCCATGGCCACCAGCTTGTCGCTCAGTTTGCCAGGCAGGGCGCGGTAGTAGTCCGGCAGCGTGCGAAACAGCCGCAGATCCAGGCCGTTGGCGGCGAGAATTTTCGCTTTCACCGATTCGGGAACGCGACTTTCAACGGTGCTGATGAATACCGAACCGGCGAAGACGCCCTCCGCCCCCAGGGCATGAGCGGCGCGCGCGCCCCGGGCGTCGGTGATGCCCCCCGCGGCCATGACCGGTACCCGCTGAACGGCGTCAACGATCAGCGGGACGATGGTGAAGGTCCCGAGGGCGGTACCCGGCAGCGTGCCGCCTTCGTCAAAGCCGGTGGCGACGATGATGTCCGCTCCGGCCTGCTCCGCGCGACGGCTGTTCTCCGGCGTCGGGTTAATATCGCGGTAGATAATGGTGATCCCGGCGGTTTTCAGCTCATTGAACAGCGCCGGTTTTAACGAACCGTCTCCGTAGCCGGTGTAGACCACCACCTTAACGCCTTCCTCTTTGATCACCGGCAGGATCGCCGGCGTCCAGATGTCGTTTTCCGCCGTCGGGATCAGGTTGACGCCAAAGGGTTTCTCAGTCAGCTGTTTGGTTTTGCGGATCTCTTCGCGCATTTTCTCTGCCGTCGCCTCCGGCGTGGAGACGGCGGTTGCCGCCGTCAGGCCGGCGTTCGGGCCCAGCACCCCGAGACCACCGGCGTTGCCGACGGCCGCCACCAGACGAGCATCGGTCAGCCAGGAGAGCGGGCCCTGGACTACTGGTTTTTCAATACCCAAAATGCGGGCCACACGGTTAGTTTGCATGATATTTTTCCTTGTTCGTTAATGAGTTATCAATTTCTTCGCCCCAGCGATGCGGCAATGAGGGCAGTGTAGGCGCCTTTATTGTTTTTAAAAATGAGCAAAAACTTTCATCACTGTTATTAAATTGGTAATAATTGAGGCAGACGAAGAGACGGGGAGCGGGCCGTTATGCAGATGAATCTGTTTGAAAATATTAAAATCTTTATTGAAATCGTCGACGCCGGCAGCTTTGCCCAGGCGGCGGAAAATTTGCAGATCCACCGGCCGGCGGTGACCAAAGCGCTGCAGCAGCTGGAGCGGGAGAGCGGTGTCAGGTTGCTGCAGCGCACCACCCGCCGCCTGTATCTCACGCCGGAAGGAGAAGAGTTTTATCGTCGCAGTAAACCGCTGCTCTCCCAGGCCGACGATCTGCTGGAGTCGTTCGCGCCGGACCGGCCGATCCGCGGCCAGCTACGCGTCGATATGCCAATCGCTTTTGCGCGGCTGCTGGTGATCCCGCATCTGGCGGATTTTTATCAGGCCCATCCGGAGGTGGAAATTGTCCTCAGTAGCTCCGATGTGCGCCGGGATATGCTGCGCGATGGGCTGGATTGTCTGCTGCGGGTGGGGGATCTGGAGGATGGCGACTATGTGGCGCGCTCGCTGGGGGAGGTGGCGTTAACCACCTGCGCGAGTCCTGCGTATCTGGCTCGCTATGGAGCGCCCGCCACGCTGGAGGAACTGCAGTCGCACCTGGCGGTGAACTGGGTAAACAGCAGCAGCCGACAGATTATGCCCTGGCGATTCCAGACCCCGGAGGGCATCAGGCAGATCGCCATCCCCGGTAAACTGGTGCTGGACAACTCAGAAGTTTTTACCGCCGCCGGGCTGGCAGGGCTGGGCATGCTGCAGGGAATGCGATTCTTTCTACAACCCTATATCGACAGTGGGGAGCTGGTAGAAATTCTGCCGGACTTCCCGGCGCCGCGTCGGCCACTGTCGCTGCTCTATCCGCACCGGCATCTCTCGCATAAGGTGCGGGTGTTTGCCGAGTGGCTGCAGGGGCTGGTGGCGACGCTGGATCGACCGGTGTCGCCTTGACTCTGCTGGCTGAGCGTTTATATATAAAATGTGAATGCTATTAAGGCAATAAATCACAAGGCTGGATAATGACTCAACCTGTAAGGGAATGCTGATGAAACTCTGGAATAAAACACTGCTTGCTTCCGCCCTGTGCCTGACCCTGTTTGGCTGCGACGATGCGTCGAAAGTGGATAACAAACTGGATAAGGCCAAAGATAATGCGGAGCAGATGAAGGATGCCGCGGCGGACAAAGCCCAGGCGATTAAGCAGGATGCGGATAAGCAAATTGATACGCTGAAAAGCCAGGCCGACGCCGAGGCCGATCGTCTGAAGGATCAGGCCAGCGCCATCAAGGCGGAGGCGGACAAGAAAGCGGATGCCATCGCCCAGCAGGCGAAAGCCCAGGCCGATGCGGTGAAGCAGAACGCAAAGCAGGAAAGTGACCGCATAGTCAAAGAGGCGGGTCAGATTAAAGACAACGCCATCGGTGATGCCAATCAGCTTTCGGCGGAAGCGGCGAGCAAAACCAAAGCCATTCAGGACAGTATCGCGAAGGATAAACAGAACACCACGCCACCGCCCGCCCAGCAGTAACTCGCGGTGTTTGCCGGGCCGTCGCCCGGAAATATAGGGAGCGGAGCCTGATAGATTGCCCGGCGGCGCTGCGCTTGCGCGGGCCTACGCAGGGGGCGGGTTGGCTGCGCAATGACCGGGCATCACCCTTTTGTAGGCCGGGCAAGGCGACGCCGCCCGGCATATGGACCGCAATAACATCCTGCTGAGGGGTATCTTACGATACCCCTTTTTTATGCCCGCCGCGGGTTCAACGGTTTGGCAGCAGGGTGCCTTTCAGGCCGTGTGGCTCGGAGCGCAGATATTGCGAAGGAACGTGAACCTGGGCGCCGAGGCTGGCGGCAGCGTGCCATGGCCAGTGCGGATCGTAGAGCACGGCGCGGGCGAGGGCGATCAGGTCGGCATCGCCATTCTCCAGCGCCGCTTCCGCCTGCTGCGGGTCGGTGATCAGCCCTACGCCAATCACCGGGATGGCTACCTGCTCGCGAATGTCGCGGGCGAAAGGCAACTGGTAGCCCGGCCCGACGGTGATGGCCTGCAGCGGCGACAAACCGCCGCTGGAGACATGGATATAGTCGCTGCCCAGCGCTTCCAGCTGCTGGCTGAACTGAATGGACTGCTCGCCGTCCCAACCACCTTCAACCCAGTCGGTAGCCGACAACCTGATGCCCACCGCCATGGCGTTGCCCACCGCCTCGCGGATTGCCTTAAACACTTCCAGCGGATAGCGCATTCGGTTTTCCAGCGAACCGCCATACTCGTCACGGCGCTGATTGCTGAGCGGTGAAAGAAACTGGTGCAGCAGATAGCCGTGAGCGGCGTGCAGCTCAATCAGCTCAAAGCCCAGGCGTTGGGCGCGCAACGCGCTGGCGACAAAGGCCGCTTTGATGCGTGCCAGATCGGCATGGCTCAGCTCGGCCGGGGCGCGGTCGCCGTCGTGAAACGCCACCGCGGAGGGGGCGACGGTTTGCCAGCCGCCCTGGTTGAGCGCCAGCTGATGGCCACCCTGCCAGGGGGCTGCGCAGGAGGCCTTGCGCCCGGCATGCCCCAGCTGGATCCCCAGACGGATCGGTGACCAGGCCCGGATATCCTCCACCACGGCACGCAGGGCGTTTTCGGTTTCATCATCCCATAGCCCCAGATCCCCAGGCGAGATACGTCCCGCCGGCTCTACTGCCGTGGCTTCCAGAATTAACAGGCCGGCGCCGGAGAACGCCAGCTGCCCGAGGTGGATCCGGTGCCAGGAGGTTGCCTTCCCCTCGTCGGCAGAATACTGACACATGGGGGCGATAACGATACGGTTATCCAGCGTCAACTGACCAATACGCGTCGCGCTAAAAAGATGACTCATGAGTACCTCGTAAATGTTAGACGTGGTCTTGCACGGGGGCGAACAGCCACTGTTTATAGCACGCCTGCTGGCCCCCCTTTATTCGGATATTGCGTTTAAACGTCCTGCTATTCGATAAACCAGAGACGACGCCGCCGGCCAGTTGCCTGCTGGGAGACCGCGCGGGCCATTGCGCTGCCAATCTCGGCGCTGGCCGTCAGCCCCTGGACAAAGGGGCGATCGTGCATCAGCCAGGGAAGAGCGCCGAAGGCGACCCGGCCGCGCACGGCCTCCGGCGCCTGCAGCGTGTAGTCATCGCCAACGTCAGGAATAGCGTCGCCGCAGGCCAGCAGCTGCTGGCGCAGTGAAGGAAAGGGCAGATCACGGGTTTTCAATGCTTTCTGTCCGCGGGCATCGATAAAGACATCGAATTCACAGCGCTGCTGATGATGGACAATCAGCGTCCGGTCAGACTCGCGCTGCAGCTCGTAATCCTCACCCAGCGCCACAATTCGCAGAATGCCCGCCCGGTGCAGAGCCAGCAGCCGGCGAATGGACTCCGGCGGGATCGCGGCGTAGTTATCAATAAACACGCGGGCGAGCCCCTGGCGGAAGCGACGGCTGTCCTCGTCGTTGAGCTGCGGCACCACGGTTTCAATCGCCTCGTGCAGGCGGAGAATGGCATAGCGCCAGGGCACCGTGTGGCGCTCACGCTTATTGCGCTCCACCTCCTGCAGATTGTGCTGCGCCCACTGGAAGGGGTCATGGGTGAGACGATCAGCAAACCAGGCGTCGGCGATGCTGTCAGGCGTCAGCTGGCGCAGCCCCGTCGCCTCGCACCATGCCGGGGCGGCATATTCCAGCTCATGGACGATCAGCTGGAACACCCGATCCAGCAGGCCGTCGCAGCCCTCAGCGACGGCCGCCTCAAGGGCGGCGGGGGTGGCTATCTCCAGCGGCTCCCACGGGATCGGGCAGTAAAAATCGGCCTCCGGCAGCACGCCGTTACGTGACATCAGCGTGATCTCCAGCGCGTCGCTGCCGGGATGCAGGGAAAAATGGGTGGTTTTGTCGTGCTCAGTATGGAAAACGCCGTGGCGGGCCACCACCGCCACGGCGGCATCAATCGCGCTTAAGGAGGTCCCGAGGATCCCGACCCGACAGGGGGCGATGCGGGCCTCCATCAGGCCGGTCCACGGACTGGGGAAGTACTGCCGGCTGGCGCGTTCTTCTTCAGGCCACAAATGGCCGGTGGCAATCACCACCAGATCGACCATTACCGGCTGTGCCGCGCCGTCGGTGTGGATGGCGATCCCGACGGGCTGCACCGCAATATCTGTGACCTCACAGGACTCGCAGACGCTCACCACGAAGCCGGCGTCTCTGGCCCGTTGCACAAGATATAGAAAGCGGTCGCGGTAGTACTCGCCGAGGATCACCCGCGGCAGAAACTGGCGCTCATGCAGAGCCTGCCGTTCAAGACCGCGCGCCGCCAGCCAGTCGTCGCTCTGCTGCTGCAGCCATTGCAGATAGGTCAGGTCAATAGGGGGGATCTCAATGCTGGCAATATTGGCCAGCATCTGCGCCGCGGTATTATCGTCGCTATAGGGCATACCCACCCCGGCCTGCGCCTCTTTTTCAAACAGCGCGATCGATAGCGGCTCACCACGCTTCACCAGTTCATACAAGGTGTAAATCCCCGTCGGCCCGGCGCCGACGATGGCGATTCTCTTCATGATTCTCTCCCTTCCTGTGGGTGGATGCGGCATCTGGGGCAGTGCACTGAAGCCAGCCTGTCCTTAATTCTGGTCGAAAATTAGCGAACCGGTGGGCCGTCGCACGCAATTTGAAACAAATTAGCGTGCTAATAAACTTGCCGACGGCTGGAAAAGGGGTGTAATTAACAAAAGAGCAACTTTCTATACAAACAATTTACACAAGCGGTGGCACCAGCCTGCTCTGCCGGACGCCGCGCAAGCTCCCGGCAACGCCGTCGGGATAGGGATGACAAGATGCACGGCTGGACTTCACGACAGCGCAACGCGGCGATCGCCAGTTTTTTAAGCTGGACGCTCGATGCTTTCGACTTTTTCCTGTTGGTTTTTTTACTGAGCGATATCGCCCACTCGTTTCACGTCGACCTTGAAGAGGTCACCCTGGCGATTCTGCTGACCCTTGCCGTGCGGCCTGTCGGCGCGCTGATCTTCGGCAGGGCGGCGGAAAAGTTTGGCCGCAAACCGATCCTGATGCTCAACATCGTTTTCTTCTCCGCCTTTGAGCTGCTCTCCGCCGCGGCGCCGTCGTTGATGCTGTTTTTTCTGCTGCGGGTACTGTACGGCGTGGCGATGGGCGGGATCTGGGGCGTGGCTTCGTCGCTGGCGATGGAGACGATCCCTGACCGCTCGCGCGGCCTGATGTCCGGTCTGTTCCAGGCGGGGTATCCTTTCGGCTATCTGCTGGCGGCCGTGGCCTACGGGCTGTTGTTTACACAGCTCAGCTGGCGCGGGATGTTTGTCATTGGCGCCGCCCCAGTGCTGCTGTTGCCGTTTATCTATTTCTGCGTCGAGGAGTCCCCGGTCTGGCTGGCGGCACGGCAGAGTAAAGCGAGCACGGCTCTGCTGCCGGTGTTGCGTAGCCACTGGAAGCTGTGCCTGTACCTGGTGGTGCTGATGGCGGCCTTTAACTTCTTCTCCCACGGGACGCAGGATCTCTACCCGGTCTTTTTGAAAGTCCAGCATGGCTTCGAGCCTAAAACGGTCAGCATTATCGCGGTGTGCTACAACATCGCCTCGATCATCGGCGGGGTTTTCTTCGGCTCGCTGTCGGAGAAGATTGGCCGGCGCAAAGCGATTATGAGCGCCGCCCTGCTGGCGCTGCCGGTGATCCCGCTGTGGGCTTTCGCCAGCGGCTCGCTGGCGCTGGGGGCCGGGGCGTTTCTGATGCAGTTTATGGTGCAGGGCGCCTGGGGGGTGATCCCTACCTGGCTCAACGAACTGGTTCCGGCCAACACCCGGGCAGTGCTGCCCGGCTTCGTCTATCAGTTGGGGAATCTGCTGGCCTCGGTGAATGCCACCCTGCAGGCCTCCATTGCCCAGCACCACGGGCATAACTACGGCCTGGCGATGGCCCTGGTGGCCGGGACGGTGGCGATCGTCATTACCATTCTGACCTTCTTTGGCCGTGAGGGCCGGGTGGCGCAACCTGCCGGGACGGCGCCTCACCAGCCGCTCTCCACCAGCCGTTAAGTGCTGACGCCGGGCGTTGTCAGACGCCCGGCAGACAAGCTAACCGCGCAGGCGAACCGTCGCCGCCTGGCGTTTCTCCAGCGAGCAGATGCCAATCCCCAGCATAATGAACAGCGCGCTGAACAGGTGCCAGGCATGGGGCTGGGTATGCAGGAAGAGGATGCTCAACACCCCGCCGGAGAGCGGGATGATATGGGTGTAAATTTCCCCCCGCGTGGCGCCAATCGTAGCGATACCTTTATTCCAGAAAAGATAGGCCAGCCACGACGGGAAAATCACCAGATAAGCCAGACCGCTAAGGAAAAACGGCTCGCGCCAGGCGGTCCAGTCCTGCGCCGGGTGGCGCATCAGCCAGAAGGCGACGATTGGTAGCAGGAGCAGGGCGCCGAGCAGCGAGCTGACGGCGACAAAGCCATTCGCCGGGATGCGGCGGTCCTTCAGACGTAACAGCGAACAATAGAGCGCCCAGCTCAGCGCCGAACCCATCGCCCACAAATCGCCGACGGAAAAAGTATGCAGCGAGGCGGCATGCAGCGGATTCCCCTGGAATAAGAGGATCATCACGCCAAGAGTGCTGAAGACCACCCCCAGCCAGTTGCGGGCCGATACCGGGTCGCGAAAAATCAGCCGGTTAATCAGCAGCACCATGCTCGGCGTGGCGGACATATAGATGGCGGCGTTGAGGGCGGAGGTAGTTTGCAGACCGATATAGAGCGTGAGCGGGAAACTGACCTGACCGCACAGGGTGAGCACCAGCACCGCCGGGGCGTTTTCCTGCAGCAGGTGACGACTGTCGGCAATCTGCCGGCGGTAGAGCAGGCCCAGCAGCAGCGCCGTCAGCGCCCACCGCGCTTCGGTCATCAGGATCGGATCCACGCCCTGAACCAGCACGTGACCGACAACGTAATTCCCCCCCCAGAACAGGGCGGCCAGCGTCAGTAACAGATAGGGCATAGTGATTCCTTGTGTCGTTTGTCACTGTACTTGATGGTAACGTTATTATTTTTATAATATCAATAATATTTTAGTGGTTTTTGTTTGTTTTGTTTAAATTTTTTAACAAACAGAATGTTAGTAATATGAATGAAATTTACGTTGCCGCATTGTGAGCGGTACTATACCGTATAGTCGCCATGCATTTCACAGGGATAAATTCATGCGTAATACCGACAATGGGGTCATTGGTCGTGACCAAACCGCGGTGATGGCCAGGCTGGCGCTGGATGAGTTAATTGACCAGCTTCTGCACAGTAACGCGCTGTCGCTGAAGCTGACGGCCAATCCGCAGGTCGCCGACAGAGCCTGGCATCTGGCTGAGAATACCTGCATCCGCGCCTTCTCTGCTGACGACCCGCAGGCCAAAAAGCGCGCGCACCATGCGCTGTTCATCCTCTATCAGTCCTGGCTTGCCGACCCGCTCTCGCCGGCGGCTGCCAATCAGTTTCATCCGCTGCTCTCCGGGATCCGAAATTACATTGAGTCTGAGTGGCTGCGGGCGGAAAGCAAACGTTTCCATCGCCAGAGACCGGTGCTCAATGCCGGCAATATCGTCGACGAACTGCGCGCTCTATGCCAGCAGCACCCGGCGTCTCATCATCCGCTGTTCGATTTCCTTGCCAGCGAGGCCTCCGCCGCGCAGATCGACTATTTCTTCAAAAGCGACAGCGCGCTGAATCTGCTTTTCTTCGATCTGGTGGCGATGGGGCTGGTGGGCTCGTTGCCGGAAACCCGCGCCGAGATTGCGCAGAATCTGTGGGATGAGATAGGTCAGGGCAGCACTGAGATCACCCACGTCAATCTGTATAAGGATTTACTGAAGCGGCGGAATATCGCCTTACCGGACAATCATTTCGCCCATCTGTACGAGTGGCAGGGGCTGGCCGGGTATAACGCCTTTATGGTCGGCGGCGTAAATCGTCAGCATTACTACAAATCACTGGGGGTGATGGCGATGACCGAACTGCTCGACCCGCCGCAGTATGAAAAACTGGTGGCGGGCTGTCGGCGGATTGGGCTTTCCGATCGCGACGTGCATTACTATGCCGAACATATCACGGTCGATATCGGCCATGCGGACGGTTGGCTGAACAATGTGATTGTGCCGATTGGCAAAAAACATCCGGCGGCGATGGAGGAGGTCTACTTTGGCGCCGCGCTGCGCCTGCAAACCTGCAACGATTACTATGATGGCCTGCTGGCGGCGCTGCAGTCGCTGGACGGCAGCGCATCATCTCACAGCGTACCGCCTTCTGAGTAAATAAGCGCTTTGGCCGCGCTCCAGGCGGTCGTCCCCGGCGGGATCTCCCGGCATTCGGCGGACTCGGCCTGCTGGGCGGCGATGGCGCCATCGATGAGCATCACCATCATCATAGCGACCCGTTCGGCAGGCTCTGGTTTTAATACCAGAGTCAGGATATCGCGGAAAAACTGCCACAGGCGCGACTTGAACCGGGAGCACTGCTCCCGGATCGCCGGCGATGACGCGCCATATTCGAACAGCGCGCGGGTGAACATGCAGCCGTGGAACGTTTCGCAGGTCAACCAGCACTGATAGTAGTCGAACACGGCGAACAACTTCTCCCGCGCGGTGGCTTTATCCGCGGTGATCTGCGTCAGATCCTGCATAAACTCGCTCTCTTTTTGCCGGAGGATAGCCAGAATGAGCGCCTCTTTATCGGCATAGTAGCGGTAGAAGGTCATTTTGGAGATGCCGGCATGCTCAGCAATCCGCTCAATGCTGGGGGACTGATATCCTTCGCGATTAAACAGCGCGCTGGCGTGGCGGAGAATGTCCGCTTGTTTTGGCTTCATGCGTTTTCCTGTCGACTGGTTCGCTGTCACGACGGCCGGAGACACGGCCGTCCTGCGACAGCGGTGCATTATGCCGGATATTGCCGCCAGGCGGAAAAAAGTAAATCAGCCGCACCTTAGCGGCGCCGGTGTGTCTGTATAAGGTTACAAGGATGAAGAAGAACATTGCCTTTTTTGACTTCGATGGCACGATCACCCACGAAGATACGTTTACCCCTTTTATTTATCAGTCCCTCGATGCGAAAGCCATTCGTCAGGGCAAATTGCGGCTGTTGCCGTATATTCTCGCCTGGAAAATGGGCTGGCTTTCCGCCTCTGCCATCCGGCAAAAAGTATTTCATTATGCTTTTGCCGGGAAATCGCAACCTGAGATTCTGCAGCGCGGGAACGATCATAGCCAGGTATTTATTCCCCATACACTGCGGGAGAACGCGATGCAGCGCATAGCCTGGCATCAGGCGCGAGGGGACACCGTGGTGGTGGTTTCAGCCTCGCTGGATGTCTATCTTCGACCGTGGTGCCAGCAGCATAATCTTGAGCTGCTGTGCAGCGAAGTGGAATTCCAAAACGGGGCAGCGACCGGAAAGTATCAGGGTGGAGACTGCAGCGGTCTGGCCAAAAAAGCGCGTATCCTGGCGAACTACTCCCTGGCCGATTACGAGGAGATCTTCGCCTACGGCGATACGCCGGAAGATTTCGCCATGCTGGCGCTGGCCACTACTCAAATCTATCGCTGGGATGAGGCTCCGCCATGAGCCTGGCAGCGCCAGGCTACGCAGGTTAAGATGGCGCGCGATTGCCCGTCTCACCAGGAAGAAGAGAAGAGATGATGTTACCCCTGACCACGCCCCGGCTGCTGCTGCGCCGGTTCAGAACGGAAGATCTGCCGTCTTTCAGCCATTATCGCAACCTGCCGGAGGTGGCCCGCTTTCAGAGCTGGACCCACTACAGCATGGCAGAGGCGACAGCCTTCTATGAACAACAGCGTTCGCTGGCCTTTGCTGAGGATGAAAGCTGGTTCCAGCTTGCCGTAGCGATCCAGGCCAACGGTGCGCTGGCGGGAGATGTGGGGATCCACTTTTTCGATCAGGGCAGACAGGCCGAGCTGGGGATGACCTTTTCCCCGGCATATCAGCATCAGGGGTATGCCCGGGAAGCCATGCGGGCGGTGATAGCCTTACTCTTTGAGCAGTTAGCCCATCACCGGCTGATAGCGGTGGTAGACACTCGCAATACCGGGGCGATCAAACTCCTCGAAGGGCTGGGCTTTCGTCGCGAGGCGCATTACCGGCAGAATATCTTTTTTAAAGGCGAGTGGGGCGATGAGTATCTGTACGCGCTGCTGCGCAGCGAATATCAGTGAAGTGACGGCATGGCCGTCACTTCTGTCCGGCCGGGCGATCAGCTATGCTGGCGGATAAAGCGCGCGCGCCACGGTTTTAGCACCCACAGCGCGAGGGCGGCGGTGATAAAATCCAGACCAATCGCGCAGCTGAAAACCACATGCCAGCCGTGGGTGTACTGATAGAGCAGCGCCGCCAGCGGGCCGCCGAAGATGGACCCGATGCCCTGCGAAATATACAGCCAGCCATAGTTGCTGGCGGCATTTTCGCTGCCAAAGGTATCAGTGAGCGTCGACGGAAAGAGCGAGAAGATCTCCCCCCAGCCAAAGAACACCACCCCGGAGAGCAGGACAAACAGCAGCGGATCTTCCCGGCACGCCAGCCAGAGCGTCATCGCCACTCCCTACAGCGCAAAGGCGATAAACATGGTTTGCTCGCGGCCGAAGCGGTCGGAAATAAAACCAAACAGCGGCCGGGTTAAGCCGTTGGTGAAGCGGTCTATCGTTAACGCCAGCGGCAGCGCCGCCATGCCAAACACCACCGCCTGGCTAATGCCGAAGTCCTCGGCGAACACCGCCATCTGCGAGGTGACCATCAGCCCGGAAGTCGACATCATTGCCATCATGGCAAACATCAGCCAGAACAGCGGCTGGCGCAGCATTTCCCGGGAGGTAAACGATCTGCTGCTCTGCGCCACCGTCTGGCTGACGGGCAGGAAGACAGCAGGCGGCGGCAGCTTCAGCCCCTGACTGGCGAGGAAGCCGACGAGGGCGAAAAGGATCCCGAAAGTTGTCAGCGTGTGTTCAAGGCCGTTAGTGGTCAGCGACAGGGAGATGGGGAAAGTGGTTATGATCGCCCCCATCCCGTAGCCCGCCGCCACCGCGCCGGCGGCAAAACCCCGCTGCCTTGGGAACCATTTAACCATCAGGCCGACAACGCCGATATAGACGATCCCGGTCCCGAGGCCGCCCATGCAGCCATAAACCAGCCACAGCGTCGCCAGGCCCTTCACCTGCGCAGAAAGCACCCAGCTCATTCCGGCCATCACCGTGCCGATAGCGATCAGCCGCCGTGGGCCAAATTTTTCCACTAACCGCCCCTGAAAGGGCGAAAAGAAGGTCTGGAGGATGATCAACAGCGAGAAGGTGACCTGCAGCTCGGGCAGACCGACGCCCAGCCTGGCGGCCAGGGGTTTCGTCAGCAGCGTCCAGACATATTGCGGGCTGGAGATGGCGGCCATACAGATCAAGCCCAGCACCAGCTGGCGCCATTTGTCATATTTCGGGGTAACCAACGGTTCGCTGAGTGTCGTCATGTTGTTCTCCGTTTTCAGTTAGCAGACTTCCGTGAAACGCATTCACCCTGGATGCCTCACGGAAAGGGGAAGGTGGCGACCGCAGAGTGACGACGTGTTGTGGCCATACGGCATACGATCTTGTCCACATCGCGGTATACAAGCGCACAGCATTAAACGTGCCAGTTAAAATAGTGCTTTATATACATGCAGTTAACATGGCGATGCGGGATTTGATGGGCTTCAGTATGGTGAACAGCCGGCACTGAGTCGGTGCAAATGGGTCATCGCTGTGCGCTTCACTTGCTGACTGGCACCAGGTCGATGGTAGGTCTGATGGAAAAATAGACATGGCATTCAAGCGGGGGACAGGAACTCTCCTGCTTATCCTGTTCAGGATCGCTGATGATATTCACGCCATGGATACTGGGGGCGCTAACCTGGCCGGTGCGAACGGCTTTAAATAGCATCCTGGTAAAGTAAAGATAAACCGTGCATAAACATGACGCAGAAAAAAGTGAACAACAAGTTACTGGTAACAATTTTTTAAATTCAAATTAGAATTGTTTTAATGGTTATTTTCTCAATGTGCTGATTTATAGGTTTAAATATATTTGCAGGCTGAATTTTGATCAGTGAGTGAACATGGATAATATCATTGATAATACCAATATCATGATCTATGGTAGCGCATGCTTAATAGTGAATTTAATGAGGTTGAAATGCATAACTATATTACGAAAGGTATTGCGCTGGCTGTAGCTATCGCTGCCTCAGGAATGGTGCAGGCTGATGAGAAAAAGAATCATGATCCTTATTTTTCGGGGATCAAGATTTTTGCGCAAAAGGAGTCCACCGGAAGTGAATGGGATAGCGTTACCGGCGAGGCGAAGTATCTGATATTCTATAAAGTTACGCTTGATAATTACTCTAATAAAAGCATTGAACCAGGCAAAGATAACAAAATGTGCTTCTTTTTGTATGATAAAAATGGCAAATCATTTATGAGCACCGGAATTCAAATGGAGATGCTGAAAAAATACAAACCCATTGAAAGCCGAACCGGAAGCGTGTTATTCAGCAGCGCCGATCCTGAAATACTGAATATACCTTTTGTTCGTCTTGCTTTCGGTAAAGAGTGCTTAACAAAATAACCACCATCCAGAGTGTGGATGATCTGCCTTATATGATGTTAGCGTAACACCGGGCGTCAGTCAGGTGTTACGAGACCTTATTATTTACCTGAACATTCCAACTGAATGATGAGGATGCGTGCGAGGCAGAGACCAGTGGTGAAAAGCACCGCGCTCACCTGAAGAGGGTCACTCGTATTTCGGTTTTACGCGGAGGAGGTGCGTCTGCCGGGAGGGGGATGCACTGGCCAGTTATTGGACAACCTTACGCGTCTTTTTTGCTCCGCTATCCCTGACGCTCCTGATGATTTTTCTCAGTTGGCATATGCCAAAACTCATAGCAAATTTATTAGGGTGCTTCGGTTTGCTTACTGCACCTGAAAAAAGGGATCGCTCGACAAAACTGCTATCCTGATACAAAACAGTATCAGCGTGTAACTCGCCAGATATCATCAGCACTGTTATTAGCAAAAGGAGAGATCTTTTCATCATTCGTTCTCTGATAGCTTAATTCTGTTGCTATTTATCTGCGCATTATGTGCACCGTTCAGCAATGGCAGTAACCGACCGATGTATATCCGGCGCATGCGGCGCATAATAAAATTCTACCGAAGTCTGCCTGCTGTTGAATTTGCTGATTTCAACCCACGCGACAGCCGTGGTTTCAGTATTTATCAGATTGTACTTATAAACATTTTCAGGGAGAGTGTCATCATATTCCAGTGATAGTTTCTCTTTAGTGGCTGCATAATGAAGGCAATCAACCACCTGGCTTTTTCCCTGATTAACATAGTAAGTTTTTTCTTCCGGATGTATGCCTACATCCCCGAGATCCACACAACCATTTAACAGAATAAGGGGTGGTAACATCAGCAATATTTTCATGGATCCTCTCTGTGTTAAATAACATTGGCGTGATTTTAACTTGTATTTAACAGGCTAATCATGCTGGATTAACGAATGGTGATTTCATTCCGCCCCTCTCCTTCACGTGGCGCAATATTATCATCGTGCGTTAAAACGCACAACCAGGAAATTTAGCGTTAGTAGGTATTCAACATTTAAATGCTTTACCGTCAGGCGGGTCGTACAGGCGGAAAAATAAGGATAACGCCCCCTGGCGACGGGGCAGCGGAGAAGTCCCTGCTACTTCCCAAATATCGAAGCGGCGTAATGGCAAACATTTACCCGCGCAATGATCATTAGTTACAGGACTCATCCCCATGACCAACGGCCGGTTGTTTGCCAGGACGCGGTTGGCTTTCCCTCTGCACCAAAGCCATGCAATGCCCCACTTTTACTCCCCATTTTTGGGAGGCGATGCCCCGGTTGGCGGTAAATCGCTGATGGAACGGCTATCTGGCTCCTGGCATGGTGCTTGCAAGAACATCGGCAGAAAGCAGCGCAACAGACAATTCAGATCACACAATAGCTGGCTAGGGTTCCGGTTCACCGCGGTGAACGTCTGGTCCGAGAGCTGGCGACCTCGGCGAGGTTACACGGCGGGATAAAAGCCCGGGAGACAGCAGCACCGTTGGGTGTCGCGCTGCTCCGTTTCTCGTGCTAACCAGAGGTCCACCATGAAAACATCGCCGCTCCTCCGCTCACTCGTCCTGTCGCTGACGCTGCTGACCAGCGTCCCGTCCTTTGCCGCCGTCAAAAAAGAGTTCAACGTCTGCTGGACCATCTACGCCGGCTGGATGCCCTGGGGCGCCATCAGCAATGAAAAGATCATTGATAAATGGGCCAGCAAATACGGCATCAAAATCAATATCGTTCAGCTCAACGATTACATCGAATCCATCAACCAGTACACCGCCGGGCAGTTTGACGGCTGCACGATGACCAACATGGACGCGTTGACGATCCCGGCGGCGGGCGGTGTCGACAGTACGGCGCTGATCACCGGCAGCTACTCCGACGGTAACGATGGGGTGGTCCTCAAAGGGGTGGATAAAAAGCTCAGCGACCTGAAAGGAATGTCGGTGTATCTCCCGGAGCTGTCGGTATCCCACTATCTGCTGGTGCGCGGCCTGGAAAAAGCCGGGCTACAGGAAAAAGACGTCAAGGTGGTGAATACCTCCGATGCCGATATCGTCTCGGCCTTCGGCACCAGCGGCGTGCGGGCGGCGGTGGCCTGGAATCCACAGCTGTCGGTTATCAAAAAGACCCCGCAAACCAGCGAAGTGTTTAGCTCCTCGCAGGTGCCCGGCGAGCTTATCGACATGATGGTGGTGAATACCCAGACCCTGAAAGATAACCCCGCGCTGGGCAAAGCCCTGACCGGTGCCTGGTTTGAAATGATGGCCAAAATGAAGGCCGGGGATAGCCAGGCGTTGAGCGCTATGGCCGCCGACGCCGGTACCGATCTTGCCGGCTACCAGGCGCAGCTGAAAACCACCCATCTGTTCTGGACGCCTGCCGACACCCTGGCGTTTATCTCCTCGCCGGATCTGGCGAAAACCATGCAGCGAGTGGCGCAGTTCTCGTTCGATAAAGGCCTGCTGGGTGAAGGGGCGCAGAGCGCGGACTTTATCGGCATGACCTTTCCGGGAAATGTCACCCTCGGCGATGCCGCCAACCGCAAACTGCGCTTTGACGACAGCTACCTGAAGCTGGCCGCCGCGGGCCAGCTCTAATGATTGCCGCCGGGAGACCACGCCATGCGCCACATTAACCGTTATCCCCAAAAGGGGATGCGCCTGACGCTGATGCTGCTGCCTTTTGTCGTGCTGATCGCCGCCTGGTTTATGGGATCGGCGGTGCGGCTGGAAGCCAATCCGCAGGACAAGTTGCTGCCAGGCCTGTCGCAGATGGTGGCAGCCATTGACCGGATGGCGTTCACCCCGGACAAACGCAGCGGCGAGTATCTGCTGTGGGCCGATACGCTGATCAGCCTGAGCCGTCTGCTGACGGGCCTGGCCGTCTCGTCGCTGATCGGCCTCGTCATCGGCATCGCCGCCGGCGTCTTCCCGATGTACCGCGCGGCGCTGTCGCCGCTGCTGACGGTGGTGTCAATGATCCCGCCGCTGGCGATCCTGCCGGTGCTGTTTATCGTCTTTGGCCTGGATGAGCTGTCGAAAGTGATGCTGATCGTCATCGGTATTACGCCGATGCTGGCGCGCGACCTGGAGCAGCGGGCGCAGGAGATCCCGGCGGAGCTGTTTATTAAGGCGCAGACCCTCGGCGCCAATAGCTGGACCCTGGTGCTGCGGGTGGTGCTTCCCCAGCTGCTGTCGCGGCTGATCACCTCCCTGCGCCTGCTGCTGGGCTCGGCATGGCTGTTCCTCATCTCCGCCGAGGCCATCTCCGCCACCGCCGGGCTGGGGTACCGCATTTTCCTGGTGCGGCGCTATATGGCGATGGACGTGATTATTCCCTATGTCATCTGGATCACTTTGCTGGCATGGCTGATGGATCTGGCGCTGCGCCAGCTGCACAAGGCCTGTTTCCCGTGGGCGGAAGGAGGTCGGGGATGAGTTTTATCGACATCAAAAACATCTGGCAGGAGTACGGCGACCACGTGGTGCTGGAGCGCATCAATCTGCAGGTCAAAGAGGGCGAGTTTTGCTCGATGGTCGGCGCGTCCGGCTGTGGTAAATCGACCTTTCTGCGCCTGCTGCTCGGTCAGGAAAAACCGACCCGTGGTGCCATCCTGCTCGACGGCCAGCCGCTGGCGGCGGAGCCGGACCGCAGTCGTGGTGTGGTCTTCCAGCGCTATTCGGTGTTTCCGCATCTCAACGTGCTGGATAACGTCGCCATCGGTCTGGAGCTGCCGGCGTCCCCGCTGCTGGGGCGCCTGTTTGGCGGCAGAAAGCGCGAGGCCCGGCAACAGGCCCAGCGGATGCTGGAGAAAGTGGGCCTGGGACACGCCCTGGATAAATACCCGGCGCAGCTCTCGGGCGGGATGCAGCAGCGGCTGGCCATTGCCCAGGCGTTCGTGATGCAGCCGCGGGTGCTGCTGCTGGACGAGCCCTTCGGCGCGCTGGATCCCGGCATTCGCAAGGATATGCATGCGCTGCTGCTCCAGCTGTGGAGCGAAACGCGCATGACGGTGTTTATGGTCACCCACGACCTGGCGGAAGGCTTCAACCTCGGCACGAGGCTGCTGGTGTTCGACAAAGTGCGCATCGACCCGCAGGCGCCCAACGCCTGGGGAGCGCGTATTACTTACGACATCCCGCTCAATGAAGCGCGGATGGCGCAGCTGGCCGCCGGTAGCGACACCAACGTTTACGCATTAAGGAGATAAATTGATGACTGAATTGCTTCACTCCACCCCCAGCCTGCGCGAAGAGCAGCTTCCCGGCGGGGCGCACACCTCGCTGATTTTGCGCAAAGGGCAGATCCTGCGCCTGACCGATATCGACGGCGGGGCGAACGTCAGCATGATGATGCTCAACCCCCATGAGAAAAGTGAGCGCCTTAACCTGCCGGATACCCTCAAGGGGCAGCATACCGCGCGTCTGACCACCGGGCACTGTTTCTACTCCGATATGGGCCGGGTGCTCGCCGGGATCGTCGCCGACAGCTGCGGCTGGCACGATCCGTTCGGCGGGGTCCTTAACGCCGAAGAGACGCACGACAAATATGGCGCCGGACGCTACCAGGAATTACGCAATGGTTTCTACCGCAACGGCGTCGATAACCTTCTGGTGGAGATGGGGAAATGGGATCTCGGTCTGGAAGATCTGCTGATGGTGGTCAACTTCTTCAGCAAAGTCACCGTCGATGACGAGGGGCGCTTTCACTTTGTCTCCGGCAACAGCCGCGCCGGGGATTACGTGGAACTGTATGCCCCGATGGACGTCCTGCTGGTGCTCACCGCGCTGCCGCATCCCCAGGATCCGGCCACCGAGTATGCCCCCCGTCCGGTGCAGCTGAGCTGGTATCAGGCCGACGATGAAGACGCAGCCACCCAGGCGCTCCTGACCCGCGATGAGAACCAGCGCGCGTTCCGCAATACCCAACTTTTTGCCCTGTAAGGAGGCGTTTATGACCCTTATCACCAGTAACCGACGCCCGGAAGAGGCCGTCTATCGCCATGTGATCCCCGCCGGGGAGCCGTGGCTGTTTGAGGTAAAAAAAGGGCAAATCCTGCGCCTGCTCGATCTTGAAGGCAACCAGGCGATTGATACTCTGTTTTACAACGCCGACAACCCGCGCGAGCGCTACGATGCGCAGCGCACGCTGCGCCGCCAGGGTAACGCCTACCTGACCGCCGGCAGCGTGCTCTATTCCAATCTTGGTCATCCGCTGATGACCATCGTGGCCGATACCTGCGGGCGGCACGATACCCTCGGCGGCGCCTGCGCCCAGGAGAGCAACACCGTGCGCTACGCTCTCGACAAGCGCTATATGCACAGCTGCCGGGACAATTTTCTCTGCGCCTGTCTGCACGATGGCCGTCTGCATAAACGCGATATCGGCGCCAACATTAACTTCTTTATGAACGTGCCGGTGACGCCGGAGGGTGGTCTGACCTTCGAGGATGGCATCTCGGCGGCGGGAAAATACGTGGAACTGCGCGCGGAGTGTAACGCCATGGTGCTGATCTCCAACTGCCCGCAGCTCAACAATCCCTGCAACGGCTGGAACCCGACCCCCGCCGAGGTGCTGGTATGGAACTGACCCGCTGGCAGCGCTGGCGTTTGCTGGCCTTTCGGCTGTTCGCCGTTCGCGCCGACCGCCTGAACCACACGCCGACGCGCCACCTTTAAGCGCCGGCTCTCCCGGGGACGACCTCAGGGGAAGACGAATTGTTGCGGGACGACCCGCTTCGCAGTGAGTTCCGCTTATGTTTGATACCTTACTGATTGCTAACCGCGGGGCGATTGCCTGCCGCATTCTGCGCACCCTGCGCGCCATGCAGGTGAAGGGCGTCGCCGTGTACGCCGAAGCCGACCTGAGCAGTCTGCACGTCCGCGAAGCGGATGAGGCGCTCAGCCTTGGCGAGGGGCCGGCAGCGCAAACCTATCTGATGGTAGAGAAGATCATTGCCGCCGCGCTGCAGAGCGGCGCCCGCGCTATCCATCCCGGCTACGGCTTTCTGTCGGAAAACGCCGCCTTCGCCGAAGCCTGTGAGGCGGCGGGACTGGCGTTTGTTGGCCCGACTCCGCAACAGCTGCGAACCTTCGGCCTGAAGCATACCGCCCGCGCCCTGGCGAAGGCGGAGGGCGTTCCGCTGCTGGAAGGCAGCGAACTGCTGGCCGACAGTGAGGAAGCCTGCCGGGCGGCTGAGGCGGTGGGCTACCCGGTGATGCTCAAGAGCACGGCGGGCGGCGGAGGGATTGGCATGCGCGTCTGCCGCGACGCCCGCGAACTGAGCGAGGCGTTTGCCACGGTACAGCGGTTGGGGCAAAACAACTTCAGCGACGCCGGGGTGTTTCTCGAAAAATATATCGAACGCGCCCGCCATCTGGAGGTGCAAATCTTTGGCGACGGGAAGGGGGAAGTTATCGCCCTCGGCGTGCGCGACTGCTCGCTGCAGCGACGTAACCAGAAAGTGATTGAAGAGACCCCGGCGCCAAATCTGCCGGACGGGATGGCGCAGGCGCTGTGTAGCGCGGCCATTGCCCTTGGAAAAGCAGTGAACTACCGCAGCGCCGGGACGGTGGAGTTTGTCTACGACAGCGCGGCGCAGCGTTTCTATTTCCTCGAGGTCAATACCCGACTGCAGGTGGAGCACGGCGTGACGGAGCAGGTCTGGGGCGTGGACCTGGTGCACTGGATGATCGCCCTGGCGGCAGGGGATTTACCGCCGCTGAGCGAGCTGGCCGCCGGGCTACAGCCCCGGGGCCATGCTATTCAGGCGCGAATTTACGCCGAAGATCCTGGCCGCCAGTTTCAGCCTTCTCCTGGACTGTTAACCGACGTCTCGTTTCCATCGGCGGACGGCGCCACCCTGCGCATCGATCGCTGGGTGGAGGCCGGGTGTGAGGTGCCGCCGTTTTTCGACCCGCTGTTGGCGAAAGCTATCGTCTGGCGCCCCAGCCGCGATGAGGCGATCGCCGGCCTGGCGCAGGCTCTGGCGGAGACCCGCCTGTACGGCGTCGAAACCAACCGCCAGTACCTGCAGCAGATCCTCAGCTTTGCGCCGTTTACTGCCGGCGAACCCTGGACCCGCTGTCTGGAGCAGTTGCGCTACCGGGCCGATACCGTGGAGGTTCTGAGCGCCGGCACCCAGACCAGCGTCCAGGATTACCCGGGACGTCTGGGGTACTGGGCGGTGGGTGTACCGCCCTCGGGACCGATGGATGACCGGGCGCTGCGCCTGGGCAACCGTCTGCTGGGCAATGCCGAGGGCGACGCTGCGCTGGAGATCACCCTTAGCGGACCCACCCTGAAATTTAATACCGCCGTACAGGCGGTGGTCTGCGGCGCGCCGCTGGCCGTAACGCTCGACGGCGTCGACCAGGAGATGGACTGCGTATTCACTATTCCGGCGGGGGCGACCCTCAGGCTGGGGGCAATAAGCGGGCCTGGGGTCAGAAGCTATCTTTGCCTGCGCGGCGGTATTCAGGTACCGGATTATTTGGGCAGTAAAAGCACCTTTACCCTCGGTCAGTTTGGCGGCCACGGCGGACGGGCGCTGCGCGCCGGCGACGTGCTGCATCTTGCACCTCCGGCTGAGACCACGGAAAGCGCGGCGCTTACTGCAGGGTTGCGCACTGAGCTTGCGGCAGTGCGAACGCTGCGGGTGATCTATGGTCCCCACGGCGCGCCGGAGTTCTTTGCCCCGGCGTATATGGCGACCTTTTTTGCCACCGACTGGGAGGTGCATTTTAACTCCAGCCGCACCGGCGTGCGCCTGATCGGGCCCAAGCCGGTCTGGGCCCGCGACAGCGGCGGCGAAGCCGGGCTGCATCCGTCGAATATTCATGACAACCCCTATGCCGTGGGGGCGGTGGATTTTACCGGCGATATGCCGGTGATCCTCGGGCCGGACGGCCCAAGCCTCGGGGGCTTCGTCTGCCCGGTGACGGTGATCGAAGCCGATCTCTGGCAACTGGGCCAGCTTAAGGCGGGGGATAAAGTGCGCTTTGTGGCGGTGGACGTCCCCACCGCCCGGCGGCTGGCGGCAGGCCGTCGCGCGGAGCTGGCGACCCTGCAGGCGCAGGACGTTGCCTGGCAGCCTGTGCCGCTTACCTCGCCGGTGGTGATGACCTGCGGCGACGCTGACAAACGCCTGGTGGCGCGCCTCTCCGGCGATACCCATCTGCTGCTGGAGGCCGGTGAGGCGGAGCTGGATCTGGTGCTGCGCTTTCGCATCCATGCCCTGATGCAGGCCCTTGAGGAGCAAGCCCGGGAAGGGATCATTGATATCACGCCGGGGATCCGCTCCCTGCAGCTGCATTTCCAGCCGGAAACGTTGGCGCTGGAGACCCTGCTGGCGTGGGTCCGCGAGGAGTGGGCCACGGTCTGCATGAGCGACGATCTGCAGGTGCCTACACGGGTGGTGCATCTCCCGCTCTCCTGGGACGATCCCGCCTGCCGCAAGGCGATCGACAAATATATGACCACCGTCCGCCCGGACGCCCCCTGGTGCCCAAGCAACCTCGAGTTTATTCGCCGGATAAACGATCTCCCGGATGAGCAGGCGGTGTGGCAAACGGTGTTTGACGCCAGCTATCTGGTGATGGGGCTCGGCGATGTTTATCTCGGCGCACCGGTGGCCACCCCCCTTGATCCGCGCCATCGGCTGGTCACCACCAAGTACAACCCGGCGCGAACCTGGACGGCGGAAAACTCGGTGGGCATCGGCGGAGCGTATCTGTGCGTTTACGGCATGGAAGGCCCGGGTGGCTATCAGTTTGTCGGCCGCACCCTGCAGATGTGGAGTCGCTATCACGAGGTGGCTGATTTTGCTGGCAAGCCCTGGCTGCTGCGCTTTTTCGACCAGCTGCGTTTCTATCCGGTCTCGGCGGAGGAACTGCTGGAGATTCGCCGCGATTTCCCGCTCGGACGCTACCCGCTGCGCATCGAGCACAGCACGCTGCGGCTGGCGGAGTACCAGCAGTTTCTCGCTCGCGAGGCGCAGAGCATTAGCGCATTTCGCGACCATCAGCAGCGGGCGTTTAACGACGAGCGCGAGCGCTGGATCGCCAGCGGCCAGGCTCATTTCGACAGTCAGGAGAGCGCGACAGAAGAGGCGGGCGATGCGCCGCTGCAGCCGGGGGAACAGGGGGTGGAAAGCCCGGTATCCGGCAATCTGTGGCAGGTGCAGACCGCGGCCGGCAGCCAGGTACGCGCCGGCGATGTGCTGGTGGTGCTTGAGTCGATGAAAATGGAGATCCCGCTGCTGGCGCCATGCGATGGCAGGGTTCAGCAAGTCAATGTGCAGCCAGGCAGCGCGGTGCGTGCCGGGCAGCGGGTGGCAGTGATTTTTGAGGAGAAGGCATGATGCAGCAGACGTTTGATTTACGCCTGGCGACCCTGGCGGCGAACTATCGTAACGGCAACACCACCCCGCGCGCCCTGCTGGCGGCGATCCGCCAGCGGGCGGAAGCGCTGAATCCCGAGTTTAATCTGTTTATTCATCTCCTGAGCGAAGCGGAGCAGGCGCCGTTTCTGGCGGCGCTGGAAGGCCATTCGCCAGAGACGCTCCCGCTGTACGGGGTGCCGTTCGCGATCAAAGATAATATTGACCTTGCGGAGATCGTCACCACCGCTGCCTGTCCGGCGTTTGCTTACCGGCCGACGCAAAGCGCGACCATTGTCGCTCAGCTGATTGCCCTGGGGGCGGTGCCGGTGGGCAAAACCAATCTCGACCAGTTTGCCACCGGCCTGAACGGGACCCGTTCGCCGTATGGCCGCTGCCGCAACGCGTACCATCCCGCTTATCCCTCCGGCGGCTCCAGCGCCGGCTCCGCGCTGGCGGTAGCGCTGGGCGTGGCAAGCTTCGCGCTGGGGACCGACACCGCCGGCAGCGGTCGCGTCCCGGCCGGGCTGAATAACCTGGTGGGGCTGAAAGCGACGAAAGGGGTGATCTCTACCGCTGGAGTGGTACCTGCCTGCCGGACGCTGGACTGCGTGACCTTTTTCAGCGCCACCGCCGACGAGGCCAGCCAGCTGCTGGCCCTGGTTGCCCGATCCGATCAGCAGGATAGCTACAGCCGCCGCAATCCCCAGTGGAACAGCCGTCAGGCCTTCGGCAGGCCGTCCGCCGGGTTTCGCTTTGGCGTCCCGCGGGAGCTTAACTTCCTCGGCTGCCGCGTCAGCGAAGCGCTGTTCGCCCAGGCCGTGCAGCGGCTGACGGCGCTCGGCGGCGTGCCGGTAGCGATCGATTTCGCGCCATTTCTGGCCGCCGCCCGCCTGCTATATGACGGACCATGGGTTGCTGAACGCTATGCGGTGGCAGGGCCGCTGATTGAGCAGCAGCCGGATGCCGTGCTGCCGGTCATTCGCGATGTGCTGGCGAAAGCGCCTGATATCGACGCGACGGCGACCTTTAAGGCGATGTATCAGCTGCAGGGGTATAAAGCGCAGTGCGATGCCATCCTCGAGACGCTGGACTGCGTGCTGACGCCAACCGTTCCGCGCCCGGTAACGCTCGACGAGCTGGCGGCGGAACCCATCGCCCGCAACGCCGACCTGGGCTACTACACCAACTTTATGAACCTGCTGGACTATGCGGCGGTGAGCGTGCCGTGCGGGTTTATGCCTGACGGATTGCCCTCCGGCGTCACGCTGTTTGGCCGGGCCTTTACCGATCAGTATTTGCTGAGCCTGGCCGACGCCTTCCAGCGCGCGGAGCGGCTGCCGCTGGCTGGCGGCGCGCGGCTGGAAAGCCCGCCGCCTGCACATCCCGCGGGCCATGATCGGATGGCTCTCGCGGTATGCGGCGCACATCTGTCCGGCCAGCCGCTGAACGGTCAATTGCTGGCGCGGGGCGGCAGGCTGCTGCAGGCGACCCACAGCGCGCCGCGCTATCGGTTGTATGCCCTTCCGGATGGCAAGCGCCCGGCGATGGTGCGTGACGAGCCAGAGGGGGACGCGATAGCCGTGGAAGTCTGGGAGATCCCCAGCGCCGAGGTGGGGTCGCTGCTGGCCGCCATCCCCGCGCCGCTGGGGCTGGGACAGATTGAGCTGGCCGACGGCCGCTGGGTGACAGGCTTTATTTGCGAAGCCGGAGGGCTGGGGGATGCCACGGAGATCACCGCCTGGGGCGGCTGGCGTCAGTGGCTGGCCAGGTAAACGGGAAACCCTCTGCGGTAGCGCCGCAGAGGGAACCCTCGCTTATAACGGGCTGTTCTCATCGAGCAGGGTGACGCTCCAGACGCGGGCGTGCGTGTCATTGATGCGATAGTAGCTTTTCACGCTTGCCGTACCGCCGATGGCGTAGCCCACCAGAGCGACGATGTTGAGCTGATGCCCTTGCTTATCGGTAAACGCATAATATTCATCCAGCACATAGCCGCTGGCGCTGGCCGCTGATTCCAGACGATCGTCCCTTGCTTTCAGGTCCGGGGTATAATCGGCGATGGTTTTCCCCACAAAGTTTTTGGCGACGTCCTGCTTTTCGTCATCGCTGACGATAAACGCCGCGCTGGCAGGAAAGTGCTGAACCACGTCAGCCAGGGTTGGTTTCGGCGCGGCAGAGGGGAATAACGTGTGATCGATGGTGTAGGCCTGTAGCCAGCAGGAGAATAACGCCGCTTCCGCCGCACGGCCATCCGGATCGGAAAGTCCGGGCAGCGCGTCGACGGTCTCTCCCGCTTTACGCAGCGCAATGAAATCGGCACAGGAGGAGACCCGTGCCTGATTCTGATCGCTCAGTACCAGCGTCAGGGGAGACTGGTTAATCTCAAGCTCGCCCGCCGCCAGCCCCGGCGTGCTGAACAATAACGTCACCGCCATACCGATAAAATATTTCATCACATAGCCTCCATGAATATCGACGTATCCTGATCCGAGGTGACAGGGAAAGCAAGCGATGGATGATGTCTTTTCCACACGTCCGGGCAATGGCTCCCGGACGCCTGGCGACGGCCGGGGAGGGTTACTGATGGTGTGGGGCTGAGTGGCAAACATGCCGCCAGTCAGCAGGATCGCGCCTTGTCCACGCGCGGCCATCCGCGCAGAGACCGCTTTGATGGCGGCATACCCGGGTATTTATCGACACGGTATGCCAACAGCTGGCGTCATCCCCGCTGTGGCAGGGCGAGTTGAAGCGATAAGCAGGGGTTGCCGATGGCGCGGGGAAGCACAAGGCTTCGAAGTAGTACGGAACAATAAATTAATCTTCGGCCAGATAATGCCCCTGCTGACTTTCTTCGTGCAGTAAGAAGGTTCAAATCTCTCGAGTTAATAAAGAATAACAAATACTAAATTGATATTAACGTTTATCAAAAAAGCCATTAATATCGCCAGCATGGAGGAATTATGAATTTAATTGATAACGTTAAGAGTGAAGAGCTACAGAATATTCGTTTTGTTTTAACTGATATGGATGAAACGCTGACTTATAAAGGCAGGCTGCAGGCCAGAACCTATCAGAGTCTGGAAATGCTACAACATGCGGGCATTAAGGTGATTCCGGTAACGGCGGCCTCTGCCGGCTGGGCCGATCAGATGGCGAGAATGTGGCCTGTTGATGGAGTCATCGCTGAAAATGGAGGATTATTTCTTACCAGAAATACCATCGAACATGGCATTAACAGGTACTTCTGGCATGAAGACAAATATCTTCTCAATCGAGAAAAAATCAGCCACATTCTTCTCAAGATTCGCCAGAAATACCCCTGGGTTGAAGTGTCTGACGATCAGGATTTTCGCCTGACGAGTATTGCTTTCAAACTTCCCAAAAATCATGAGCAGACCAGACAGCTCATTGACGAATTAGCGGAAAATAAATGCAGCTATACCATTAATAATCTATGGGTACTGGGGTGGTTAGGGGGGTATGACAAACTCGTCATGAGCAGAAAGGTGTTAAAGCATTTTTACGCACTGGAAGAATCAGATGAACAGGCATCGGTTTTCTACAGTGGTGATTCGCTCAATGACGCCCCCATGTTCAGCTACTACAGCAAAACGTTGGGAATGAACACGATCAACGACATAGCGCAAGTTATACCATCATTGCCGCGCTGGATAAGTCAATTTCCAGGTGGTGAAGGGTTTGTTGATGGCGCGAACAGAATTTTAAATGCCAAAAGGGCAAGCATCAGTTAAGTTGCCTTCTCCGCTCTGGCAGATGGCAACCGGATCCATTGGTAGCAACAGGTCCGGTTGTTGTATGCGTTGGATAGAGAGCCTCATAGGGGACTTGCCGTTATCCAGGCGGAACGCCATCCACGTTGAATGGCTCATCATTCTTGTTGCAAAAATGGGAACGCTTCAGTAGCCTTGTCTCTTTCGGAGACAGGAAATGCTCGTCACTGATTCACTTCTTGCTTACACTCTCGCTGCCACGCTGCTTACCCTGACGCCAGGTCTGGATACTGCTCTTATCCTGCGCACGGCGACCGCGGAAGGGGGACGCAAAGCCTTGCATGCCGCGTTAGGCATCGATCTCGGGTGCTTTATCTGGGGCGCGCTGGTGGCCTTTGGTTTGGGCGCGCTACTGGCGGTTTCTGAACTGGCTTACACCTTATTGAAATGGTGCGGCGCGGGCTACCTTTGTTGGCTGGGCATCCAGCTGCTCCTGCGCCCACGCCAGCAATTTAACACCCACCCGACCGAATCCAATTCCACGAGTAACTGGTTCCTGCGCGGGATGTTGGGGAATGTGCTTAATCCCAAAATGGGCGTCTTCTACGTTTCGTTTTTACCTCAGTTTATCCCCGCCGGGCATTCACCCGTCAGTTGGACCTTTCTGCTGGTCACTATCCATGTATTGATTGGGACGCTGTGGTCGTTAACGCTGATTACCGCCACTCGCTATGCCGCGGGCATCCTGAAAAAACCGGCCGTGGTGAAATGGATGGACCGGACGACCGGCTGCCTGTTTCTGATATTCGCCGCGAAGCTGGCGATGAGCCGGCGGTAACCATGCAGGGGCTCGCGCCCCTGTGTCAGTTGCCTTCTCAGCGCATTGGTATCACTGGCTAACTTTTATAAAGCCATTTGGCCAGTCGTTATTTTTTGTCAGTTTATTGAGCAGAAGCATTAGCTCATAATCGTTGCGTAAGTTAAATTTACTCATGACCATATATTTATGCGCATAGACCGTTTTCTCACTGATCATAAGCTCATCGGCAATTTGCGTTACCGACATCCCCTCATATAAACAGATCATGATGCGGATTTGCTGCGGTGACAATTTGGTCGGCTGACAGTCAAAACATGACGCGGGTGACTGTCGATAATTTGTCTGCTGCAGCCGGTGCCAGGCCGTATGTACTGCTCTACGTAACTGTCTCACGGAATGCCGGCGAGAGATAAAGATAATATCCTGAAAGCAAGAGGGGAGCGCAGAGGCTCGCATATCATCATCAACAAAACCAATCACAATGCCTTTTTTTCGCTTCTGTAGTTCAGGGCAGCAAATAAAACATTCGCCTGGACATAATGCCAGCACAATGACGTCTGCTAGCTGAACGCTTTCTGACGTAAAGTTAAAATTGAAATCAACTGTAGTATTGTGTTGGGAAAAGAAATCACTAAAAAAAAAGGTCAGGCCACATTGGAAGAGGGTATCCGACTCTTTTATTACAATATTAACCATTTACCATACCGAAACATATTTATTAAGCGCTCCTGCATTCGGGTAATGATAGACGCAGCACATTATTTCACCCTGTTAGCTTCCTGAAGGGGATGATGACTAACGCGCCTATGACCCTCTATAGCCAGCGCCCCATCAGTTGTATTGCATTGTTAAAACGACGACGGCGCGAATGGAACCTGGTGTCGGCCTTCCCGCCACGGAGGTCACCATGGCTTTCATCGGTATCGTCGCCGTTCTGTCTTCAGCTATATTTTGCGTGATGCTGGATCCGCTGCCCATCAACAGACCCGTTGTGGCATCAGACATCGCAATGGCCACGCGGGTTGCCGTGCCGCTGTTTTGGTAATAATTCACGCCCGCTTCCGGGTCAGGCGTTCCGCTAAAACGGGTCGTCACGCTCAGCGTGCCCGGCGGACAGCGGGTAAACAGGAGATGAAAAGTAACCGGATCGGAAGAAGACCCGGGGGTGAACATGTTTGTTGCTTGGATATTGCCAAGATCAACATTCATATTTTCACTACCACCGTTAAAGACGCAGGGCGCAGCGATAATACGCCCGGTGACTTTGATATCTACATTGTCTGCGGACATTGCAGGTAATACCATTGCGCATGCCATCAGCAAGATTAGTTTATTCATCTTCATTTAACAGCCTTTATTGATAGGTAAGACTCAGCGTTGCGGACGCATTTGCGATGCCGGTGGTTACCGTTGTATTGGTCTGATAGTAGCGTGCGGTTAACGGGAACATCTCCTGGCCGCCATTGGTTCTCTTCAAAACAAGATTATTGCCAAGGATTAGAGGGGTATTGTTATAAACCAGCTGCACGCCAACCCCCTGTGCGACGCCTGCGCTTCCCTGACCGGTTAACGCCAGCACGGTATTATCACTGACGTCAGGATTCTGTGCGCCGGAGAGCATGACGTTAATATTGGCTCCGGCATCACAGTCCAGAATGAGATTCTGCGTTTTCTGCGCATTAGCGGGGGTTAATCCCACCGTAGAACCAAACTCAGTGACCAAAACGTCACCCAGTTCAAATACAATATTCGATGTTGTCACCGCACATGCCACCTGGGTAATAGATCCGGCCCCCGCATTCACGGGAATCTCAGGCGCTTGTTCTCCGCCGAGATATTGCATCGTAAAGGCGACAAACGATGCCAGTTGCCCCGTTACTGAGCCAGAGGTAATATCACCAATCTTCCAGAATTGTATAACTGGCTGATAATCGTGAATAACCAGTTCTCCAGGGTTTGATGACCAACTGGACATTGAAGCGTTACCGCGGTCAATATAATCGGTGCCGCTAAACGTCGACGCGCCTGCTTTGGAGTTCATGTAAAAGCCAAAAGAAATACCCACCCCAGGCACATTGGTTTGATAAACGCGCCGCGCGCCGTACGTCGCGACATAGGGTAAAATAGCGCTTTTCATTCCTGAGCTTGACCCTTCATTGCCGGTGGTGACGCAGGTATAAGCATGTGCTAAGGAACCATATATCTCATTGCTTATTGCTTGCCCAACGGGAACATCGCGCTGAACAATAATATTGCCATAATCCACGGTATAGGGAGAGCCGATGTAAGTATAATCACAACAGAAGCCCGTCAATGGAAACAACAAAGCCAGCATTAATAATGCAGATCGGAAAAGTCGCATATCTATGCACCTGATTTAAAAATTTGGTTCAACGTTAACGGCAGACAGCATTATCGATAATCACATCGTTATTCTGCTTCGTCATGTTTATCGCGTAATAGACCCTGCAGGTGTTTGCGGATTGATTTCCCCATTTCACGATCAGGTTTACCTGGGGATCGAGCCCCGTCAAATACACCTGTCCACTATCACCAACGATAAAGCTGCTTGGTTCTGCTCCTTCAATGCTGGCCATTGCGCCAAACGGCACTAACTGGCCGTTTCGCTGGGTCAAGGTCATCAACATGCGAACACCGACGCTTGCCCGATAGTTCGCCCTGACAATCGCGCCACGCGTAGGGACCACGGTTTTGACCGTTTGTTCTAACTCAACGTTAGCCGGTAATGTTTCAGTGATTAATGACACATCATTTTTGCGATAAGGCATTAAGTTAGAGGCAACCGTATATCCGCGATAATCGGTTGTCGCTCCAGTCATATTCTGGATGCCTACGCCGGCAGCCCCGGGGGCGGCAATCAGCACGTTGGTTTCGCCCAATGGTTGAGAGAACGTCACGCCATTGGCATGCGCAACCACGCCTCCCTGAATCCCATAGTTCAGACGATCGGTATTTTTGTCATAGCTGTACCCGGCGGTGATTTCACCATAGGTGCCGCGATAATCACCATTCATGTTGCCGGTATAGGCCACGTCGTGAGTGCCGTAACCCTGTTGAATATTCCAGTTGAGCGCATTATTCGGCAGAGCAACACCATTTAACCCAGCGCTGTGTGTCGTACCGTTATTCTTGCTGGCATTCATGCCATAGTTTGCCCATGTCTGCGACAACAGTTTTTCCAGTGGAATACTGATATTCAGCGCCAGCATCTGGTTTTTATCGTCGCTCTGGGGTGCGCTGTACGTTCCCGCGCCCCCATTCTTACTCAGAGTCCAGGTCAGGCCATAACTAATACTGTGCCAGTAGTTGTTATACCCAACGCTCCATGATTCCATCGCCTTACCTGAGTTCCAGTAATCTTCACGTGCGGCGTTCAGCATCAACGATCCCAGACGGTCTCCCAGCCCCTGGCTCAGCGTCAGCTCAGCACGGTTGCGGCGTCGGTCCTGAAGCGCATGACTGTCACCGTAAGAATCCAGGACCTCTTGCATGCCATAGTAGCCGCTGGTCGAATAGCGGTAGCCGGCAATCGCGAAGTTGGTGCCCGTTGCGGCAAAATTTTTACTGTATCGAGCCCGCCATGATTGCCCCCTGGTTTTCGGCATATTTTGCGGCGTGGACCAGCCCTGGGTGATGTCGCTGGAGATAGCGCCAAAGTCACCCATGTTTTTACCGACGCCCGCGGCGAGCGACTGGTACTTACTCGACTCCTGCAATCCGCCGTAAAACGTAAAGCCGTAGGGCAAGCCGAGAATAACGCTCATCTGAGCAAAGGGCGTTTTGTCCACGCTGCCGTTGTACGAACGATATTGGCCGCCCGTTAACGCATATTTTATTCGGCCTTCACGCTGTAATACGGGAAGGGAGGCAAATGGCACGCTAAAGTGCTGCTCGCTGCCATCAGCCTCTTTAATAGTGACATCAAGATCGCCGGCGCCTCCGGTAGGATACATGTCCGTGATTTCAAAAGCGCCCGGTGCCACAAAGCTCTGGTATATCTGATAGCCATTCTGGCGAATTATCACCTGGGCATTAGTCCGGGCGATCCCACGCACCACTGGGGCATAGCCCTTGAGGGAGTCGGGCAGCATGTCATCATCGGAAGCAAGTTGTCCTCCCCGGAAAGGCATACTGTCGAACACATCTGCCGGGGCAGAGCTGTCACCCAGCGTGAGCTGAGACTTTAACGGGATTATCGTACGTTGAGCATAGGTATAAACCGTCTTCCACGCATCATGACCCTGTGAATCTCGCGACCAGGTGGTGTAGTTTCTTAACCGCCAGGGGCCAATGTTCAGACCAGGACGCAGGTTGGCATACTGATTATCGCTGGTGCTGCTGTTGTTATTTTTGGCCCAGTTATTCGCCCCACTCAGACTGTAGTTGAGCAGGGCGGCGTTAATGCCTTGATCCCAGCGATCCGGTGGCACCGATCCGCGCGCTTGCGCTGAAAGTGCCGCTTGCGGAATGCTCAATACCAGACGTTGCATGGCAAACTGGAAATCCGTACTAGCCTTGGGAATCGCGGACAGGTTCGCACAGGATGTTTCACCCTTTAACGCGGGAAAAAGGCCCGTCTTGACTCCCCAGCTTTCTAATTGCTCAATGGATAAACAGGGGACTAATTTATCATCACCGCCAGGCTCTTTCAGCAACACAAACCTGATATCGCGGGTATCGACTAACCGATCGTCCAGGACGACATCGACATGATAATTCCCGGGGGCTTGCGCGCCAGATTCAAAACCAGAAAGATCGACTTTTTCTGTCCCTGGATTATCCAGTTCAACCAGTTCTGGGTTAAAAAAATCGCGACTATAGCTATTTTGTGTATTACCGAAGAGCGCGATGGTTATCAATAATGCCAACCGTGGAGACCGTGCTTTTATATAATCCATTGCCATCATCATAAATCCCACTCAGTGTCTTTGCGCCGGTCTACAGACTGGCTTTGTGTTCTGCCCCGGGACTGCCATAATCATTAATAATTTTGAATGTCACTGGCCCGCCCGTTACGCCGGAGGGTAAATCGAACATCGCGGTACTGCCGGGTAATACATAACTGACATCTGGTAATTTTTTACCTGATAGTGAAATCTCGTTAAAATTCATGACATGCTGAGTCGGATTGTTTACCTGTATCTTATTACCAACACGTTGCCAGCGTAGTTTATCGACCTGTTCTTCAGGGGAGGCGCCTTTCATCGCCGCCGGACGGTAGATAAGTTTAATTCTGGTTTTAATGGCAATTTGCAACGTATTGTCAACCTTAGCTGCGGAGGGGATGGCTTTTATATTAAGCCAAAACAAGCTCTCTTTATCCTGAGGTAAGGCTCCGGTGGCAACAATGCGCTCGACGTTTTGTTGGCCATTATTTAGTCGATATAGTGGTGGCGTAATGATAAAAGGCGCCTTTTCGCCACCCCCCCCAGGTGTTTCGATCCACGACTGGATAAGGTAAGGGGTTTTATCAGGGTTATTTATGCCAATCGAGGCTTCTTTTTTATTACCATCAAAAATGACGCGCGTACCACCAATAACGACACCGGCCTGAGCAACGGATACGCCAATACTCAATATCGTGATGGTAAGCAAGATACTGCCAAGAACATTCATTTTAGACCTCTGAAATATGGGGCCGTATCGACCCCATCAGCATTTCTTGAAAGAAAATTAGTTATATACAATGGAGAAGTTAGCAACAGAGTTGGCCGTACCCGGCGTTACTGATGCCGTGGTAGAGATATATTGCGCATAGAATTTCAGCGTATTGTCCTGGGTACTGCTAAGTATGTAGTTATAGCTGTTCTCACCGTGCAAAGGCAGGTCGACTTTATCGGCGGTCATCAGGTTAATCGCCACCCCTGACGCCGCACTGGAGGTTGATGTATCAATAGCCAGCAGGTTAGGGTTGGTCAGATCGGGGGTGCCATCAAAGCGTACTTTGGTCGAAGTCACCGTGGTTGGGCAGTTTTTAAGTACGATATTAAAATCCTTTGCAGCCGCTTTTGTGCCACTGCTCGGAAATTCAGTTTTATAAAAGTTACCGAGATTGACCTGCTGGTTTTGCGATGCCACATCGACTTCACAGGCAGTATCCAGAATATTGCCGACGAAATTCACGGTGCCAGCGGCAGCAAAAGCGTGAGACATAGACAGCGCTGCAGTTGCGGTCAAGGCAACTAAAACAAGACTTTTTTTCATTACTTTGTTTCCTTATTAACTTTGTTTGCCATTTATATTCAGGCAATAGGGTGCCGATGAGCGTTACACTCTTTTTGTACCAGTGCCTTAATTTTCACTGTGCAGCATGGCAGCCATAAATAATTACGGTAAGACCATGAACTGTTCTGCTGACTGGCTAAAATTTATCTAATCATTTTCTTAAACTCAAATGTTTTGTGGGTCTATAAGTAGACTCCCACTTAACGAATAAGCAACATTTCTTCTTTTTTATCATGCTTATTAAGGTCCGGTCTATTTTTAGACTCAAAGATCATGGGACACAAAATCAATAACTTAGAATGCATCTTTTGAGCGGTCTACTTTTAGACCCCAGGCCAATATTTCGCGGCTTCTTAATTTTTAAGATAATTCTTCGGTCGATCAATAAAGCGATCACAGTTGAGGAATTGAGGCTGCATATGAACACGCGCTTAACCACCCCGGAAAACCAAGATAAATCAATTACCCTGGAATTAAAGCCATTCCGGCACATCGAGACTCTGATAAAACATGTGTTGCCAGCAGCAGAAAGAGTAGTGATCGGCAGAGGTGAGGTCGTGCATTATTATAAAGATGATATCCGGCAATGTTTTTTACTATTGCAAGGTAGCGTCGCGCTGCACCGTCGCGGCGATGGCATTGTATTAAATTCTGAATCATCACCGTTTATTCTGGGCGTGAGTAGTCAGTTTTCCTCAGAGCATCTTTATGTGAGAGCGCTGGAGACGTCAGAGATCGCCCGGGTGTCACTGGATTGTTTTAATCACATCGTGGCGCAACTGGATCTATGGGAGCATTTTTCGAAACTCCTGATTTACACGGCCTCCCGGGTGTATGAACATTGCGCACAAATCTCGCAGATGTCGGCTTATGACATCATCCGCTTTCAGCTGGTTGAGCTTATGCAAGAGCCGGATGCGATACGGCAACAAATTACGGCTGCAACCTATATTAAAAGCCGAACCTATCTTTCACGGAGCGGGATTATGCGGATTCTGGCAGAGCTGCGAACCGGGAAGTACATCACGATGGAACGGGGTATACTCCTTGATATCAACCATCTGCCTCGAAAATACTGACGATGAGGATACCCGCAACAGGAAGTCAGGCTATAATCAGACAGGTCAATCTTAAGGTTATCGGTTATGTCCTCTTCAGCAAAACCTCACAAAGGTTCACCCTACGCGCAAGAGCTGATTTCTCACTTACAGCCATATTGCACGCCACGTAAAACTGAAAGAGGGGAGCAACTGGATTTCAAGGTGAATGGCCAGGGGATGTGTTACCTGATCCTTGAGGGAACCGTAGCGGTTTATCGCCGAAACGATAATATGATGCTGTCCACTGCGCGCAGTCCCGCCGTGTTTGGTCTTGCCAATCTGACGGATATTTACTTCGATGATTACATTAAAACTATCAACTCCTGCGTGATTGGCGAGATCTCCACCGCTCGTGTTCATGACATTATTAAAGAAAAGTCGTTATGGGGGCTGCTCTCAAAGCAACTGATGTTTGTGTATGGCCGACTTTACAACAATGTGATGCCGCAGGGCGCACCGACGGCGTACGAGATGATCCGCCAGCAGTTGCTCAATTTAATTGAAGAAGATGAGAGTTATCGCGCCGCAGTCACAGCGGAACTCTACATCCGCGAGAAAACCCATCTTTCTCGCAGCGGCGTCATGCGCATACTTGCAGATTTAAAAACGGGTGGTTTTATCGAAATGGAAGAGGGAAGACTCATTAAAATCCATAAGCTTCCCGCCAGGTACTAAATTCAGACCCCGTCAGACAAAAAAACGCCCCTCATCTCCATTTAGCGACCACACCAGGGTCAATGATAATTTTTAATGCCCAGGGCAGGGCGCGCCATGTTCTACCCAGTGGTGTGCCGATCGGGCGGGATCGTCCGCTTAGCTAGTTTTTTTTGCAAAATGATGATAATAATTGGGGATCCTGATGCGGAAATTGCACATAGCGCCAGCAACGTGTCCATATTCTGGAGCGCCATGCGATGGTCAGGTAACAGACAAGCAGACAGGAAAAATGCGGCAGTCGTCATCAGATACATCATGGACGTCTGTAATGAAGAGAATCCCGCTCGTTGGTTGTTATCAGGAAACTGAATCGTAACCGCCGAAGATGAAACCAGACGACTGTAAGCTGCCCCGAGAAATAACGTCATAAACAGCGCCGGATGCGGATAGCCCAGGAAGGGTATCAGCAAGCTCAGAATAAAAACGAGGGTTGACCCGGTCGCCAAACTCAAGGCAGAAAAACGAGAGGTTAATGCCCCTGTCATTCTTGTAGACAGATACCCCGCCAGTCCCCCGCCGAAGAACAGCCAGGGCAGCAGGCCTTCAGAAGCCCCCAACAGCTGCGTCATTAACGGCGCCAGAACAGGAATGATCAGCATTGGACTAAACTGTACCAGCGCATTACCGGAAGCAAACAGTAAAGTATCAACATCGAGGGGCAGCGCGTAAGACGTGTCGAAAGTGACGGGGTCCTGAGGGATGACAGTGACGATGAATGGCAATGCCAACAAACAGAGCGTGCTGATTAACCACAACGCGACATGCCAACCGTAATGAGTACACAAAAATAATATAGCGGGCATCCCCACAACGCTTACCAGCGAAAATGACGCAATCACCGTCGCCAACATTTTTCCGCGCAAGTCAGCCGGCGTGTGGTTTATCAAAATACCGATCCCCACACCCATTGTCGTCCCTCCAACCAGCCCTGCGAAGAATCGCAAGGTAAGAAGAAGAGGAAAACGGGTTATGAATGTTGTCAACAGTGTCGCTATGGCTAGCAGCACCATATTAGCGATAAGAAAACGCTTCTTATTGCAACGGTCAACCCAGTAAAAGGCGATAATTCCCGACAGGACGGCTCCAGAGGTGTACATACCGGATACATAGCCTGAGAAGGAGACGGGAACAGCGAAATCCGCGGCCATAAATGTAAAAACAGGACTGAATATCATATATTCCAGCGCGTTAGTAAACTGCACAAAAGCGATGACCAGCGCTATCCGTATCAGCGCCTTTTGATTAAATGTTGTGGTGACCCGTGGCATAGCAAGCGACCTGTTGATGAAAGATAACCTAGCTTAACTACTATCAAACTTATCGATTAGATGGTAAAAATGGCACTCATTATTATCATATGTGGGATAGTTGATGCGGCCAGTTCTTGATTTTAATGCGCTGAAAGTCTTCATCGCTGTAGTTGAAAGAGACAGTTTTGTTGGGGCTTCGAAAGCCCTTGAAATGCCGGCATCAAATGTGAGCCGTTGCATTGCTCAGCTAGAAGACAAACTGAATCTTCAGCTTATTGAACGCAGTACCCGACATATGAAACTCACTCAGGCGGGGCATCTACTCTATACCCGGGCGAAGCCATTACTGGAAGCGCTTGAGCAAACTGAAACCGAATTAACGTTGCGGCAAATGCAATTCAAGGGGCCACTACGTATCTGTATTCCCAATGAAATCGGTCCTGCACTGCTGGGCGCTATTGTTGCCGATTTCGCCTGTCAGCATCCGGACCTGGAGATAAGTTGCGTCACCAATTTGTCTGGTTATGAATCCCTGCGCGATGATCTGGATCTCGCTGTCATTGTGAGTCGTGGTCAGATGGATGACAGTGACTACATAGCCCGTCATCTGGTGACCATCCCTTGCACCATCGTTGCGGCCCCCTCCGTTATCCAGCGTTATGGCACGCCTTCTCGTATACAGCAATTTGAAGAATTGCCCTGTATTACAACGGTAAATGCGCTTAAAGGCGCTCCCTGGCAGTTTGTGAATAAAAAGGGCGGATTCGAGACGATTAAAGTTAACGGTCGTTATCGGGTCAACAGCGGGGAGATGGCAGGGCGAGCGGCCATCTCAGGCGTCGGTTATGCCATCCTGTCGAAACAAGCCTGCCAGCCCTATATTGACGATGGCCGGTTAATCGAAATTGAATTTGAACAATCGGCGGCCCCCTTGCAATTGTTCGCCCTGTATTCCGATCGGCGTTATTTGCCGGCAAAAACAAGAGGGCTTATTGATTTCATGTATCAGAGATTGAGTCATGAATAAGAGGCCATCATCAGCGCACCTGGATGCGCTGTCCCGTTCAGCCGGCGCTCTTGCCGCTCATCACCTCGACTCAAGCACCATTGAATCACTCCTCGCCGATCGCCAAAAAGCGTCTGTTAAGGAGGCTGTCAGCTTATCTTTTTAGCCATTGCCCTGGCGATGGCCGGGGCGCTTTCTAGGGCAAGCTCAGGCCTTCAAGTCCAGAACGACATGGCTGAATGTTTGATAAGTTTTTTCATCGGGGGCAGGCGGAATTTTGGCGACTTTCAGCGCGGACATCACCTGCGCGCAGAATGGCCGATCGCCGTTCTCGACCGCCGGATCCTGCACCGTCCCGTCACGCTGCAGGGTAAAGCGCACCGAGCATTTTTGCCCTTGCCAGGAGCCCGGCTGGTCTATGTTAGCGAAGATAGCCGCCTGGATCCGCGCCAGATAGCGTGAGGCATTGGCCTGCGGTGACGTGTCTGCACCCGTTTGATAATCGCGAAGTATCTTATCCACTTCTGCCGATATTTGAGCGTCTTCGGCGCTGTCCGGCGCAGAAGCATGACCCGAACAGGCGGAAAGGAGTAAAGAGAGGGTGCAAACGAGCACAGCGTTGATTTTCACGGACATGGTAAGCCTCCTTGCTGGTGGTGAAACATTTCGTGTACGAGGTGGTTATCCTCTGTTATTCCGCGAGATTATTCAAACGCTGAATGCATCATGCTCGTTTTAAGTGACACTGTCACACATTTTTGGCTTTCGTCGCGGACGGTTAGGCCATCCAGTCGCGGATCAGGTCACCGTATAGCCGTTCTGCCTCCGCCAGGCGGCTGAGCAGGCAGTACTCATCGGTTTGATGCGCCATCGACGGCTCGCCGGGGCCGAGAATAATACAGGGCGGATCGCCCAATGCAGGCAGCAGCAGCGAGGCGTCGGTAAAGTAGGGCACCACGCGCGGCGCAATCGGCTCAGCGTGCAGCGGCTGACAGCGTTGGTAAACCTGCTTAATCCACGCGTGATCCTCCCGGCTGAGGACGGCGGGCAGGTCGACCAGCGTGGAGACGGTGACGCTTTCGCCAAGCAGCGTCGTCAAGCGCTCCCGGATAGTGGCGTGCTGTAAATTGGGCGCGCTGCGGATATCGACATCAAAACGCGTGCGGTCCGGTACGGAATTAATATTGAGTCCGCCTTCTATGCGTCCGACGTTGAGGGTGGGTTGCTTCATTAGCGGATGCGGCGCGCCTGGCGAAAAATGCTGAATCTTACCCAACGCATCCGCCGCAAGATAGATAGCATTGATCCCCAGCTCCGGCATCGCGCCGTGGGCGGTTTTCCCCCGCGTTTCGCAGCGCAGCCAGAGCGCGCCTTTATGGCCGATAACCGGATAGTTGGCGGTGGGTTCACCGACGATCAGCGCGCCCACCTCCGGCAACGTTGCGGAGGCGATCAGCGCCCGCGCGCCGTCGCAGCCGGTCTCTTCTCCGCCGGTTATCAGCAATACCGCGCCGCGTCCGGCGAGGATCGCTTCCCGCTGATGAACGCAGGCGACGGCAAACGCCGCTATCGCCGCTTTCATATCGCTGGATCCGCGGCCATAAAGACGCCCGTCTTCCATCTGCGAGCCAAAAGGATCGTACTGCCAGCGGGCATTTCCCAGCGGGACGGTATCCAGATGTCCGGTAAAGGCCAGCGGTTTACCGCTCTTCGCCCCGGGAAGGCTGGCGATAAGATTGCAGCGTCCCTCGCCGAACGACGACAGCGAAACCTCAAAACCGCTATCGTCAAGCCAGTCGGCGAAGAACCGCATGCAGTCAGCTTCGCTGCCCGGCGGGTTAATGGTGTTAAAGCCCAGCAGCTGCCGGGCGAGCTCAAGGGTCGTGGTCATCAGCGGCGTTCCGTCAGCCAGTCGAGGCAGTTAATCCATAGCTGGCGATAGCCGGGCCATTTGGCAAACTCTTCCGGCAGCCAGTGCGCCGACATGTCGCTGGTCCACACCAGCGAACGACCCTGCTGATATTCGCGAATGGCCAGCAGAGGATGACCGGTACCGGCCACGCTCGCCAGCAGTTTGCCTTCCGGGTGCATTTCAACTTCGTTATAGCCCAGCAGCCATGGCCATTCGCCCGGAATATCGTTAAACAGGGGGTGAGACTCCGTCACTTCGGCATAGCAGCCTTCCGGGGTTTCAATGCGGTCGTCCCAGGCCAGGCAGCGTACCGGCAGCACTTTCTCCACCGCGGTATGGCGGTAGCGCGCGCCGCCGTTGATTCCCTGGAAGCTGTAATAGCCGCCGATCATCATCAGCGCCCCCCCGCCGGCCACGTAATCATGCAGGAGCGTTAAACGGTTGGCGGTTCGGCGGCTCTTCAGCCAGGTGTCCGGATGCAGCAGCAGCGTATTGGCGCCAATGTCCGAGAGAATAATCGCATCCCACTCCTGCAGCGCTTCCAGCGTCAGCGGAAAGTCGGTCGCCGCCGCGTGGGCGGGCATATAGGTAATGGCATAGGGACTGTCGGCGAGCGCGGCCAGAAAGTCCGTTGCGCCGGTGTGCCAGGTGGCGGTGGCAAACTGGTCGAAGCCTTTAACGTGCGTTGACGTGCTGGTCCAGGACTCACCGACCAGTAAGATTTTTTTCTGCATGATGACGTTTCCTTTTATCCGCCAAAGACCCGCTGGGGGTTTCCAATCATTAAGGTTTCAAGTTGTTCGCCGCTGACGCCGTGGCGCCGCAGACGCGGAACAAAATGCTTGAGTATGTAGCCATAACCGTGGCCGCCGTAGCGGGTGAGCATGGTTTTCAGGAAGACGTCCTGCGACAGCAGAATTTGCTGGATGTAGCCGTCGTCAATCAGCTCGCGGATCGCGCGGGCGTTCTCCTCGTCGGAGGGCGACTGCGCCGACTCGTCGGCGTAGTAATAGCTCATGCCGATCATGTCGTATTCGAGAAACGCCCCGCGCTGTGCCAGTTCGCGCTGGTAGCGCTTATCGGCAAAGCTGGGATTCATATGGCACAGCACGGTATGGCGTAAATCGGCGCCTTCCTGCTCGAGAATATCCAGCACCCGATGGCCCAGCCGCTCCCAGCCCGGCAGATGGACCTCGATCGGCACGCCGGTCGCGGCGCTGGCCCGACCCGCAGCGCGCAGGGATTTCTCCTCATCCGGCGTAAAGCGGCTGGAGATACCGATTTCGCCGATGAGCCCGGCGAGCACCTCCGGTTTCTCCTCCGCGCCGCCAAGATCGTAAATCAGCCGTTCGGTCAGCTGTTCGACGCTGCTGATTTTTACCCACTCAGGGTGCGAAGCTTCCAGATAGAGCCCGGTACCCATAATGATGTTCAGACCGGTCAGACGCGCGATGCGCGCCAGCGCTTTCGGATCGCGGCCAATGCCGATATTGGTCGGGTCGACCACCGTTTCTCCGCCAAGGGCTCGATATTTAGTCAGCTCGTCAATCGCAACGTCGACATCAAACAGCTGACAGTTATCGCGGCTCATCAGCGGGTTAAGCGACAGTTCGCCAAGGTTTTCCATTTTCACCGGCATTTCGGCAAGATGGCGATCGCTGCAGCAGCAGGGTGGCACCCATTTGCCGGAGGCATCCAGCAGAATATGCTCATGCATCAGAGTAACGCCCATTTCGTTAATCGGTAGTGGGCCAAGCACAGTCATTACATAACCGCTGCTGACGCCAACCGGCAGCGGGGAGGGATGGCGAAAAATTGATCCTTTCATCAGCTATCCTTTTGCCGCGGAGCGCGTCGGGTTGAGAATGCGGGTGTTCAGCCAGATAGCCAGCAGGATAATGGTGCCGGTGGCTATCTGGGTGTAAAACGGCGAAATATGCGACAGGATCAGCCCGTTCTGAATGACCGCAATCGACAGCGCGCCCAGCAGCGTGCCGATAATGGTACCGAAGCCGCCAAACAGGCTGGTACTGCCGAGCACCACGGCGGCAATAACCTGCAGTTCAAAGCCTTCACCCTGGTTGGAGGAGCCGCTGCCGAGGCGAGCGGTAATGATCATTCCCGCCAGCGCGGCGGCCATGCCGCTGAGGATATAGACCTTCATGGTCACCGCTTTGGTGTTAATCCCGCTGCGTCGCGCGCCTTCAGCGTTGGCGCCGATAGCGGTCACGTAGCGACCAAAACGCATGTGATTAAGAACGATATGCCCGATCACCAGTATCATCATGCCGATCAGCGCGGGCATGGGGATACCAACTACCCACGCGCGTCCGATAAAGGTAAACAGGCTGTCAGCCGGTACCGGAATCGAGTAGCCCTGGGTGACCAGCAGCGCGATGCCGCGAACTACGGCCAGGGTGGCGAGCGTGACGATGAACGCCGGAATGCCTTCATAGGCAATAAAGAAGCCGTTGATGGCGCCAACGAATCCGCCAAGCAGCAGGCCGCCGAGGAGTACCACCGGCCACGGCAGCCCCCAGTTATTCAGAGCGATAGCGGAGAGTGCGCCGACCAGCGCCAGGGTGGAGCCTACCGACAGATCGATACCGCCGGTGGTAATGACCAGAGTCATAGCCGTCGCGACGATCAGCAGTGGGGCGCTCTGACGGATAATGTTGAGCCAGTTGGTGCCGGTGAGAAAGTTGCTGGTGATCAGCGAAAACACCACGCAGCAGAAGACGAAAAAGAGCGCGATGCTGACCACGCCTGAGTGGTTATGCAGCAGGCGGCGCGGCAGCGAATGCTGGATCATGCGGGAGCTGCTTAAGTTCATGATACTCATCCTGTTACCTCAATGTGCTGCCGCAGAGCGGGCGGTGAATTTTTCGCCCACAATCAGGTTAACGATATCGCTCAGGCTGGTGTCGGCCACCCGCCTGTCAGCGACATTGGTACCTTCATACATCACCATGATCCGGTCGCAGACCAGGAACAGGTCCTGCAGGCGGTGGGTAATCAGAATCACGCTCACCCCGCGAGCGGAAACGCGGCGAATGAGTTCCAGAACCGCTTCGACCTCCGCAACGGCCAGCGCGGCGGTGGGTTCATCCATAATCAGCACTTTCGGGTCAAAGGCCGCCGCGCGGGCGATGGCAATAGCCTGGCGCTGGCCGCCGGAGAGATTTCGCACCAGCAGCCGGGTATCCGGAATAGAGATCCCGAGCCCTTTAAGCATCTCTCTGGCATCGGCGTGCATTTTGGCCTCGTCGAGAAAGGGAATACCGAGGACCGATTTCATCGGCTCACGGCCCATAAACAGATTGCCCGCGACGTCGACCGTGTCGCAGAGCGACAGATCCTGATAGACCATCTCGATATGGCAGCGGCGCGAATCGGCCGGATTGGTAAACTGCTGCTGTTCACCGTCGATACGAATCGTGCCGCTGGAGGGGATCACCGCGCCAGAGAGCACTTTGGTGAGGGTGGATTTCCCCGCGCCGTTATCGCCCACTAAACCCAGCACTTCGCCCGGGGCCAACTCGAGGTTAACGCCGCGCAATGAACGTATCGACCCGTAGGTCTTGGTGATATTGATCATCTCCACCCTTGGCGGGGTAGTTTGTGGCTGCTGCATCTGATAACTCCCATCGCTATTGCCGGGAAAATGTTCGCCATCCTGCGGGAGAGACTCTATCCGTCACGGTTTACAATCTAGTAAACCGGTTTACCTGCGGATCAGAGCCCTCGCCAGTACAGTCAGGACAAACGCTATGTAAGATATTTGTTCGCCAGTAAGAACATTGCAGCATCCGTGCCAGGGCAGGAACCACACAGCAGCCCTGTAACTTAACCTTATGTATTCAATAAACTTAATTGAATAAAATCCGGTAAACCGGTTTACTGATTATAGTGAATAAATTGTTAATTGATCGTTTTTTGCGCCAAAAGCGGGCGCTTTTGCGCCATTTTGGAACGGGCTTAACAGATCTTGATCGAGTCGCGGCCAATCCATTCAACCGGCAGGCGGGTTTCCGCAGGGATATCCGGATCGTCGTTTAGCAGGCGCATCATGATGTTCACCGCGGTACGGCCCAGTTCGCGGGCGGGCTGACGGATAGTGGAGATCCGCGGCTGGGTAAAATCGGCGTAGTTGGCGTCATCGAAGCCGACTAACGAAAGCGCCTCCGGCGCCTGGAGCCCGCTGGCGCGCAAGCCATCGAGCAGGCCGAGCACCAGATAGTCGCTGGCCGCGAAGACGGCGGTGGGGCGAACCGGTTGGCTGAACAGGTACCGCAGCGCCTGCTGGCCAAACTCGCGCTGGTAGTCGCCATACATCACCCATTCGGGCGGCCAGCTCAGGCCCGCTTGCTCCATCGCGGTGCAAAAGCCCTGATAGCGCTCACGGACGCTCATCAGCTTGTCCGGGCCACCGACGAAAGCGATATGGCGATGCCCGGCGGCGATCAGTTTTTCGGTGGCGATCCGCCCGCCCTGGACGTTATCGGCAAACACTTTCGGTACCTTACTGCCGGGAATATCTTCATCCAGCAGGACAATGCGTTCGTGACGCTGGACTTCCTTGCGCAGCAGGCCATTATCGGGGCGGTTGGTGGTGAACAGCAGACCGTCGACCTGGCAGGTATCCAGCCAGCGAATGAACTGGCACTCTTTTTCCGGATTGTTGCGGGTGATACACAGCACCAGGCTGTAGCCGCTGGCAGAAGCAGCCTCTTCGGCAGCGTCGGCCAGTTCGGCAAAGAAGGGGTTGGTAATGTCGGGAAGCACCAGGCCAAGCGTTTCGCTGCCGCCTTTGCTAAGACGACGTGCCAGGCTATTGCCGCGATAGTCCAGTTCGCGAATGGCGGTTTCGATGCGGTCGATGGTGTCCTGCGGCAGCACAATACTGTTGTTCATATAGCGCGACAGGGTCGCCTTCGACAGCCCCGCCAGCTTTGCCACATCGGATAACAATACGCGTTTTATACTCATTTCCTGCGCCATTTCTGCCAGAATCGGCTATCTGTAACATAGTTAAGCGCGGTGGATACAGCAATTTCTCTGCGAACAATCACCAAAAATAAATGCTTGACAAATTTTAATCAGCAGAGAATTGTATAGGCAGTTTACCGCATCATCCGGGAAGTCATTCCCAACCCCGTTTAAGTTATTCCAGTCGCGCACCGACACGGACCGGTTGCCGGGATGACATTAAGCAGGTATCCGCCGAACGTTCAATGATTGTTCTGGCGATATAGACGATATTTGCCCGCCAAAAAAATAATCCTTCTGCGTTCGCATGCGGCGCGGAACTCTGCTGGCTATCAACTATTCCCGACGAGGATACTGATGATGTTATTTCACACCGGAAAACTGCGTTTCCTTGCTGTCGCCACGACCATGCTGGCATCAATGAGTTTTATTTCTGCCGCCAGCGCTGCCGGTCCGACTTATGCGCTGGTACAAATCAACCAACAGGCGCTGTTCTTTAATCTGATGAATAAAGGCGCACAGGATGCGGCCAAAGCCAGTGGCAAGGATTTAGTTATTTTTAACTCTAACGATAATCCCGTGGCGCAAAACGACGCGATAGAAAACTATATTCAGCAAGGCGTTAAAGGCATTCTGGTTGCTGCTATCGACGTTAACGGGATCATGCCAGCGGTTAAAGAAGCCGCCGCCGCAAACATTCCGGTGATTGCGATTGATGCCGTATTACCGGCCGGGCCACAGGCAGCTCAGGTCGGCGTTGATAATATTGAAGGCGGCAGAATTATTGGTCAATACTTCGTAGATTACGTGCAGAAAGAGATGGGCGGCCAGGCGCGACTGGGTATTGTCGGTGCGCTGAATTCGGCCATTCAGAACCAGCGGCAGAAAGGGTTCGAAGATACGCTGAAAAGCAATCCGAAGATTACTATCGCTAACGTGGTCGACGGGCAGAATGTGCAGGATAAAGCGATGACCGCGGCGGAAAACCTGATCACCGGTAATCCGGATCTGACAGCGATTTATGCCACCGGCGAACCCGCGCTGCTCGGCGCTATCGCCGCCGTGGAAAACCAGGGGCGGCAGAAGGATATTAAAGTCTTTGGCTGGGATCTGACGGCGAAGGCGATTTCCGGTATTGACGCCGGCTACGTCACCGCCGTACTGCAGCAGGACCCGGAAAAGATGGGCGCCGAAGCCCTGAATGCGCTGAACAGCATCACGTTGGGTAAAACCGTGCCGAAAATCATTCTGGTTCCGGCGACGGTGGTAACCAAAGCGAACGTCGATTCATACCGTCCGCTGTTTAAGTAGGTCAGCGCGCGCCGTCCGGGGTTAACAGGGCGGCGAGCTCACGGCTGCCGGGAAACGCGCTGAGCGTCCCCCGGCGGCTAACGGTAATGGCGGCAGCGCGACTAGCGTGCGCCAGCGCCAGCGCATCCGGCGCGACGCCGCGCAGCAGGGCGGAGGCCAACATGACGGCGAGGAACGTATCGCCTGCGCCGGTCGAATCAATCGACTCGGCTGGCACGGCGGGACAAAACTGGCGCTGTCCCGCCTGAACCAGCCAGGCGCCTGCGGCGCCCTGGGTAATCACTAAGGTTTTCACCCCGTATGGCTGGAGCAGCTCGGCCTCGGATTCATTGACCACCGCGATGTCGATGAGCGGCCACAGATGGCAAAAGTCTGGATTGACAGGTGAGGGGTTGAATACCGTTGTCATGCCGCGGCTTCTGGCGTACTGGAACAGCGCCCGCGTTTTATCTAGGGAGAAATTACCCTGCTGTAGCAGAATATCGCCGGCAACGGCGTCCGCCATATGCGGAATAATATCCTCAAGGCGGAATGCGTCGGCAGTCGCCGTAGTGGTAATGATGGCGTTGTCGCCATCAGCGCTATTTAAAATAATCGAGGTATCGCTATGTTGATTGAAATGGCCGTCGGGTAGTAGCGTCAGTGGTTCATTTTTTATCTGCTGGCGGATCCACGCGCCGTTGCTGTCATTTCCCGTGGCGGCAATTAAACGCGTCTCTATTCCGCAGCGGGATAATATAATCGCCTGGTTCGCGCCTTTACCGCCGATATCCTGCGACACTTTAACGCCGTGAATGGAGGCTCCTTTTTTCGGTATATCCGGAATGGACCAGGTTTCATCTACGGTAATATTACCAGTAACGTAAACACGCATAGTGTTCCCTTAACAGGATGGATAAGATGGTTGCTATCTCAGCAGAAAAGACGAATGCAATACAAGCTATTTTTTCACGAAACAAAGCTGTTATTGGCGTTATTCATTGCGACCCATTTCCGGGCTCGCCAAAATATCGAGGAAAATCAGTCTCGGATATTGTTGAACGTGCGCTTCGCGATGCTGAAAATTATATTTCAGGCGGTGTTCATGGTCTGATTATTGAAAACCATGGCGATATTCCTTTCTCTAAACCTGAGGACATCGGTCATGAAACCTCAGCGCTGATGGCGGTCATTACCGAGAAAGTTCGTGAGCGTTTTGCTGTGCCGCTGGGCATTAACGTTCTGGCTAACGCGGCGATCCCGGCAATGGCGATCGCCCTGGCGGGAGGCGCCGATTTTGTCCGCGTAAACCAGTGGGCCAACGCCTATATCGCCAACGAAGGATTTATAGAAGGGGCGGCCGCTAAGGCGCTGCGCTACCGCAGTATGCTGCGCGCTGAACATATTCGCGTTTTTGCCGATAGCCACGTTAAGCACGGTAGCCATGCCATTGTCGCTGATCGTTCGATTCAGGAGCTGACGCGCGATGTCGATTTCTTCGAGGCTGACGCGGTGATCGCCACCGGCCAGCGTACGGGCGATAGCGCCACGATGGCGGAAATTGACGAGATCCGCGCGGCGACGGAACTACCGCTCCTGGTGGGCTCCGGGGTGACACCGGCTAACGTGAATCAGATCCTCGGGCGGACTCAGGGGGTCATTGTGGCCAGTACAATGAAGGTCGATGGCGTCTGGTGGAACGATGTTGAGCTGGCCCGGGTGAAGCATTTTATGTCGGTCGCGCAGGCCGCTTTGGAGGAAGCTTAATGGAACCGTTTAGCGAACGCCTGCTGCGCGAACATCAACCGGCGTGGCAGGCGATGCAGCAGCACCCGTTTGTGACTGATATCGAACAGGATCGTCTGCCGACAGCCGTATTCAACCGCTATCTGGTGTTTGAGGGCAACTTTGTCGCGACGGCAATCGCGATTTTTGCCCTCGGGGTCAGCAAAGCGCCGGGTATTCAACAGCAGCGCTGGCTGATTGGCGTGCTGAATGCCCTGGTTGATATACAGATCGCGTGGTTTGAACAGGTGTTGTCAGCGCGGCAGATCGATCCCGCTGAGTACCCGGATGATTTGCCCGGGGTACGGCGCTTTCGCGACTGTATGCTGCGGACCGCCCACGAGGGCAGCTATGAGCAGATTGTGACCCTGATGTTCGGTGCGGAATGGATGTACTATTTCTGGTGCCGACGGGCGAGCGAACATTATCAGAGCGATGCTGATTTACGACGCTGGGTGGAAATGCACGCGGAGGACGAATTTTATCAGCAGGCTCTCTGGCTAAAAAACGAACTCGACCGCTGCGCCATGGCGCTGAGTGAAGACGAAAAGCAGGCGTTATCGGCGCTTTACGGCGAGGTGCTGCAGTGGGAAATTGATTTCCATCACGCGGCGTACGAGGAGTAGCCGCGAGGTGGATCACAGGGGGCGCCGGACGCGGCGTCTCCTGAATACGGGTTATATCTCGACGTTCTGCGTCTTGTTGGCGAAACTTACCATTACCGTTAATGCCGATTCTTATTTCACATTTTTATCTTAATAAAGTCGGAGGGTTAATTTAGCTGCCTTCTGACTCTTTTGAGAGAAATTATAGAGGGCGAGCATTTATGTTATTTTATTCGGGCCTGTAGCTCGGGGCTCTCTTTTTTCTTTTCTTCCCACCTGAAGAAAAAGCTATTTTCAGAAATAGATATAAATTATCCATCGTTACTCGACGGCGGCTCTCCCCCTACAATGGACTTTAATTGCCAGATATTTAACAAAAACCAGGCCAAGGAAAAGGGATGAAACGAAGCATTTATTCACAGAACAGTTTATTGCGCATCAGTCTGCTTTCCGCGCTAACGCTTACTGCCAGCTTCACCACTCACGCACAGGATAAACCTGTCGCGGGGGGTGTGCTGACGGTCGCTCTGGGCAGCGATACCCCGATTATTGACCCCTCTATTACCGCTTATTCCGTCACCGCTCTGGTTACGCGTAACGTGGTGGATTCTTTGGTCGGCCAGGCGGAAGATAACAGCTTTACACCATGGCTGGCGGAACGCTGGGAAATTAAAAACAATAACCGCGAATACACCTTCCATCTTCGCAAGGATGTGACTTTTAGTGATGGCACGAAACTGGATGCTGCGGCGGTAAAATATAACTTTGAACGCATACTCGATCCGAAAACCACCTCCAGTTACTCCAAATCGTTGTTGGGGCCGATTGACGCGATCACTACGCCAGATGAGTACACCGTGGTGATCCGCTATAAAACGCCTTTCGCACCGCTGCTGCAGGGGCTGAGCTTGCCGTATCTCGGTATTCAGTCACCGGCTTATCTGCAGAAAACGGCGAATACCAGCAATACCGTGGTCGGTTCCGGTCCCTTTATCCTCGAATCGTTTGTCAAAGGCAGCGGGAGTAAACTCAGCAAGCGCGCCGATTACAACTGGGGTCCGGGCTATGCCACCCATAAAGGCCCGGCATGGCTGGATAAGATCGAATTTAAGTACCTGCCGGAGTCAGCGGTACGTCTTGGCGCGCTGAATAGCGGGCAGGTACAGGTGATCGATGCCATTCCGCCGGTGAATTATGCGCAGGTAAAAAATAACCCGAAGCTGGATGTGATCACCAGGGAAAACCCCGGCGTTCCGCGCGTCCTTTATTTGAATAGCGACACAGGGATCTTCAGCGACCTGAAAGTGCGGCAGGCCTTCCAGAGCGCCATCGATCGTACTACTGCCGTTAAAGCCGCGTTCTTTGGCATCCTGAAACCTGCCGACAATATTCTTGGACCCGCTACGCTGGATTACGATCCGGCCATTGCCAGCCAGTGGGGGTTTGATCTGCAAAAAGCCCGCCGTCTTCTGGATGAAGCCGGCTGGCAGCAAACCGATAGCGAAGGCTACCGGGTCAAGGAGGGTAAACGCCTTACTGTGCAATTTACCTATTCTTCAAACGATGTCGAAGCCGCTGACGTGACGCTGTTCCAGGCAATTCAATACCAGGTAAAACAAGCCGGTTTTGAACTGAAACTCGATCCGGTGGATTCAGGCATTCTCAGCAGCCGCACGGCGGCTAACCAGTACGACATTATCTCGAACTATTTTGTTCGCCCGGAGCCGGACATCCTGCGTACCGTTTTCCATTCCAATTATATTCCGCCGAAGGGGAACAACTTCAGCCGCGTTAAAGCGCTGGATAGCCAACTGGAAACCGCTGTCGGTGCCAGCGAAGCCGAGCGTAAACGCATCTACTATGCCATCCAGCACCAGATTATCGATCAGGCCTGGGCGGTGCCAATTTACATCCCGGCATATCAGTTAGGGAAAGCCAAACAGGTGCAGGGCATTAGCTGGGCCACGAACGCGAAGCCGAATTTCTATGATGTCTGGATCCAACGCTAAGCTGCTGGCAGCAGGCAAGCGCCTGCTGACCATTTTCGCCGTGCTGTGGGGTGCGGCAACGCTGACCTTTGTTGCGGTAAAACTGATCCCCGGCGATCCTGTGGCAATTCTGATAGGCAGCGCCAACAGCGTTGTGGATGATAGTTTTCGCGAGACACTGACCCGCCAGTTCGGCCTGGATAAGCCACTGTGGTGGCAATATTTGCGCTACTGTGGCGAGGCGCTGACGGGCAACCTTGGCGTGAGTTATCAGTATCGCCAGCCTGTTGTGCAGGTGATTAGCGCAGCGTTGAAAGAGACGGTGCCGCTGGCCGTCAGCGCCCTGGCGCTGGCACTGGTACTGGCGGTATTTAACGCATTACTGACAGCCGGACGTCATCCGCGTCTGCGGTCTCTGCTTGCCGGGTTGGAGCTGATGCTGCTTAGCACACCGGTGTACTGGATCGGCATCGTGTTGTTGAGCATTTTCAGTTTCAAACTGCAATGGTTTCCGGTGACCGGTAACGATGGCTGGATCGCCCTTGTGCTGCCGGTGGTGACGCTCAGCCTGCCGCTGGCTGCGACACTCAGCCAGGTGCTGCGTGATGGGCTGGAGGAGGCGCTTTCGCAGCCGTTCGCCATGACCGTGCGTACGCGAGGGGTGAGTGAAACTGCGCTGCGCTTACGGCATGCGTTGCGCCATGCCTCGCTGGCGGTGTCGACGCTGACGGGGACGCTGCTGGCCAGCGTATTAGGCGGCTCAATTCTGACCGAAACAGTATTTGGTCGGGCGGGGCTGGGGCAAATCACTCTCGGTGCGATTGAGAACCGAGACATGCCCCTGGTGCTGGGGGTGGTGATGTTCTCCGCGCTGTTGTTTGTGGTGATTAACCTGCTGATTGATACCCTTTATTTACTGATCGATCCCCGTCTACGTCTGCGAGGGCATGCTGATGAGTGATCTTTTACTGCGGGTGGCCCGCCGCGACGGGGGGCGCTATCGTAACCCGTGGCTGGCGCCGGGTACCAGCATTCCGTTGTTACTGGTGCTACTGCTCGTGGTGGCGGTGTTTTTTCCATCGCTATTCACGCCGTACACCCCCGAACAGATGGATTTCAGCGCGATTTTGCAGCCGCCGGACCTCAGACACTGGTTCGGTACTGACCAGTTGGGGCGTGATGTGTTTACCCGCGTGGTGTATGGCACCTCGCTGTCGCTGAGCATTGGGGTCGGCGCGACCCTGATTGCCAGCGCGGGCGGTATTGTGCTGGGGACACTGGCAGGTCTTGCGCCCAGGGCGGTACGGCAGTTACTCGTACGGCTACTGGACATTATGCTGGCGTTCCCCGATTTGCTGTTGGCGCTGCTGGCTATCACGGTGTTGGGGCGTGGGCCAGAGAATACCCTGCTGGCGGTCGGACTGGCCGGCATTGCTGGCTATGCCAGGCTGGTGCGCGCGCAAGTGTTGCAGGTCAGGTTATCGGGGTATGTGCAGCATGCGGTGGCGTTGGGAGAGCCGCCAATGGTGATTATTTTGCGCCATATTGTGCCCAATACGCTGCGCCCGCTGCTGGTACTGGCAACGGTGGGGATAGGGTATTCCATATTATCCGCCTCGGCCCTCAGTTTCCTTGGACTTGGGGTGACTCCGCCGACGGCGGAGTGGGGCGCATTGCTCTCTGAGGGACGTAATTTTCTCGATAGCGCCCCATGGGTCAGCCTGCTGCCCGCCAGCGTTGTCGCGCTGTCGGTGATTGCCATTACGCTGCTGGGCCGACGTGTTCAAACCCTTATTGCCAAAGGCGGGATCGCATGACTTCAGAGACCTTCCAGCAACCGCTGTTACAGGTGGCGCAACTGAGCGTCAGCTTCCCCTCGCCGCAGGGGCTGATTGAGGCGGTTAACGCCTTATCGTTTGACGTGCATGCCGGTGAAGTCCTGGCTTTGGTAGGCGAGTCCGGTTCGGGTAAATCCGTCACGGCCCGGACGCTAGTCGGGCTGGCGGGGGCAGGGGCGGCTGTTCGCGCCGAGTCCCTGATATTGCATGGGCACGATGGCCTGTCGCAGAATTTACTGGCGTGCGATGCCCGCCGTTGGCAGCAACTACGCGGGCGCGAAATTGGTTTTGTTTTGCAGGATGCACTGACCTCGCTTGACCCGCTGCGCCGGATTGGTCAGGAAGTCGCGGAGCCGTTGTTGACGCACCGCCTGGAACGGGGGGCGGCAGTTCGCGAACGCGTGGCGGAGCTGTTAACGCAAACCGGCATCCCCGATCCGCATAACCGGATGGCGCAGTACGCACATGAACTCTCCGGTGGCTTGCGCCAACGAGCGCTCATCGCGTCGGCGCTGGCGGCGGGGCCGCGATTACTCATTGCCGATGAACCTACTACCGCGCTGGACGCCACCGTACAAAAACAAGTTTTGAATGTATTCAGGGCCCTGGCGGATGCCGGGCATGGCGTGCTGCTGATCACCCATGATTTATCGGTGGTGGCGGATATTGCCGACCGTGTGGTGGTGATGCGGCAGGGCAAAGCAGTGGAGAGCGGCAAGGTGCGACAGGTGCTGCATGCGCCGCAACACCCTTATACCCGCCGTCTGCTGGCGGCCATTCCCTCTGCCGGTACGCGTGGGACGTGGTTAACAGGAAACGATCCGCTGGGTCAAACGGTAGTGCGGGAGAACATCAGTACTGACAGCACCACACCCGTGCTGGCTGCCGATAACGTATCACTGGCGTATGTTCTGCCGGATGGCCGTCGCTTGCAGGCCGTCAATCAGGTGACGTTAGAGGTCGCGCAGGGCGAAACGCTGGGCATTGTGGGCGAATCCGGTAGCGGGAAGACCACGCTAGGCAAACTGGCGCTGGCGCTGCAGGCACCGCAACAGGGCGAGATCCTTCTCGCTGGGCAACCATGGAGCAGGCTGACAGAACGTCAGCGGCAGCCGTTGCGGTCGCGTATCCAGACGATTGTGCAGGATCCGCTGGGTTCATTTAATCCGCAATATAACGTGGCGCAATTGCTGCAACAGCCTCTGCGCCTGCATACGACGCTCACAGCCGCGGACCGGTTGTCACGTGCGCAGGCGTTGCTGGCGCTGGTTGGTTTAAGTCCTGATCTGCTGACGCGACGTCCGGCCACGCTTTCCGGTGGGCAGCGGCAACGTATCGCCATCGCCCAGGCCCTGGCCTGCGAGCCGGATATTCTGATTTGCGACGAGCCGGTGTCGGCGCTGGATGTCACCACCCAGGCGCAAGTGTTGGATTTGCTGGTAGCGCTGCAACGACGTTTGCATCTGTCAATGCTGTTTATCTCTCATGATCTGGGCGTGGTGCAGCATATGAGTCATCGTATTGCGGTGATGAAAGACGGCAAGGTAGTCGAAAGCGGCAGTGTGGATCAAATTTTTCGGGCGCCACGCCACCCGTGGACTCGACAATTGTTATCAGCTGTTGGGCAGACGCCGTTGCGATATAACTGAGCAGTAAACGTCAAACACCGTTATCAGAAATGGGGTCATGTTATTCAACACTCTTATCATCTCCAGAGCCCGTTCCAGGCGGTCTTACGTGATAGAGGGCAGGGAAGAGGCACTGGCCCGGCGCTCGATAGTGCCATCCGTACGCAGTGCTCGTTCAGCTAAGTTTGCCTATGTGAATTTCAGTTTAGTGACCTGCTGCGGGGGCGCCTGGCATACCCGATTTCACGAACGGCGGGCGGGTGAACCAGATGATGATAATCAGCGCCATAAAACCCCAGCCGAGCACCCAGAAATAGTCGATTGTCGACATCATGTAGGCCTGCTGGGTAACCACCTGGTCAATCATCGCAAGATGCTGCTGCGTCGGGCCACCCATCTTATTTACGTAATCCATAGCCGCTGGGTTGTACTGTGTCACGCTCTCGGTCAGATTCGCGTGGTGGAAAACTTCACGTCGCTGCCAGATCCATGTGGTTAACGATGAGGCAAAGGAGCCGCCGAGTACGCGAAAGAACGTGGCCAGTCCTGAGCCTTCCGCCACTTCGTTACCGTGCAGATTCGACAGCACAATGGTGGTCAGCGGCATGAAGAAGAAGGCCACGCCAATCCCCATAAACATCTGCACGCTGGCGATGGTGCGGAAATCCACGTCAGTATTGAACTGCGCGCGCATCAGACAGGATGCCCCCATTGTCAGGAATGACACTGAGCATAAAATTCGCAAATCCACTTTGGTGGCGTAACGTCCGATGACTGGCGTCAGCACCAGTGGTAAGAAGCCCATCGGCGCAGCGGCGAGACCGGCCCAGATAGCCGTGTAGCCCATCTGGGTCTGCAACCACTGCGGCAGAATAATGTTGATGGCAAAGAACGCGGCATAGCCCAGCATCAGCGCCAACGTGCCGATGGCGAAGTTGCGGTCTTTGAACAGCCGCAGGTTCACAATCGGGTGACGTTCGTCCAGCTCCCATATCACAAAGCAAATCAGGCTGATCGCCGAGACAATAGACATCACGATAATGGGCGTAGAAGAGAACCAGTCTTCGTCGTTGCCCTTATCCAGCACCACCTGCAGCAGGCCCACGCCAAGCACCAACAGCGCGATGCCAATATAGTCGACAGGCGATGACTGCGTTGTTTCTTCACGCATGCGCAGCTGCGACCAGACCACGATGGAGGCGAAAATCCCAATCGGCACGTTGATGTAGAAGATCCACGGCCAGGAGTAGTTATCGGTAAGCCAGCCGCCGGTGATAGGCCCCACGATAGGCGCCACCACGGTCACCATCGACAGCAGCGCCAGCGCCATGCTGCGTTTCATCGGCGGGAAGATAACCAGCAACAGCGTCTGACACATCGGGAACATCGGCCCGGCGAAAAAGCCCTGCAGCGCACGGAAGATGATGAGCTCCGTCATGCTGTGGGCGAAGCCGCACAGAAATGACGTCAGGGTAAAGAACATCACCGAGGCGATAAACAACCGCAACTGCCCGAATCGGCGGGTAAACCAGCCTGTCAACGGTAGAGCAATAGCGTTACACACCGCAAAAGAGGTGATAACCCATGTCCCCTGATCGGCGCTAACGCCCAGGTTGCCGGAGATAGTCGGCAGCGCCACGTTGGCGATGGTGGAGTCCAGCACCTGCATAAAGGTCGCCAGCGACAGGGCAAGCGTCGCCAGAAACAGGCTGGGGGGCGTAAAGGCTGCCTTCGGCTCTGACATAGCTTCTCTCTTAGCGCTGGGCTACAGCGCTGGTGTTGTCATGAAGGATTTTCGCCACCAGTTTATCGGCTGCTTCCATTGGCGTTTCATACACATCGGTACGGAATCGCGGCTGTTCGACGGTTTTTTGTGGCAGAAGGTGACCACCCTGATTGCGGATATCCACCTCAGCGTTCATCGACAGACCCACACGCAGCGGATGCTTCTGCATGTCATGTGGATCAAGCGTGATGCGTACCGGCAGGCGTTGGACGATTTTGATCCAGTTGCCGCTGGCGTTCTGGGCTGGCAACAGTGAGAATGCGCTACCGGTACCAATGCCGAGACTTTCGATGGTGCCGTGATATTTCACGTTATCGCCATAGAGATCCGCATTCAGCTCTACTTTTTGCCCAATGCGCATGTCCTGCATTTGGCTCTCTTTAAAGTTGGCATCCACCCACACTTCATTCAGCGGCACGATGGCAAGCAGCGTGGTGCCGGAGGTGACACGCATCCCGAGCTGCACAGCACGTTTAGCGACGTAACCACTGACGGGCGCAACAATGGTGCTGCGGGAGTTATCGAGATAGCGTTGGCGCAGCGTCGCAACGGCGGTTTTGACTTCAGGATGGTTATCCACCACGGTGTCATCAACCATCGCCTGATTGGTTTTGAGCGCTTGCTCGGCAGCCAGTAAATCGCTTTGCGCGCTGGTCACGGCATCACGGTAGTGCGCCAGATCTTCCACCGCAATGGCACCGGAACTGACAATTTTTTCCCGGCGCACATAGTCACTTTTCGCTGTTTGCAGGGCTACTTTTTTGGCAGCTACTTGTGCACGGTAGTTGTCGGCGGTGCTGTAGAGGCCACGCACCTGACGCACTGTGCTGGCGAGATTGGCTTCAGCCTGCTGCAGGGCGATGGCGGTATCGCTTGGGTCCAGCAGAACCAGGGGCTGGCCTTTTTCGACATAATCGCCTTCATCCACGGTCACCTGAGTCACGGTACCGGTGATTTGCGGTGTCAGGGTGACCTGATTTCCGTTGACGTAAGCATCGTCGGTGCTCTCGTAATAGCGGGCGTAAAGCAGATACCAGGCCAGACAGCCTCCTGCCGCGAGGATCAGGATCAGTAATAAAATGGCGAAGTTTCTTGTACGCTTGCCTGGGCGCTTGTCAGAGGGAGGCGCGTTATTTTCCATAGACATAACCGGTGACCTTAATTAGCGATGGGGGGCCGTGAATTCATCGGGCAGCATTTTGATAAGAATATCTGCGAGCTGCCGGGATTCTTCGGGCGTCAGACGCGCCGTTAAGTCCGCGAGGATGGTATTCAGTGCTTCATTCTGAAACGTATTGCACAGCGTCTGACCTTTTGCCGTAAGGGCCAGGATCACCTGGCGCTTGTCGTGCGGATTCGGGCGGCGCTCGATCAGGTCGTTCTTCACCATACGTGCAACCATACGGCTCATTGCCCCGGTATCCATCTGCAGGCTCTTGCAGATTTCTGCCGGGCTGGTGTTACCTTTAAATATATTAATCAATACCTTAAATTGCGGTGCGGTAATGCCGCTGTCGGCAAAGTAATGGCCGATAAGCAGGTCCTTAAACTGGTTTGCCAGATGGAACAGCAAACCCAGATGCAGGTTTTTATGGGAAGAGTCGATTGGGGTAATCATGATAGCTGCCTGGTCAGTAATTAACATGATAATTACTGCCTGGTCACCAATTGTCAAATTAGGTCAACAGAAAGCACACATATTGACAAATGGAGGAGGGCGATAAGCGAATTACGATCACTCGAACCCGTGATGCCCGCAGACATCAATTTGGATGCGCTCTGGGGTACAGGCCCGACGCAGGCGTGATTGATGTACGCGCGGCCGTAACTTGCCAGGGTTCCCTGAACCAGTCGGTGTCATCAGCTGGCGTACTGTCGGACCAAAATCAGCGTAATGTTCGCGGATAGTACGCAGTGCTCGTTCAGCGAGGCCCGGCATGAGTTGCCGGTTGCCAGGCTGGCCACGACGACGGTTAACAAGTGAAAGCGGCCCATGTTCACGATAGCGCTCCAACAACCGTCGGCAGTGTCTGTCAGATATCTCAAGCGGATAATATTGAGTACGTACCGGGCAAGACCATCAGGTCGTTGGTTATTGCTGGGTTTTCAACGACGACGGCTAGCCATACCCAGCGGGCCAGATTCACGGTAACGCGACAGAAGGCATCGGCACAGGCTGTCAGATATGCTCAGGCGCTGTGTGGCCATCAAGTGTAGTCAGACGCCGAACGATAACGTCCTAATAACTTTGAGTCGGTTAACTTTATCCAAAGCAAAAAACTCCGCCGCATGAGCCGTCATCAGAATCTATCGATGCTGAATCTACGAGTAACTTATCCAGGAGAAAACCTAACAACTTAGCCACCACAATCAAAGTGCGCATAATGTATATTATGTTAAATATAATATCAGGACGCGTAACCCAACCATAGTTACAACTCTACCCCATGAAATTCATAGGCTCCATCTTGTCCTCCACCGGCTGCTTACTCGTTTGTATATGACTCGCGCTGTTTTCACTCACGGTACTCTGATGCCGACCGTGCACCACGTGTCCAACAACTTCCCGCGGACCAGCGATGGCGTTTTTCATAAACTCCTCCGGCACGCATATGGCGCGCTCGATCGTCGTTGGGTTCATTAGGCGAACGCACGACGGCGACACGCTGACCGCACCCGGCTTCCCGGCGCGGTTAACATCAGGTCTCGCTTCTGGTTGCCTATCTGCCAGACAATGCCGACTCACTCAATTTTGACCTTTCCCGGCAAAACGCACGCCATACTTTCCGACCTAAAATGTCCATGTGACAGCTGCTGTCAGTGCCGCCTCGTTACGTCGTAACACGATTGGGCTTTCATTAGCATGCTCCCCAAGCCAGGTATAGTCAGCACTCAAAACCGTGCCCCAGTGGGCATCAAACTGGTGGCTCCAGACCAGACTGTTGTCTATGCCATAAAATCCCCCCGGTGCTGAATAGCGGCTATAACCTGAGCGCTGGCTCTGCTGCAAATTCACGCCATACCAGGTATTCAGGTAACGCTTGTCGCCAAACAGGGCCGCCGTTTGAAAGGCGAACGTGTCCTGGCCAGTTTGTACGGGAATCAACGTGAAGGATGCCTGGTAGCTTACCCCCTGGCTGTCCGTTAAAGGCAGCGTCGCTTTACCTTCAACACTGAGCCAGGAAAAAGCCTGCCAGCCGACGGCAAGAGCTGTATTCAGGGAAACATCAATATCTCCCATCCCTTTCAAATTATTTGCCCCTGCCCGCCAGCTGGCGTTTTTATCCTTCCTTCCCAGATCGTACCCCAGCGTATGTTCGAAGTACCAGTCGCTGGTGTTTTGCAGGTCATACCCTACCCCTTTCTGCGAATCAATAAAGAAAGCGCCGTTACGACCCTGCAATACAGGAACCACCTGCCATACCTGCTTGTCTGAACCTGAATATCGCGGAGCGTAGCGCCCTCCCAGCCCGATAGTGAAAGAGCCGGAAGAGGCGTTATCATTTGCCTGTACGCAGGATGTGATGACCGTCAAAAGCGGTACGGTCATATACAGGGCTTTTTTTATCGCTATCATACTGTTCTCCTAACAGATGCCGGCTTCTCCTGAAGCAGGAGCTGCCACAAAATGTTGGCGCAGTATGCTTTGGCAAAATCAATGAATCGTCGGGATAGTGTTAAGAAACGGTCAAGGTGAATGGATGTTGTCCAGAAGAGTGCTGATTATTGAAGATGACGCCGATGCGGCTGGCGTGCTCGAAGCCTATTTACGCCGTGAAAATTACGATGTCGTCATTACCGGAGATGGGCTGTCCGGGCTGGATATGGCGCACCGGTGGAAACCCGATCTGATCCTGCTGGATGTGATGCTTCCGGGGCTTAACGGCACCGAAGTCCTGGCTGGCCTGCGTCGCAAAAATGATGTTCCGGTGATCATGGTCACCGCCATGGGCGATACTCCCGATCGTATTGGCGCCTTGCGCTATGGCGCCGATGATTATATTGTTAAACCTTACCATCCGGGAGAAGTTGTTGCTCGGGTACAGGCGGTACTGCGCCGTAGCAATAAAAAAGAAACAAAGGAAGAGATCCTTCGCTGGCAATCACTTGAAGTGGATGTCACGGCCATCGTGGCGAGTATTGTCGACGGGAACAACACACCGCGGACGTTAGACCTCACCCCAACCGAATTTTCGCTACTGACTACGCTTATGCGCTCTCCTTCACGACCTTTTTCCCGCCAGCATTTACTGGAGCACTGTTTGCCGGAAAGTGAAGCCCTGGAGCGCGTGGTGGATACCCATATTTATAACCTGCGTAAAAAACTCGAGGCGGCGGGTATTTCCGGCGTGCTGGTTAACGTTCGCGGCGTAGGCTACCGGTTCAGACAACCATGACAAAAAATCGCTACTCCTCCCTGTGGCGCTGGATTTGCGCACGTATATTAGCGCTGGCCATCGGAAGCGTAATTGTCATTGCGACCTGTATGTGGCTACGTTATGCGGTGCAGAATTACTGGAACCTGGGCAGAATGCCGGTATCGGTCCGGCAAGAGTTTCTTGCGCTCAGCCAGAACCCGCAGGCCAACCCGGCGCGCTTCCATCAAATCGTCGATACCTGGTGGGGGTTGAGTTATTCAACCCCATCCATCGCCTCGGCGGACTGGGTCACCGTGGCGTTACTGGTCCTGGTCATGATCCCTTTTATTGTGGTGATGGGATTGAGATATGCCAGGCCACTGGCGCTGCAGTTCAGCCGGCTGCGTGATGCGGCAAAGGACGTCGCCGAAGGACAATTTGGCCGCCAGGCAGAGCTCATCAGGAATGCGCCGGCTGAAATGGTCAGCTTTGCGAGTGACTTTAATACCATGACGGTAAAACTGGCCCGCTATGAAAAAGAGTTACGTACCTCTCATGTGGCCATGGCGCATGAGCTTCGCTCCCCCCTGACTGCCGCTATCGGACGTTTACAGGGCATGCTGGATGGCGTGTTTGATGCCAGCCCGGAGCAACTGGCCATGGTAATGAAACAGCTTCAGCACCTGAATCGCCTGACCGATGAACTTCATCTGCTCTCGCTGTCTGATGCCGGGAATCTGGTTCTGGAAAACGAACCCTTTTATCTGGATGAGCTGCTTAAGGAACGGGCGACATGGATCATGCCCCAGGCTGATGCACATCGTTTTACCATCAGACTTCATCATTCTCAGGCGTGTCCCTTCAAAGGCGATACGTTCCGTATGGGCCAGGTGTTTACTATCCTTATGGAAAATGCCCTCCGTTACGGGCGTGATGGCGGCTTTCTTGATGTCACGCTGCACTACGCCAGCGGGCAATATTACCTCGAATTTCGCGATGACGGCCCGGGGGTATCCTCCCAGTTCCTGCCGGAAATGTTCAACCGTTTTAGCCGGGAGGAGCAGTCGCGTGCCCGCCACTCCGGAGGCAGCGGTCTCGGTTTATCCATCGCTAGCGCGATCTGTCAGGCTCATGGAGGCAGTATCAGCGCGTCGTTACCTGAAACCGGCGGACTCGCAGTCACAATTTTGTTACCCTCAACGTCGTCTAAGATGGAAAATAGCCGCTCTTGATAATACCTTGACAAAACGTCGAATCTTTCTCGACTAAGCGCGCATTTAATAACGCCATAACCTTTATGGAGCGGCGTTATGTCAGATGAATTTTTACTCTCCCTCCGCCACAGTCTGCACCATTTGTACGACGTGGCGCGCACCCTTTCCTGGCTGCACTTTCTTCCCCTGACCATTCTTTCGGTGGTGATTTTTCTGTTGCCCGGATGCGGGGACAACCATGGTAATAAGACTGTTCCTGTTCGAACGGTACGCTACGTTGTCGTTGGCTCAGCGCAAACCCTTCCCGCCCTGGAAAGAACCGGAGAGATCCATGCGCACGATGAAACGATTCTTAGCTTTCGCACCGGCGGCCGGATAGTGACGCGTAGCGTCGATATTGGCGACCGGGTGAATGCAGGGCAACTGCTGGCCACGCTTGAAAATACAACCAGTCAGAATCAGCTCGATGGCGCACAGGCTGACTATGAAGGAGCCAAAGCCTCTGCTCAGGTTGCTGCACTTAACGTCAGCCGAATGCAAAAGCTTATGCCAACTGGCGCGATTGCCCGCACGCAGCTCGATAACGCCCGCGCGGACTGGCTTGTCGCCCGCGCGCGTTTAAAAAACAGCGAGTCCGCGTTACGTAATGCCCGGGAAAATCTTGGCTGGACGCGTCTGATTGCGCCGCAAAGCGGCATGATCACCGAAGTAAGCGCCTCTGCGGGTCAGGTTGTCACTGGGGGGCAGTCGGTGTTGACGCTGGCGACCGGCGAAGCCCGCGATGTGGTGTTTGATATCGCGAAACCCGATGCGATCCCGCCACAGGAACAGGCTGGCTTGCGAGTGTCCCTCCTCAGCGACCCGTCGGTGCAAGCGTCCGCCGCGCTAAGAGATATCAGCCCGCAGGCCGATCCTCAGACCCGCACATGGCGCGTCAGGGCTACTCTGCAAAACCCGCCGCTGGCAATGGCGTTGGGCGCCAGCGTCACCGTCACGTTACCCGCAACCGGCCCGCATGGATACGCCCTTCCCGCTTCAGCGCTGAGTCGCGTCGGCGACAAACCGGCAGTTTATGTAATTAATCCGCAGTCGCAGGCACAGCTTCGCGTGGTGGTGCCAGCATACTATACCGCCACCTCGGTCATTATCTCCGGCGGCCTTGAACCAGGCGACCGGGTAATTACCGCCGGCGTGAGTAAATTACGCTCCGGCGAGCCGGTGATTGCCGGGGAGTGCGAATCATGAAACCAGTATTGAATGAGAAAGTTAACCTCTCCGCCTGGGCGCTAAATAATCAACAGATGGTCAGTTTCTTCATGCTGCTGATCATTGCTATGGGCGCGTTCTGTTATGAGAAGCTGCCACGTAATGAAGATCCGGCGTTTACGATTAAAACGGCTGTCGTTTCCGCGCAATGGCCCGGGGCATCCGTAACGGATACCACCCGACTGCTGACCGATACGCTGGAAAAAAAGCTGCAGGAAACCCCCTGGCTTGATTATCTCGAAAGTGAATCCCGTGCCGGGAGAACCGTTATTTATGTCAATCTTCGTGACGATACCCCGCCGGAAAAGGTGCCGGATATCTGGTATCAGGTACGCAAGAAAATGCAGGACATTGCCCCGTCGTTGCCAGAAGGCGTTCAGGGCCCCGCCGTCGACGACGAGTTTGATGACACGTTCGGTACGATTTTTGGCTTTATACCTGAGGGCTATACCCTGCGGGAGGTCCGGGACCAAGTTGAGACCATTCGCCGGGAACTCATGTCGTTACCGGATATCGGAAAAACCACTCTGCTGGGTGAGCAGCAGGAACAGATAGTCCTCTCTTTTTCTCCAGCGCGTCTGGCAGGTATGGGGCTGAACATCCAGCAGGTAGCGGATGCCCTCAGAGCACAAAATGCGGTTGTCCCGGCAGGTATAATCCGCACCGGACAGGAAAATATGGCGATAAAGGTCAGCGGGGAGCTGACATCTGAAGCGAGCTTACGTGCCGTCACGCTGCATATTAACGATCGTTACCTTCCTCTGACGGATATTGCCACCGTTAGCCGGGAAAACGGCGAGCCTCCCCAACCGGTTTATCGGGTCAACGGCAAACCCGCCATCGGGCTGGCTATCTCGATGGCGCCGACGGGTAATATGCTGCGTTTCGGCGCCGCGCTGAATGCAAAAATGCATGCCATCAGCGTCACGCTGCCGCACGGTATTGAGATGGTCAAGGTTGCCGATCAATCAGCGGTGGTCAGCGACGCCGTAAGCGGGTTTATCCGGGTGCTTATCGAAGCCGTGGCGATCGTCCTGGCCGTTTCGTTTGTCTCACTGGGTTTACGAGCTGGACTGGTCGTGGCTGCGGCCATCCCCCTGGTTCTGGCCATGACCTTTACGGGAATGATGCTGGCAGGAATAGGTCTGCAGCGTATTTCTCTCGGCGCATTGATTATCGCGCTGGGCCTGCTGGTCGATGACGCCATGATCACCGTGGAAACCATGGTCTCTGGTCTGGAAGCCGGGGATTCCCGCCGGCAGGCGGCTACCCGGGCTTTTAAAACGACCGCATTTCCGATGCTGACGGGCACCCTTGTGATGATTGCCGGGTTTATTCCCGTGGGATTTGCTGCGTCCAGCGCCGGTGAATATTGCTTTTCCCTGTTTGCCGTGGTGCTCATCGCCCTGCTGTGCTCATGGGTTGTCGCGATCCTGTTTTCACCGTTAACCGGCACGTGGCTGTTATCTGACAACATCAGACAGAAGGCGAAAGGTCCTGGATGGATGGCCCGCGGATACCAGTGGCTACTGCGCAAGGCGTTGCGTCACCGCTTCGCCACCGTGTGTATTGCCCTCATTGTGCTTGGTCTGTCCGTATACGGAACAACCTTTATGCAGGGGGAGTTTTTCCCCGCCTCCGACAGGCCAGAATTGCTGGTAAGCCTGACGCTACCGGCAAATGCCTCGCAGTCGGAAGCGCAAAATAGGGTTGAAAAGCTGGAGAAGGCCCTGGCAGGCAACCGCAACGTTGAGCGCTTTTCGACATACGTTGGGTCGGGAGCGATCCGTTTTTACCTGCCTATGGATGTGCTTCTGGCAAATGAAAATATCGCCCAGATGGTGGTGGTGGCTAAAGATCTTAAAGCGCGGGATCGTCTTCATCGACAGTTAAACAGGATACTGGCTACGCGCTTTAGCGACATCATCACGCGCGTATCGCCCCTGGAACTTGGGCCCCCGGTCGGGTGGCCAGTCAAATACCGGGTGAGTGGGCCTGACTATCTGAAGGTCAGGTCGATCGCGAATCGCCTGAGTGATGTCATTGGTCGGTCTCCCTCTTCCCGCGAGGTTAATCAGACGGCAGGCGAGCCGGAGAGAGTCATGACCCTCAAGGTCAATCAGACCGCCGCCCGGGCTGCGGGTGTGTCGTCAGAAAGTCTGGCCCGGATGCTCAATACCGTCTGGTCCGGCAGTATAGTCACGTCGGTTCGCGAAAATGACCGCCTTGTCGATGTAGTGCTCCGGGCCAGGGACAATGAGCGTCTTAACCTCGCCACCTTCTCTTCGCTGACTATTCAGGGGAATGACGGTAAACAAATCCCCCTCAGCGCCTTTGCCACACCAGTCTGGGGCGTGGATGATCCGGTGATCTGGCGTCGACAGCGTTTGCCTTTCATCACCGTGCAAACTGACCTCGCACCGGGACTTCGCGCCGAAGCAGTATCCGCAGCGTTGCGACCAGCGGTAGACAGGTTGCGCGCGGAACTGCCTGAAGGCTACAGCATTGAAGAAGGAGGCGCGGTTGCTGAATCGGAAAAAGGTAATAGTTCGGTCTATGCGGTTCTGCCGGTGACAATGGTCATCATGCTCTTGCTGTTGATGCTCCAGTTGCGCAACTATTCCCGTATGGCGTTGGCTATACTGATGGCCCCGTTTGGTTTACCGGGTATCGTACTGGCTATGTTACCTGGCGGAACACCGATGGGATTTGTCGCTCTGCTTGGCGTGATTGCGCTCGCTGGCATGATCATTCGTAACGCCGTCATACTAATTAGCGAGGTTGACAGCAATCTTGCTCAGGGGATGGCAAGCGATGCCGCCATTATTGCGGCCGCAGAGCATCGTGCGCGCCCCATCTGCCTGACTGCCTGTGCCGCCATTCTGGGGATGATCCCCATCTCCCATCAGGTATTCTGGGGACCGATGGCCTATGCGATTATTGGGGGGCTACTGATTGCCACGCTGGTTACACTGACCGTTTTACCTGCATCGTTAAGCCTGTTGTTACACCTGAGAATGACGTCCTCAGGCGAGACTTGTGAAAAATGAGTGGCGTGCCGTCGTATCCTCGTCTCAGGGGGTTGCCAGGTTATTCGCTACAAGTCAAAGAACTTGCTCACCTGCTGCTGCAACGCCTGGGTAACAGGAAACCTAATAAAAAGTAAATCTCCCTGACCATGTTTATTTATACTCAGAAAACATGTCATTAAGAAAGGAAGCTACGCATTGAAATGGCTAACCTGGTTAAAACGTATCGTGTTGTCCCTGCTGCTGTTGATCGTTGGCGCTCTGGGACTACGCCTTTATGACATTCAGCGCGGGCCCGATCTGCAGCTCTGGCATACCTGGGTTCCGCATGAGATGGACGCGGATGAAATCGACAATGCTGACTGGAACGATTACATCAAAAAAGAGAATGCGCTCTTCAGTGAGGTAAAACGCCAGGTTACCGATAAGCTGGACGCTGAGCAGCAAACCGAACTGAATCGTTACTACAGCCACAGCCCCATCTATCCGGACTCGTTTCCCACCAACTGGAATCGGTCATACATCATGATGCCGGATGGTAAACCGCAAGGTGCTGTGGTGTTGCTGCATGGTCTGACAGATACCCCCTACAGCCTGCGGCATATCGCCGAAAATTACCGCCAACAGGGTTATGTCGCCATCGGTATCAGATTACCGGGCCATGGGACGGTTCCCGCCGGGCTGACCGACGTGGACTGGCAGGACTGGCTGGCCGCCACGCGCCTGGCGGTGAGAGAAGCGAAACGACTGACGGGTAAAGATGCGCCCCTGCATATCGTCGGATTTTCCAACGGCGGCGCGCTGGCAATGAAGTATTCGCTGGACGCGCTGGATAATGCCGAACTGGCAAAACCCCAGCGGGTGATCCTGATTTCTCCGATGATCGGCATTACTAGCTTCGCGCGTTTTTCCGGCCTCGCGGGCTGGCCCGCGTTTCTCCCCGCCTTCTCGAAAGCCGCATGGTTAAACATCATGCCCGAATTTAATCCGTTTAAATATAACTCCTTCCCGACGAACGCCGCCCGGCAGTCCTTCCTGCTGACCAAAGCGCTGCAAAAGCAGATAGTGGCTGACGCGAGGAATCAGAAACTTAACAGCTTACCGCCGGTATTGACCTTTCAGTCCGTCATGGATTCAACGGTCAGTACGCGGGCGATCGTGACGGCGCTGTATAACCGCTTGCCGGATAATGGCAGTGAAATTGTCCTGTTCGATTTAAATCATGCGGTCAGGTTTAATTCATTATTACGCCGGACGTCTTACACCGCGCTGGCGCGGTTGCTGCCCGCAGCGCCGCGAGCTTATCAAACCACGATCATCACTAACGCCAATTCCGCCAGTACAGAGATGGAGATCCGAACAACACCTGCCGGGAAAACAGACACTACGGTGGAGAAGCTACAGGGACTGCATTATTTACCGGACGTGTATTCGCTTTCTCATGTCGCGCTTCCCTTCCCCTTGAGCGATTCGCTGTACGGACGCTATCCCCATCCGCTGAATCAATACGGGATCAGCCTCGGCACGTTTGCAGCTCGCGGCGAGCGTTCTGTGCTGGTAGTGGGCCTGGACTCGCTGATGCGCCAGTCTTCCAATCCGTTTTTTCCCTATATGATCAAGCGCATTGACGAAGGGATCGACACTCGCCCGGCTCTCTCCGGGAAATAACTCTTCTCTGGATAAGTGGCCACCACGGCCACTTTTTCCTGAGGATGCGGTACTACGCTTTCGCCGACGTCGACAGCCACTGATATATCGAGGACAAATCCTGCCCGGCATATCCTGCGTCCGCCGCCTGCTGCCACAGTTCGGCGATGTTATCCAGCCCCGGCATGGTGTGCGGCTCGGCCAGGGAAAGCGCCAGCCGGGCATCTTTCAGCGCATGCGCCAGCTGCATCTGCGGCACGAATTGCTCATTGGCGATGGCGTCCAGTTTGACTTTGACATACGGTGCGGCCAGCGGGCCGCCTTCCAGGGCGCTCCACAGCTGGTCGGGAGTAAAGCCCAGCGTCTTCGCCAGCTGAGCGCTTTCCGCGATGCCCTGCATCATCGAAATCAGCCAGGCATTGAGGACCAGCTTCATTTTCTGGCTGTTGCCCGCCTCACCAAACCACTGCGTCCCACGTGAGATAGCGGCAAATATCTGCTCCGCCGCGCCACATTTTTCACGCTCCCCGCTGGCGAGCACCAGGATCTGCGCCTTCTCCGCCGGGGCTTTGGTCCCTGAAACCGGAGCATCGACGAAGGTCATCGCCGGCTGAAGCTCCCGCAGCAAGGCGATAGCCTGCTGCGTCTCCGGCAGGCCAATGGTGCCCATCTGGCAATAGATCGCCTGCGGCTGACAGGCAGGCGCAATTTGCGCCAGTACCTCCAGGGTAGCCTGACCGTCGGCGAGCATACTGATGATCACCTCAGCACCGGCCACCGCCTGCTGCGGCGTGGCGTGCAGAGATAATCCCTGCGCCTGTAAATCCTCGCCGCGCGCTGGCGAACGGTTCCAGCCCGCGACGGTAAAGCCCTTCTTCAGTAGATTGCTGGCAAAAGCGTGTCCCATGGCGCCGAGTCCCAGCACCGCGACCTTTGGTAATGTACTCATCTTGTCTGTCCTGATTCGCGTATTAATAAATGGCGGACGTCTACTATCGCATCTCTGGCACGGAAGTCAGTAGCAATAACCCCCATAAAAAGTGACACTGTCACTACGTGAGAGCCATGTTTATAGCGGCTCAGGGCTGGCGGAGCCACTCCAGCAAGCGGCGCATTGCTGGCGACAGGCGGTCGTCATCCTGATAGCACAGGCACAGCCGACGCAGCGCCCAGCGATCCTGCAATGTGATAACGGTGAACCGGTAGCGCAGCTGGTAGCGTTCGGCAATAACGCGCGGCAGGATCGCCCCGCCGGTACCGTGAGCCACCATCTCGCAAAGCCCTTCAAAATGGCTCATCCTGATGCGGACGTTCAGCGCCTGGCCGAGCCCGGCGGCCTGCTCTTCGATATGCTGCTGCAGTGCGCTGGTCTGATAGAGCGCGACCAGCGGCTCATGGATAATCGTCGCGAAAGCCACTTCGGCGGTTTCACTCAAGGCATGGGCCGGCGGCACGATCAGCACCAGGGGATCCTCCGCGACGGGCTCCAGACGCAACGGCCCGGGATCGACCGCATCGGACACCACCCCGGCCTGCGCTAAGCCCGCCAGAATGCTGCTGACAATATCCGCGCTGGTGCGCTCTTCGGTGTCGATCTGTATCCCGGGATGCGCTGCCATCCACGCGGCAAGTTTGCCCGGCAGAAAAGCCGACAGCGCCGAGGTATTGGCAAACAGGCGCAGCGTTCCCTGCTGACCGCGGGCGAAGGCGTGCATCGCCTGGCGCAGACGCCGCTGCTGCTCTAACAACGGACGAGCATGGCGCGCCAGCACCTCCCCGGCCTCGGTCGTTGTCACTCCCCGGGCATGACGGTGCAGCAGCGGCACACCGACCTCCGCCTCCATTTTGCGCAGCCTCTCGCTGGCGGAGGCCAGCGCCAGATGGGCCGCCGCCGCCCCGCCGGTAATGCTGCCGGTATCCACGATGGCGATAAACAGCCGCAGATCGGCGAGATCCAGTCGCATGACGCCCTCCTTCCCTTCGGTTTTACCGTAGCCTTTGGGCAACATACCGCATTGTCCCCCCCGCGACCAGCTGTTTCAATGCCCTTCTCTGAGCCGATAGGTGAGCCATGATGTTTGATCTCCACACTCTCTGTTTACTGCTGATTTTTATCGCCGCCGGGCTGGTCAAAGGGGTGACCGGTATGGGGCTGCCCACCGTGGCGATGGGCCTGCTTGGCCTGCTGATGCCGCCACCGGCCGCGGCGGCCCTGCTGGTGCTCCCCTCGCTGTTGACCAATCTCTGGCAGCTGCTGGCCGGCCCCGCGCTGGCGCAGATTGCGCGTCGCCTCTGGTTAATGATGACCGGGATGATTATCGGCACGCTGGCGGGATCGTCACTGCTCATCCATCTTAACCCGCGGTGGTCGGCGCTAGCGCTGGGCGCCGTGCTGATAGCTTATGCCGGATACGCGCTCCGTGGTCCGGCGGTGCAGGTTTCTGCACGCATGGAAAAGCGCCTGTCGCCGCTGATGGGCGGACTGACCGGAGTGATCACCGGGGCGACCGGGGTATTTGTTATTCCGGCGGTGCCCTGGCTGCAGGCGCTGGGCTTTCGTCGCGACGAGCTGGTCCAAGCCCTGGGATTGTCGTTCACCCTGTCCACTCTGGCGATGGCGGCCGGCCTCTCTCTGCACGCTGGCTGGCGCGCAGATTCGCTGCTGCTGTCGGCGCTGGCGCTGGCGCCCGCGCTGCTCGGCATGTGGCTGGGACAGCGGATCCGCTCGCGTCTAAGCCCGGAGCGCTTTCGTCAGGGCTTTCTGTTGTTCCTGCTGGCGCTGGGGCTGGAGCTTGTCCTCCGAGGGTTGCTGGCGGAATCATCCTAGCGGCGGGTAATGTGCTTCACATTGTATTTACTGGTGTTCTGGTAGATCTCTGAGAAATCAACGATCGCCCGGTTCTGGGCGTAGCTGACAGACTGCACCCGTAGCAGGAGGCTGTTAGGCGCCACCTGCAGCAGCTCCGCCTGCTCGCGGGTCGCCAGCACCGGGGTATAGCTGCGGTGGCTCTCAATAATGGTGATATGGCACTCTTTTTTGAAATAGTTGAACTTAGACTGCTCAAGGTTACCCACGCTGAGCCACGGAAAAGCGGCGTAGGGAATGTAGCTGTTCTCCACCAGGATCGGGACCTCATCAATCAGCCGCAGCCGCCTGACGTAGTAGACTTTTTCTCCCGGCTGGATCTTTAACTGCTGGGCAATGGCCGGCGGGGCGTCAAGCAAGGTGAAATCAATAACCTTATTGCGGTAGTTGGTGACCCCCACCACCTGCATCTGGTAGTTAAATCCCTCCAGCTCTCCGCCATGATAGTTACTTTTACGCACAATGCAGGTTCCGCTGCCGTGCCGCCGGGCGATCAGCTTTTCCTCCTCGAGTAGCGCCAGCGCTTTGCGCAGCGTCATCACCGAGACCTGCAGCTCCGCAGCCAGCGCTTTTTCGCTGGGCAGCATATCGCCGACGGCATAGTCGTCGCTGTTGATGCGGGCCTTCAGTTCTGTGGCAATCTTTTTATAAATCACTTTTAGATGTCTCACCGAGAGGAGTGACGTCAAATGAAGCTGCATTTAATGCATTGTATTTATTCATAAAAATTAATTTTCACGCGCCATAAGCAGCGTTAACTCATCTATAAAAATGGCTATATTTATATATCTCTCCTGCAACAATATATATGACTTTCGTCACAGATGGCCTTTTTCCTGCTCGGGATCCCGGTGGTCTGCTCCTAGTCTGATAAGCCTATTGATCAGGTGATGACAGCGGGCGATGAAGACGAGAGGACAACCATGATTGGCGTGAAAAAGCTTCAGGACTTTTCCAAGGCGATGATCGGGCCGGTGCTGTATCTGCCGGCTATCGGCCTGTTGATCGCCCTGTTCAGCATGACCACCAACCGGCTGTGGGTGGATGAAAGCAGCGGGATCTATCTGTTGGGGAAATTCGTCTCCAGCATGCTCTGGGCGCTGATGAACAATCTCGGGTTTCTGTTCTGCCTCGGACTGGCCAGCGGTCTGGCGAAAACCCGCAAAGCCGAAGCCGCTTTCGTGGCGGCCATGACCTGGCTGGTCTATCTGGCGGCGAACAACAGCTGGCTGACCCTGACCCATCGTCTGGCGACCGGAGCCACCAACGCGCAACTATATGGCAGCGGACAAACCTATATCTTCGGTTTTCAGGTCATCGATATGGGCGTGTTCCTCGGTATTATCCTTGGCTGCGCCGTCGCCTTTGTTCACAATCGCGTGGTTGGCATTGAGTTTCGCGGCGCGCTGTCGATCTACGGCAACAGCAAGCTGGTGCTGATCGTGATGCTGCCGCTGGTGGGCCTGTTTGCTATCGCCACCGTCTATCTATGGCCGGTGGTGGAGCTGGGTATCTCGGCGCTGACCGGCTTTATGAAATCCTTTGGCGCCATCGGGGTCTTCCTGTACGGCTTTCTCAACCGGTTCCTGATCCCCACCGGGCTGCATCATTTGATCTGGTCGCCGTTCGTCTTTACCTCTATCGGCGGTCAGCTGCTGATTGATGGCCAGACCGTCATTGGCGCCAAGCCTATTTTTCTCGCCGAAATCGCCCGTCATCCCGTTGACGCGCTCAGTGATTCCGCCCGGTTTTTGACCTATGGGATGGTGAAGATTTTCGGCACCGCCGGTATGGCGCTCGCTTTCTATCGCACGGCGAAACCGGAGAATAAACAGCGGCTCAAAGTCACGCTGATCCCCTTAATTGTCACCTCCGTGCTGGTGGGGATCACCGAACCTTTTGAGTTTCTCTTCATCTTCACCGCCCCGCTGCTGTGGCTTATCTACTCCCTGCTGGACGGTTTTTTCCAGATGCTGGCCTGGCTGCTTCACGTGCGGGTCTGCGCCACCAACGGTCTTATCGATTTTGTCGTCTATAACCTGCCCGCCGGCGCCAGCGTGACGCGCTGGCCGGTGTTTGTCGCCCTCGGGCTGCTGGAGACCGCCACCATGTACCTGGTCGGCACCTTCTGTATTACCCGCCTGCGAATGCTTACCCCGGGGCGCGAAGCCGCTGCCGATGCGGTGCGTTCCCCACAGACGGATCCGGCAAATGGCGAGTCTGATAAAGGTGAGATGGTGATTGCGGGGTTGGGCGGCAAAGAAAATGTTTGTGCGGTGGAAAACTGTTTTACCCGCCTGCGGGTCGATGTGCGCGACCCCGCACTCATCCAGCAGACGCTGTTAAAAGAGAGCGGTGGGAGCAGCGTGCTGATTAAAGGCAATCATGTTCAGGTGATCTACGGCCTGGGGGTTAACAAAATTCGAACGGCGGTCAACGCCAGTCTGGGTGTAACTGAATAACGAGGTGGTAAATGAAAGATAACTTTGTGGTCACGATTGCCGGTGGCGGTAGTACCTATACGCCGGGGATTGTCATGATGCTGCTGGAAAATATGGCGCGCTTTCCCCTGCGGGAGATCCGTCTGTACGATAACCATCACGAGCGTCAGAAGACCATCGGCGACGCCTGCGCCATTCTGGTGGAGGAACGCTTTCCGCAGGTTAAATTCAGCTATACCACCGATCCGCAGGCGGCCTTCACCGACGTGGATTTTGTGATGGCGCATATTCGCGTTGGCCTGTATGAGATGCGGGAAAAGGATGAAAAAATCCCGCTGAAATATGGCGTGCCGGGTCAGGAAACCTGTGGGCCGGGAGGGATCGCCTACGGTATGCGCTCGATTGCCGGCGTGCTGGAGCTGGTCGATTATATGCAGCAGTATGCCCCGGGGGCGTGGATGCTTAACTACTCCAACCCGGCGGCCATCGTCGCGGAAGCGACCCGTCGCCTGCGGCCCGACGCGCGCATCATCAACATCTGCGATATGCCGGTGGCCATCGAGGGGCTGTTTGCCGATATCCTCGGTCTGCCGTCGCGTAAGGCGCTGAACGTCCGCTACTATGGCCTGAATCATTTTGGCTGGTGGACCAGCATCACCGATAAAGCCGGTAACGATCTGATGCCGGCGCTCAAGCGTCACGTGGCGGAGCAGGGTTACAGTAGCCCAAAAGAAGATTTTCAGCATAAAGCGCCGAGCTGGATCGAAACCTTTAAAAAAGTGAAGGATGTGTTTGCCCTCGATCCCCTGACGTTGCCTAACACTTATCTGAAATACTACCTCTACCCTGACTACGAGGTTGCCCACTCTAACCCGGACTTTACGCGGGCCAACGAAGTGATGGCCGGACGTGAAAAAGAGGTCTTCGATATGGCCCGGGAGATCACTCGTCGCGGCACCGCGGAAGGCGCGCATTTCCATGCCGGGGCCCATGCCACCTTCATCGTCGACCTCGCCTGCGCCATCGCCTTTAACACCCAGGAGCGGATGCTGTTGATCGTGGAAAACAACGGGGCGATCGCCAATTTTGACGAGACGGCGATGGTGGAAGTCCCCTGCCTGGTGGGCGTCAACGGCCCGGAACCGCTGGCGATGGGAAAAATCCCTTCGTTCCAGAAAGGGCTGATGGAGCAGCAGGTGGCGGTGGAGAAGCTGGTCGTTGACGCCTGGATCGAGAGAAGCTACCAGAAACTGTGGCAGGCCATCACCCTGTCAAAAACGGTGCCCAGCGCCGCGGTGGCGAAAGCGATTCTCGATGAGCTGATCGTCGCCAACGAAGGTTACTGGCCCGCGCTGCACTGATTTTTTGCCACAACCCTGCCGTGAGTGCCCCTCTCGGCAGGGTTATCGCCGGCATCCATCCCGCGATACCTCCTTCCATAGCCTCCCTCAGCGCCAACGCGTCGATGGCCTGCGCGACGCCAGCCAGACTGACATCACAGCATCGCCAGCCACAATTTTCCCTGAACAGAGTAATGAAATATAAATTCTATTCTTCGATATTATGGCGTAAAAATGTGATCTGCGTTGTATTCTTTGAGTTACATTAACCCACTGAAAACAACATCATTATTACTAACTCGCAAATTTAACCCGCATTTCATAGGGATATACTGCCGCATGCCATTGTGATTGGCTTCATGCATTTACCTTCCTGCAACACCAGTTTGAAATTAAATTTTCATAATGTGATCTTGTAGCATGCTCATTCCATTTCTTTGTGCCATATTCTTAGCACGGTAAATCGCCGGAACGACAGCAACGTGCCACACCAGGGCGCTGTCCTGCGGCCAACGTCGGCGCTGCCGACGCACTGAAGACCGCTAACCCGAAAAGGAGAACGGATATCGACGACATCCATGCCAACACCAAGCCGTAAACCTCTTTGACCGCCATTGCTTAGCGTACCCTGCCTTGTGCTGAGCAATTACACAAAGAAGAAAATCATTTAATTCAGTTAGATACGACAACACAGGCGTGATAAATCCTGACTGGGGAGATGTATTTTTATCTTGTGTCGTTCAACAAAATAAAGGGACTACCATGTCATTTATAACAAACCTGAACCAGCAACAGAGAAAACGACTTCATCAGATCACCTTAGTGGCCACCTTCGGCGGCCTGCTTTTCGGTTACGACACCGGCGTTATCAACGGCGCCTTTTCCTCACTGAAGCAGTACATGGCGCTGACCCCGACCACCGAAGGGCTGGTAATGAGTGTCCTGCTGATCGGCGCCGCGCTGGGTAGCGTGTTTGGCGGTAAGTTCGCCGACTACTTTGGCCGGCGCAAATACTTGCTCTTCCTCTCCTTTGTTTTTCTTATCGGCGCCCTGCTTTCCGCCGCGGCTCCCGATATCACTACCCTGCTGATTGCCCGCGCCCTGCTGGGCTACGCCGTCGGCGGCGCCTCGGTCACCGCCCCCACCTTTATTTCTGAAGTGGCGCCCACCGAGATGCGCGGTAAGCTGACCGGCCTGAATGAAGTCGCCATCGTTATCGGCCAGCTGGCGGCGTTTGCCATTAACGCGATCATTGGCATCATCTGGGGCCATCTGCCGGACGTCTGGCGCTATATGCTGCTGGTGCAGGCGATCCCCGCTATCTGCCTGTTTGTTGGCATGTGGCGCGCGCCGGAAAGTCCGCGCTGGCTGATCAGCAAAAACCGCCACGAGGAAGCGCTGCATATTCTCAAACAGATCCGCCCGGCGGAACGCGCGCAGAAAGAATTCGACGACATCTCCACCCTGATCAAAATTGAAGCCGGCAATAAGTTCAGCACCCAGAACACCTTCACCACTATCCTCAAAACGCCATGGATCCTCAAAATTTTGCTGGTGGGCATTACCTGGGCCGCGCTGCAGCAAACCACCGGGGTGAACGTGATTATGTATTACGGCACGGAAATCCTGAGTGCCGCCGGCTTCTCAGAGCGTACCTCGCTGATCTGTAACGTGCTGAACGGCGTCTTCTCCGTCGGCGGTATGCTGATTGGCGTGCTGTTTCTCGTCGATCGTTTTAAGCGTAAGACGATCATTATCTACGGCTTCGCCATTATGGCCACGCTGCACCTGATTATCGCCGCGGTCGACTACACCCTGGTGGGCGACCTCAAAGCCACCGCTATCTGGCTGCTGGGCGCGCTGTTCGTCGGCGTGATGCAGGGTTCGATGGGCTTTATCACCTGGGTGGTGTTAGCCGAGCTGTTCCCGCTGAAATTCCGCGGATTGTCGATGGGGATCTCGGTATTTTTCATGTGGATCATGAACGCGGTGGTCAGCTACCTGTTCCCGCTGCTGCAGGCGAAACTGGGCCTTGGGCCGGTCTTCTTTATCTTCGCGGCCATCAACTATTTGGCGATTCTGTTCGTGGTGTTCGCCCTGCCGGAGACCTCCAATAAATCGCTGGAGCAGTTAGAAGCGGAGCTGTCAGCGAATCATGAGGATAAAAAATCTACTCGTCTCACCAGGGAGGTTGGCTATGATCGATAACATCACGCTGGATAATCTGCACATCGGCTGCAAGGCCACTAATAAAGCGGAAGTCATCGCCATGATTGGCGCAGAGTGTAAAGCCAAAGGCTATGTCAATCAGGAGTGCGTTCACTTTCTGCTGGAGCGTGAACATCAGGTTTCCACTTTTTTGGGCAATGGCATCACCCTGCCGCATCTGCCGAAATCAGCGACGGATATCATTCTTAAAACCGGGATTGAGATCTATCAGTTTCCTGATGGCGTTATCTGGGATCGCGGCAACGTGATGTTTATTGCCATTGGCGTGATTGCGAAAGAGAAAGAGCATATTGACGTGCTCAAAGAAATTGCCTCGATATTCAGCGATGAGCTGATCGCGAATGCGTTGTCATTAATCTCCGACAAAAATGACTTCCTGAAGATCCTCCAGCATAACGCGCTACCCCGTTAAGTGCGCACCGGCCGGGGCTCTGCCCCCGGCCATTACCTTATTGTATTGGTCTCGCAGAAAGCAAGCATTACGAAAAATCTAATTTTCTCCGTTATCACGTCACTCACAATAATAACCGGGGAAATTAACGCATATCGAATGGCTATCAACTCTATTTATTATGCGACAGCTCTTATTCAATATGGAAAAATGACCAATAAAAACAGCATGTTAACCATTAAAAGGCTTTGCATCCTTTGCTTTGCTGTTCAGGCCGTGAGTGCCGCGCGTCAGTGATTCCTGCGCTATCCCATTAGTTTTGATTTATATCAATACCGCTTCCAGCGTTAAAATGCATTTTACAGCGCGATTATTTTGTAAAGGTGTATACGACATTGGTTTTACGATTTGGATATTTATTTAGCCGGCCCGCAAGCCTGTGGGGATGGCTGATGTGTAACGCGCTTAATGGTATCGCGATCGTCCTCTGCTTTCGCGGGATAAGCATCGTGACAGGCTATCGTCAGGCGGTCTGGCAGGTCATCATCACGCTGGCTATTATTATATCGACCTGGTATAGCGCTAATTATTTCGCCGCCCTGGAAGCGCGACGCGACAGACGACGCTTTCTGCTGCTGGCCTGGGTGGTGATGACCATTCTGCTGAATTTCATTCACCTCAGCGGCGCTGAATACCGTTATTAAAGGAGCATGCCCATGACGCTGGCAATGCTGTTGGTGCTTATCAATCACCATAAAGGTCTGACTATCTTATTGATTGTCATTATTGCGCTGCTGTTTATGGCGCTTACCCCGCTGGTCAAAAAACTGCTTAGCACCCTTCACGATCGGTCCTGACTTTTCTCTCACGGCCGCCGACAGGCGGCCATCTCTCCTCCTGTTAGACTGATTCCGCCACCAGCCTTAGCGGCATGCAGCCTGCTACAGCGCGCATGAAAAGAAATGAGAACCATTATCAATGAAGCTATGCTAACGTGTCAGCCCAGGCAAAACGCCAGATGACAGAAAATGGGGGACAGACGAGGTGAAGCAGGATTCAGGGATCATCACAGCGCGGCAGGCGCACGGATTGCTGACGCTGGCGATAGGCGCCGCGCTCTTCTACAGCAGCGGCAGTTTCGCCCGGCCGGATCTGCAGCCGCTGGGGCCGAATATTGCGGACAAAGGGTCAGCTTTCTACCATTTTACCCAGCGCCAGTACGACTCTGCCGATGGCGAACGCCATTACCGGGTGTGGACCGCGGTGCCGGATAAAGCGCCGCCGGCCGCCGGTTATCCGGTGCTGTATATGCTGGACGGCAACGCGGTGATGGATAAACTCAACGACGCGTTTCTGCAACAGCTCTCCGCTGGTTCCCCGCCGGTCATCGTCGCTATTGGTTACCAGACGGCGCTGCCCTTCGATACCGCAGCCCGGGCCTGGGATTACACTCCGCCGCTTAAGACGCATCAACCTCGCGCCGGAAAATCCGCGCTGCCGCCGCGAAAAACCGGGGGTAATGACCTGTTTCGCCAGCTGCTGAGCGAAACGATGGTTCCGCAAGCAGAAGCTAAGCTGAAAATCGATCCCCGCCAGCGCGCTATTTGGGGTCACTCCTATGGCGGACTGTTTGTACTCGACGCGTGGCGTAAGAGCGACCTGTTCCATATCTTTTATTCCACCAGCCCGTCGCTCGGCCAGGCACTCGAGTCTCCGCTTAAAGACAGCAACAACATCGATGCCGCGGCTTTCGTCGGGAAATCGCTGTATCTGCTGGAGGGGGATGGCAAAGCCCCTGGAGAGCCGTCCGGGCACGTGGCTTCCCTGGCGGTTTTGCGTCAGACCCAACAGCAACTGGCGGACAACGGCTTGCGGGTGGCCTTCTGGCGCTACCCTGGGCTGACCCATGGTCAGATGTTCGAGGTCTCCCTGCGCTCCGCGCTGCTGCACCTTTCCGGGCAGGCAGCGCTTGCGCATCAGTGATGACCTTGCGCCCACCAGCGGACGGCGGGCGATTCAGCGCTGATCGGGCAGGTGTTTAATATCGACCGGCTCGCCGAACAGGAACCCCTGCATTTCGTCACATCCCTCCTCTTCGAGGATCTGCAGTTGTCCTGCGGTTTCCACGCCCTCGGCGATAAGCGGCGTATTGATCGAGTTGCCCAGCGAAATAATGGCCCGCACGAATGAGCGGACCTGGGGATTGCTCTCCACATCCAGCATAAAGCTGCGGTCGAGCTTGATGACGTCGAAATGAAAATCGCGCAGCATGCTCAGGGAGGAGTAGCCGGTGCCGAAATCATCCAGTGCGATACTGATCCCCATCTTTTGCAGATGATGCAGGACGCTGAATGCCAGCTGCTTGTTCACGATAAACGCCGTCTCGGTGACCTCAAACTCCAGCAGGCTGACCGGATAGGCGGTACGCATCAGGATCTCGCGGACTTTTTCGATAAAGCTACGATGACGCAGCTGCACCGGCGAGATATTGACCGAAATTTTTCTGTTGAGACCCTTTTCCAGCGCTTCGTTACACACCTGCTCCAGCACCCAGTAGCCTAACGGCACGATGGCGCCGCTCTCTTCGGCAATGGGAATAAACACGTCCGGCGGAATAGCGCCCAGCTGAGGATGCTGCCAGCGCAACAGCGCTTCATAACCGGTGATGCGACGATCTTTAATATTGCGGATCGCCTGATAGTGAAGCGAAAACTCCCCCGCCTGAATACCGCGGCGGATGTCGGCGGCCATCATATTCCGCTGCCGCGTCTTGTCGTCCATCTCGCGTTCGTACCAGCAAATTTTGTGGTCGAGACTGCTCTTTGCCCGATACATGGCCAGATCGGAATTGCTCAGAACCGTATTAATATCCGTCCCGTCCTCCGGGTAGACGGAGATACCCATGCTGGCGGAAAGGATCACTTCCGTCGCGGCAAACGTCTGCTTACCGCTGAAGCAGTGCCAGAGACGGGCGGCAAAGGTGTCCACCTCGCTTTCATCGGCAAAAGGTTTGACGGCCACAAACTCATCGCCACCGAAGCGGGCGACCATCTCCTCCTTCTGCAGCGTTTTGAGTACGGCGCCTGCCACGCGCTGCAGCAGCTGATCGCCAATAAGATGGCCCTGCAGATCGTTAATCTCTTTAAACTTATCTAAATCGATGGTGAAAACGGCAAAGCGGCGGGCGTCATTCCCGGTGATCAGCTTTTCCACCCGCTCAAAGAACTCCACCCGATTGGGTAAACCGGTCAGCGCATCGTAACGCGCCATCCACGCGATGCGGTCATTGATCGCCTTCTGTTCGCTGATGTCGCGGGTAATTTTGGCAAAGCCCAGCAGGTTATTTTGCTCATCGCGGATGGCATTGATCATGACATGCGCCCAGAACCGGGAGCCATCTTTACGATACCGCCAGCCTTCGCCTTCGAACTGCCCGCTACGCAGGGCAATTTGCAGATTATTCGCCGGCACCCCGGAGAGTTGTTCGGCTTCGCTATAGAAGAGACCGAAGTAGCGACCGATGATCTCATCGCTCAGGTACCCTTTTGCCCGGCGGGCGCCCTCATTCCAGCTAATGACCGTCCCGTCGGCGCTCAGCATATAGATGGCATAATCTTTAACACTTTCAATAAAGTGGCGATAGGCAATGTCCGTCAGGTGATCGTTACTCATGGTACAGCGCTCTCTGTGGCTCGGTCGTGGCAAAACGCATTAGATATAACAGAATCACGCCCATAATGAATACAAGGTTAAGGTGTTTTATGGTCGCCTTTCCGGCCCGGACAACCGCCGATAGCGCGGCGGACACTCCTGTTAAGCGTAGTGGACCAGGCCATCTTCGGGGGGATAACCTCGGCGATTTTCGCACTTAGGTCGCCCACTAATAGTTACTTTTATTGATTAAAAAGTTTGATTGAAAGAATAAATAAAAGGAGTAATGTTAATAATACTTTCTATGGAGGTTAAATATGTTGCGTGATTATTTAAAAGTGGAAAAAGAAGATCGACTGGTTGAACAACAGAGTCGTCATGACAATAGTCAGCATTATTCTTCGGTAACCGAATGGGTTATTTTAAGTAAAGATGGCCAGCGTAAAGGCCGGGTATCCCTGTTTGACCGCTTCACCACTCGCCGCTCCTGGAGCGACAGCTTCCGCATTACGCAGTTCGATAATGCGGGTAAAGTGGTGGTGGATAAACTCACTGACGCGCTGTAAATTCCCCGGATTCCCGGCCTGACGGGAGAATATTCATACGCAAAATTAACACCTGCATAAAATATATTGATGCGTCGTCATCATGTTATTTTCATTCCGCATACCGATAACCTAATGGGTAATTTTCGCCATGGTGAGCCGCGCGAATTTTTAACCTGAAAAAATACGGTAAATAAGCCCGCTGGTCGGGCTTTTTTGCATGACGCTCGTCACCCACGCCACAAAATGCCAAGGACATCCCGCGCTGGTTTGTATACGATACATCTACGAATCATATATGGTCTGTTTCTATGGGAATCGTCAAAATCTCCGATCTGCTGCACGATGACATTCGTGATGCCAGCAAAGCCATGTCCCGCTCCGTTAATGCCCAGGCGGAATACTGGATCCGCCTGGGCATGATGAGCGAACTCTACCCGGAGCTTAACCACCAGCAGATCAAACTGCTGATGCTGAAATCCGGCTCTGACCGTCTGCTGGAGGTGATCAATGCCATCAATAATCATTAAAACCGCCGATGAGCTCGCGCGCCAGCGCCATGCCGGCCAGCTGCTGGCATCGGTGTTTGACATGCTGGATACCTTTATCGTCCCCGGCGTGACGACGATGGAAATCAACGATCGAGTGGAAGATTTTATCGTCAACCAGCTGGACGCCCGCCCGGCCAGCAAGGGGCAATACGACTTTCCCTATGTGTTGAACACCTCGATTAACGATGTGGTCTGCCATGGGATCCCGAAGGCGACCGAGCATCTGCGCTCCGGGATGATCATTAACGTCGATATCACCCTCGAGAAAGCGGGCATGATCGCTGACTCCAGTAAGATGTACCTGATAGGCGACGTTTCCCCGCTGGCTCGCCGGCTGGTAAAGACCACCTATGAAGCCATGTGGAAAGGCATTGAGGTGGTGAAACCCGGCGCGACGCTGGGCGACATCGGCCATGCCATTCAGCGCTGGGTCGAGGACCATGGCTACAGCGTGGTCAGAGAATATTGCGGTCACGGTATCGGCCAGGAAATGCATGAAGAGCCGCAGGTGCTGCACTACGGCAGGCCCGGTGAAGGCGCGGTGCTGCGGGAAGGCATGGTATTCACTATTGAACCGATGGTGAACCAGGGCGACAGTCGTATCAAGACCAAAAAGGATGGCTGGACGGTGGTCACCCGCGATAAAAAACTCTCCGCGCAGTGGGAACACACCGTGGCCGTCACCGCCAACGGATTTGAGGTGCTGACGCTACGCGACGACGAGCAGTCGCGGATCCGCTGAGTTTTCTTCTCCCGGTATATCGGCATAGCCGACATTTCTCGCTGGCGAGTACCGCCCTTCGTCAGCGCACTTTATCCCCTGGCCTCTATTGCCCCCCCGCGTTCTCCACACCGCGCCGGGTGTGTCTGCTTTACTCCTTATAGAGTTAATCATAAAACGATAAAAATTTATTGTAAAACGATAAACACCAGGCTAACCTGCGCTCACTTTAACACCAGGGAGAAACGGTATTCCCTCACCTGGATGTCGTACCGCGTTAAGGAGAAAACATGCGCTGGAACCGCTATCGCCGGGACAGACAGATCATTGCCGCCGTGCTGGTTTTTACCGTCATCGTGGCGGCGGGGATCGCCCTGCAGCCCGGCTTTCATCCCCCCAGCTCCCGGACGACGGGGGATAAACAGCTGGTCTCGATATTAACGCCTCTGCTTAACGGCGCCCGCGGACAGGTCGCCGCCGCGCTGATTACCCCTCAGGGGGTGCGCTACGGCCTGTGGGGGAGCGAGTATACGACGCAGTATGAGATCGCCAGCCTGAGCAAAACCATGACCGCCAGCCTGCTGCTGGAGGCTATTCGCCGCGGCGAAGTCACCGCGCAGACGCCGGTGTCGGCGCTGGTCCCGGAGATTGTCAGCCCGGTGCGGGACGTTACCCTGGAGCAACTGGTTTCTCACCGTTCAGGACTGCCACCGCTCACCGCGTCGGTTGGGCAGCGGCTGGCTATTCTGAGCGACATTGCCCGGCGGCAGAATCCCTGGCGCTACGATCGACCCGCGCTGATCGCGATGATGAACCAGGCCACTCTGCAGCCGACGAAATGGTTTGATTATTCCAACGCCGGGTTTGCCCTGCTCGGACTGGCGCTGGAGCGGGCGTCTCATCGCGATTTTGCCACACTGATGGCGCAACGGGTCTTTGCCCCCGCCGGAATGCAGGACGCGGAAGTGGCCCGGCACAATACTCCAGCCTCGCCGACGTTTACCGTGGGCTGGTCAGCCTCTGGTTTCCCTCAGCAGCCATGGGTGATGGACGCCTTCGCCCCCGCCGGCGGCGTACGCGCCACGATTGTCGATATGGCGAAATATGCCCAGGCGCTGCTGGCAGGAAACCTGGCAGGCAGTGAAGGCATGCCCCCCCTGTTCGCCACCGATGATCCCGATTCCCGGGTGGGTTATGCCTGGTTCACTACCCGCGTCCGCGGACGGGAGATCGTCTGGCATGACGGGCAGAGTGGCGGCTTTGCGGCAATGATGGCCTTCGACCGACAGCGACAGACCGCGGTAGTGATCCTCTCCGATACCGCCTGGCCGGTGATCGGGCCTGCCATCAAGCTCTTACTGGCTGCCACCCCTGATGAACAGGAGGCGCGTAATGAACGGAATTGACATCCTCTGGGCGCTGTTAACGCTGTTGTCGGTGATCCTGTTTATTTCCGGCGACTGGCTGGCGCAGCGAAAAATACGCCTGCTCAATTATGTTTTGCTGGTGACCGGGGTTATTTATCTCGCCGAGGTTTTCCAGACCCTGCAGAATCTCGGCAAAATGGGCTACCTGTTTCGGATGCTGACCTGGACCATCCAGGCATCGTTCATCACCCTCAGCCTGTACCGCGTCTGGACCCGTCCGTGGTTTGCCAGCCGTCGACGCGGCGTCCGGGCGATGAGCGTTGTCTTCGCCGTGGCCCTTATGTCATGCTTGACGCGGCTGGTGCTTTAATTATTCTCATCAATCAGGAAGGTAAATTGTGAAGCAATCCAGAACCCGGCTGAGTCTGGCTATTATTAGCGGCATACTGCCCCTCTTTTTTATGCTCGCCCTGATCGTGCCGCTGTGGATTTTCTTTACCGGCGAACGATATTTTCTTTCCACCCTGCTGCACTTTGCTGAAGTGCCGTTAACCGACAACCCGGCCCAGGCGCCGGGGATGGCGAGACGTTTGTTGCTGCTGGCCCTGCTGTATCTTCCGGCCGGGCTGTTCGCGTTCGCTATCTGGCAGGGCATGAAGGTAACCCGTAGCGTCCGCCAGCGCAGCGTGCTCAGCCTCTCCCTGGCGCACAGCGTTCGTTACATCGCTCTGGCCATGGTGGGCATGGGGATCCTGTTGCCGGTGTGCCGCTTTCTGATCCCGCTGCTCGCCTGGTGGCCGCAGCCTTATTACCAGGTGGTGTTTCTGCTCAGCGACGGGGTGCTGCTTCTGACAGGAAGCTTGCTGTTTGTGACATTTCACGCCATGCTCCACGGGATCCGTGCGGAAGAAGAGAATAAGGAGTTTATTTAACGATGGCTGTGGTGGTGAATCTGGACAAACTGCTGGTGGAAAAAAAGATGACGTCCAGGGCGCTGGCGGCCTTTGTAGGCATTACCGAACAGAACCTGTCGCTGCTCAAGTCGGGAAAAGTCAAAGGCATCCGCTTTGATACCCTGTCCCGCATCTGCGAGGCGCTCGAGTGTCAGCCTGGCGATATTCTGGCGTGGGAGCCCGACTGACCTCTCCCACCTGATGTCAACAGTCCTGTCAAGGAATTGCTCTGGCCGGCGAATCGTAAGAGAATAGCGCCTACACGCGACGATCTGATTACACGGGAGTTCATCATCAGCCATTCTCGTCGATTCCCCCTAGCCAGCAAAGTGGCGCTGGCAGGCGCGGCGCTCATCGCCGCCGGCATGCTGTTCAGCTGCACCAGTAAGGCCCCCAAATCCCTCGTCACGCCGCCGAAGAGCGCGGCCGTTAAAGCCGGTCAGACGCACCGGGAGCCGGTACGCGGCGTCTGGCTGACCACCGTCTCGCGCCTTGACTGGCCGCCGGTCGGGTCAATTATCGCCAGTACGCCGGAAAGCCGCATCACCCAGCAGAAGCTGGCGCTGATCGCCAAACTCGATAATCTGCAGCGCCTGGGGATCAACACCGTCTTTTTCCAGGTGAAACCGGACGGTACGGCGCTCTGGCGGTCTGATATTCTGCCGTGGTCCGATATGCTGACCGGCAAAATCGGCGAATACCCCGGCTACGATCCGCTGCAGTTTATGCTGGATGAAGCGCACAAGCGCGGCATGAAGGTCCACGCATGGTTTAACCCTTACCGCGTCTCGGTCAACACCAAACCGTCGACGATTGCCGAGCTGAACAACACCCTCACTCAGGTGCCGGCCAGCGTGTTCGTCCTGCACCGTAACTGGATCCGCACCGCCAGCGATCGCTTTGTTCTCGACCCGGGTATTCCCGAAGCGCGTGACTGGATCACCAGCATTGTCGCTGAAGTGGTGCAGAACTACCCGATTGACGGCGTGCAGTTCGATGACTATTTCTACACCGAAACCGCTTCTTCCCCGCTTAACGACAACGAGACCTTCCGTCGTTACGGGCAGGGCTATGCCTCGAAGGGCGACTGGCGGCGGCATAACACTCAGCAGCTTATTGCCCAGGTCTCCGCGACCATTAAAAAACTCAATCCGAACGTCGAGTTTGGCGTTAGCCCGGCCGGGGTGTGGCGCAACCGCTCCCACGATCCGGCGGGGTCTGATACCCGTGGCGCGGCCGCCTATGATGAATCCTATGCCGATACCCGCAGCTGGGTGCAGCAGGGGCTGCTCGACTACATCGCCCCGCAGATTTACTGGCCGTTTGCCCGCGATGCGGCGCGCTACGATGTGCTGGCCAACTGGTGGGCCGAGGTGGTCAAGCCGACGCATACCCGGCTGTATATCGGCGTGGCCTTGTACAAGGTGGGTGAACCGTCAAAAAATGAACCTGACTGGACGGTGGATGGCGGCGTGCCGGAGCTGAAAAAACAGCTCGACCTCAATGAGTCCCTGCCGCAGATCCAGGGCACCATCCTGTTCCGCGAAAACAACCTCAATCAGCCGCAGACCCGCCAGGCGGTTAACTACCTGCGCAGCCGCTGGGGACAGCCGCAGAGCTAACCGCCAGCCGGCTTCGCTATCCCGCCTGCAGCCCTTGCTGCAGGCGGGCGTGCAGTTTCAACATGTTCTCCGTGATGGCACGCCAGACGTGGGCGGAAAAGTCCGACGGCAGCGTTTGGCGGGCGCTTTCGATGGCCTGCGGCACGCGGTCGGCAAACTCGCCCAGGATCGCCAGCATCTGCTCCCGGGGGAAGTTAACCGCTTTGGCGGTCGCCAGAAAATGACGCGGATAGATAGCGTTAATCTCCGTTTTCCGCCCTTTTGTGGCATTGAGCCCCATCGACAGCTTCAGGTCGCGCAGATGCAGTCCCGTCCCGCCCAGCACCGGAAATGCCGAAATAATGTCGTAGAACGGCGTGAGCCGGTAGCTGCCGCCGGGCAGCAAAAAGAGCGAGAAGTTCTTCGCATGCCCGTCCGTTGCCCCGGTCAGCCACTGGAACACCATGAACTTCATAAAGTCATAGCGATCTTTCAGGGCCTCACTGGAGCCCAGCAGAAAGGTCATGATCGCGGCGATACCCGGCCCGCCGTCAGACTCATATTTCATCGACGACGGTATGCCGAATGCCTGACACAGATCCTCCTGCGGCAGACGCAGCAGCACGCGCCCCTCCTGCGCCCAGCGCCGGTCGAAGCGGGTCACCGCCAGCGCACGGATCCGCGGCGTGTTGATAATCTCCGCCTCCGGCACCGCCAGGCCCAACGCCCTGGCCAGCGCCAGGCACAGATATTCGTTATCCACGCTTTCACGCAGATCCAGCGTCGCATTGGGCTGCTTTATCTCGCCGATAGGCAGTTTAATGATATGGGTGGTCGGGGTGGTGCCCTGCGGAATACACCAGTGCTCGCCCATTCGCAGCAGCGCGGTTTTCTCCTGAGCGCCGGCCACCGAGATACGAAAATCGTCCTGGCCGGTCACCATCCCGAGAGGAATATCCGACTGGTAGGCGGTCAGCAAAGCGGTCAGCTGCGCCTCATCCAGCGTCTGCCAGCGCAACGCGGCAAGATACGCCTCTTCCCCCGGCGGCAGCAGAGTCACCGCCCCTACGCTGTCCCGCCCGACCTCGGCCAGCAGATCGAACGGCTGTTTCGAACGCGCCTGATAGCGCCTGACGATCCGCTCGCGGACCTGCGGGCTGTCGGGCAGCAGGTTATCAAAATAGTGATACACCGCGTCGGCGGTAATATTGCCATACTGCAGCGGCAGCGAGAGGGAGAGCGGTCTGGCGCGCGGGCTGCGCAGCCACTCCTCATCATAGCGGAAACTGTGCGCCCCGTTGGCCTGGCGGGTTAAGGTTCCCACGCGCGCATTGTTCATCCAGGTGGTGAGCGTCGCCATTACCAGTCAAGATCCGTGGTGTTATCGGGAATCATCGCCGTCTCTGCCGGTTTGGCGTTCAGGGTCATCACCACCTCCAGCGACTGGAGGATCTTAAACAGGGTGGTTAAGGTGGTTTTGTCGGGGTGATTTTCAAAATTGGACAGCGTCGCCTGTTTAATGCCGATCCGGCTGGCCAGCGCCTCCTGAGTCCAGTGATTTTGCTGGCGCAGCAGTTTCAGGTAATTGGCCAGCTGAACCGGACTGTATATCTGCGGGGAATTCATCGCCTTGTTCCTCACCATCATTTATCCCTCTATCGGGATAAAACTGGTTTTATACCCTGCAAGGGATAATGTCAAGTTTATCCCCTGGTGGGGATAGGTCAATGATTATCCTTACGTAGGGATAAAGCAGAAGGGATGGCAGCCGGAGCAACGTGGTCTGCCCGGTGGCGGCTGCGCCTTACCGGGCCTACGGGCTGTCGCTACCAGTTTCATCATCATCCAGGCCGGGCAAGCGCAGCGCCGCCCGGCAATGGCTGTCACTCGGGCAACGCGCAGCCGGGCTTAGCTGCCGCGGTAGGTCGACCACCCGCCCGGGGCGATCAGAAACGGCAGATGGAAATGGTCCTCTGCCGCCTCGCCAATGACAAAATCAATCTGCGCTCGGGTAAAAACGCTCTCGCGCCCGGCACGGGCAAACCACGCCCCGGTTTCCGCGGTTAAACAGTAGCGCCCCGCCGGCAGCGGCGCGGCGCTGAAGGTGACGATACGCCCCTGGGCGTTGGTCACCAGGTTCGCCAGGGTCTCGCCCTCCTGGCTCAGGCTGACCGCGACGCCTTCAGCCGGCGTGCCGGTGGAAATATCCAGAATATGGGTGCTCAGGGTGCTCATTCGCCAATCGCTCCTTCCAGTCTTAACATCGTAATTTCCCGCAGCTGGGCAAGCGCCTCAGCCACTTCTTCGTCAGCGGTATGCTGCAGCCGGCGCGTCAGCGCCTGCAGAATCTCTTCGCCGCTGCGCCCTTTGGCGCGGATTAAAAACACCCGGCCAAAGCGGGCTTCGTAGCGGGCATTCCCCTCCCGCAGGGCCTGCGCCAGTCTTTCATTATCGCTGTCCACCGCCGACTGCTCCTGGCGTGACATCGTCGCGTGCGCCTGGCTGCCGCTCGGTTTTTCGCCGATCCGCGGATGGGCGCTGAGCGCCGCGTTCAGATCGTTCTCTCCCCAGTCGCCCATCGCTTCCCGGGCGACCTGCAGCAGCGCTTCACGGTTGGCGAAGGGGCGCAAGTTCACCAGCTTATCGCTCCAGGCCGGGATCGCCACACAGGGAGCCAGCAGCTCCCCTGCCTCATCGCCACTCAGGCTGTTAAACTGACTCAGCGCGATCATCCTGACTCCTTATCGTTTTCGTCGCCGCCTGCTCCTGCGGCAGAACAAGGTTCAGCGCTATCGCCACCAGCCCACCGCTGGTGGCCGCGGAACCGAACAGATCGCCGACCATCGGCGGAAAATGGCTGAGAAACGCCGGCACCGACTCCACGCCAAGACCCGCGCCAAACGCCAGACCCACGATCAGCACATCGCGTCGGGTGAGCGGGTTCTGGGTAATGATCCGGATCCCGGCCGCCACCACGCAGCCAAACATCACCATCGTAGCGCCCCCCAGCACCGGCGCCGGGATCTGCCGCAACAGTTCGCCCACCGGCGGGAACAGCCCGAGCAGGATCAGAATCACGCCAATGTAGCGTCCGACATAGCGGCTGGCCACCCCGGTCATCTGGATCACGCCGTTGTTCTGCGCGAAAGTCGTGTTCGGAAAGGCGCTGAGCATTGCGGCCACCATGCAGCTGACGCCATCCGCCAGGATACCGCCCTTCAGCCGGTTGCGGAAAGCGCGATCGTCAACAGACTGTTGTGAAATCAGCGAGTTGGCCGTCAGATCGCCCACCGCCTCCAGAATACACACCAGCGACACCAGCGCCACCGGCAGAAATATCGCGCTGTTAAACTGAAAGCCAAACGGGAACAGCGTTGGCAGGCGAAACAGGGTGTCGCCCAGGCTGTGAAGATGGAACTGACCGCTCAGCCCTGCCGCCACACAGCCCACGGCAATGCCCACCACCACCGAGGAGAGCCGCAGCCAGCGGTTTTTGGCGCAGCTCAACAGGACGATAACGCCAAGGGTACCCGCCCCGAGCGCGATATTGCTCATGCTGGCGAAATCCTGCGCCTTTTCCCCACCGCACCAGTTAATGACGCTGACCTTGATCAGGCTGATGCCGATCAGCGCAATCACGCTGCCGGTAATGATAGGGGTAAAGATTTTCTTCAGCGGTTCGATAAAGCGGCTGACAATCACCGGCACCAGGGCGGCGACAAAGTTAACGCCAAACAGCATCGCCATAATATCCTGCGGCCCGCCGCCCTGCGCTTTCACCCACATCCCTCCGGCTACCGCCACGCCCAGAAAGGCGAAGCTGGTGCCCTGCATGCAGATCATCCCGGCGCCAATGCCCCAGACCCGGTTGGACTGCAGAAAGGTACCGATACCCGAAGCCAGCAGCGACATACTGATGAGATACGGCAGCCAGTCGCCAAGTCCGAGGGTGGCGCCGATGATCAGCGGCGGCGTGATGATCCCCACCAGACCCGCCAGCACATGCTGGAGGGCGCTAAAAAAGGCCGGAAGCGGTGGGATCCGCTGTTCAAGGCCGTAAAGCAGGCCGCTGTGATGTTCGTCAGACATGGTGTTATCCCGTAGCAAAGAGAAGTGCATGGGCTACTGCACAAAGCAGGCCAGAGACGACAAAAGCGCACGAATAAATTTATTAACACTTTAAAATCATAAGCTTAAATTACTCGAATGATGCATCACTTCCCTCCGCTGCTGAACCAGGCTTATGAAACGATAGATTCTTAATGCAACATACAGAAACTTTTGATTCATAAAAAGGCAACCAATGCATCGCATTGCACCGAGGTGGTGCGCCATGACCTGTCGCTGTGCCTCTGGCGGGCGGTTTTCCTCCCTCCGGCGAACTGGTACGCAAATTGCTGTAGTCAGTGCCTACATCTGGAGAAGGAGAAAAAAATGAAAGCAATCGTGATTGGCGCGGGCATCGGCGGCTTAAGTGCGGCAGTGGCGCTCAAACAGTCGGGGATCGACTGCGACGTCTATGAGGCGGTGAAAGAGATCAAACCGGTCGGCGCGGCGATTTCCGTGTGGCCCAACGGCGTGAAATGCATGGCCCACCTCGGCATGGGCGATATCATGGAAACCTTCGGCGGACCGCTGCGCCGCATGGCGTATCGCGATTTCCGCAGCGGCGAGAACATGACCCAGTTCAGCCTCGCGCCGCTGATCGAACGCACCGGCAGCCGCCCCTGCCCGGTATCCCGCGCAGAGCTGCAGCGGGAAATGCTGGATTTCTGGGGACGGGAGCGCGTGCAGTTCGGCAAACGCGTCACCCGCTGTGAAGAAAACGCCGACGGCGTGACGGTGTGGTTTACCGACGGCAGCAGCGCCAGCGGCGATCTGCTGATTGCCGCCGACGGCAGCCATTCCGCGCTGCGTCCGTGGGTGCTAGGCTTTACCCCGCAGCGCCGCTACGCCGGCTACGTCAACTGGAACGGTCTGGTGGAAGTAGATGAAGCGCTGGCGCCCGGCGATCAGTGGACCACCTTTGTCGGCGAAGGCAAGCGCGTCTCGCTGATGCCGGTCTCCGCTGGCCGGTTCTACTTTTTCTTTGATGTGCCGCTGCCGGCGGGTCTGGCGGAGGATCGTGACACCCTGCGCGCTGACCTCAGCCGCTACTTTGCCGGCTGGGCGCCGCCGGTGCAGAAGCTGATCGCCGCCCTTGACCCGCAGACCACCAACCGTATTGAAATCCACGATATCGAACCGTTCAGCCGCCTGGTGCGCGGTCGCGTCGCGCTGCTGGGCGACGCCGGACACAGCACCACCCCGGATATTGGCCAGGGGGGATGTGCGGCGATGGAAGATGCGGTGGTGCTGGGCGCCGTTTTCCGCCAGACCCGCGATATTGACGCCGCCCTGCGCGAGTATGAAGCCCAGCGCTGCGATCGGGTTCGCGATCTGGTGTTGAAGGCGCGCAAGCGCTGCGATATCACCCACGGTAAGGATATGCAGCTCACCGAAGCCTGGTACCAGGAGCTGCGGGAGGAGACCGGCGAACGGATTATCAACGGCATGTGCGACACCATCCTCAGCGGCCCGCTGGGCTGACGGTCGCCATGGACTCAATCACCGCGCTCAGCGTCTGAATGGCCATCTGCGCGGGACGCGATAGCTGACGCGAGGGCGCGGTGCACAGCGCCAGGGTCAGCGGCCGCAGCAGCGTACTGCGCAGCGGGATAAAGGTCAGCTGTCCGCGCTGAACCTCGTCCAGCACGTCGAGCAGGCTGAGGAGCGTCACGCCGCTGCCGCGCAGCACCAGCGACTTAATGAGGCGAATATCATTGCAGCTGATGGTATTCTCCGGCGCAAAGTCATGGTGGCGATAGAGGAGCGCAACACGCTCATGAACGATCAGCGGCGCGCCGGGCACGATGTGCCGCTCCAGGCTGAGCTCGCCCAGAGACAGGGCCTTTGCCCCCGCCAGAGGATGGTCCGGGCGCATCACAATCCCCACCTCCAGTTCGGCAAAGGCCAGTACGCTGAGTCCTGCCTGCCCCTGCGGATCGAGGATCAGACCGACGTCCAGATCCGCCTGACGCACTTTCTGGCTGACGGTGTGGCTGTCGGCCACCTGCAGATCCAGCTCCAGCCACGGCCAGCTGGCAATGATCTCCGCCAGCGCGGCGGCGAAGCCTCCTTCCGCCAGCGCCTGCACCATGCCGACGCTGACGCTCCCGCGCTTCATCCCCTGCAGCTCATCAAATTTTTGCCGGGTCTGACGAAACTCCTTCTGCCAGCGCAACAGATTGTCATACAGCAGTTCACCCGCAGTGGTCATCCGCAGTCCCTCCGGCAGCCGCTCGAACAGCGGCGTCCCGAAGGCCTCCTCGGCCTGCAGGATCTGGCGGTTAATCGCCGAGGCCGAGATATGCAGCTGCTCGGCGGCCCGGCGCAGGCTGCCGCAGCGAGCCACGGCGATGAAATAGTGGGCGAAACGGGAAAATGGACTCATGGTGCCCCTGTACTCTTTTTTGCAACAGCAGAGTGAATTAATGGTGATGGATGTGAACACCCTAATATGACAACAATAATCTCACAACAATAAAACAATCACCGATGTGAGCAGGAAGAGAAATCATGAAGACAACCACCCCCACGCCCCCCGCCCATTGCACCTTCGATCCGGAAGACTGGCTGCGGCTGGCCCGTTGCTGGCACCCGGTGGCCCGCGCCTGCGATATTGACGGCGCTCCGGTGAAAGCCACCCTACTGGACGAACAGCTGGTTATCTATCGTATAAAAGGCCAGGTGGTGGTCGCCCGCGACGTCTGCCCGCACCGCGGCGTCCCGCTGACCCTGGGGTTTCATGAAGAAGAAGGCATCGTCTGCCCCTATCATGGCCTGCGCTTTGGCGAGGATGGCCGCTGCAACCGCATCCCCTCCAGTCCGGGGCAACCCATTCCGGCCAAACTGCATCTCACCAGCTTCGCCGTGGAGGAGCGTTACGGGCTGATCTGGACCTGCCTGGACTGCGATCCGGACAATCCGCCGCCGTTACCGACCATGCCGCACTGGGACGACGCCGGCTTTCAGCAAATCAACTGTCCGGCCTTTGAAGTGAAGGGCTTTGCCGGCCGCCAGGTCGAAGGCTTTCTCGATGTCGCCCACTTCGCGTGGATCCACACCGAGACCTTCGCCGATCCGGACAACCAACAGGTGCCGGACTACACCCCGCAGGAGACGCCGTTCGGCTTTGTTGCCGACTACTGGAGCTCGGTAGGCAATTACCCGGCCAGCTCCGATTTCCGCGCGCCGGAAGGGTTCCAGTGGCTGCGTCACTTTGAAATGCATCTGCCGTTCACCGCCACGCTGACCATCCATTTCCCTGCCGATGCGAAGCTGGTGATCATGAACGCCGCCTCGCCGGTGTCGTCGCGCGTGACGCGAATGTTTGCCCCTATCGCCCGCAATTTTGACCTGCATGTGCCGGTGGAAGACGTTCATGCGTTCAACCTGCGGGTGTTTGAGGAGGACCGCCTGATGGTTGAGACCCAGCGCCCGGAGCGGCTGCCGCTGGATCTGACCCTGGAGGCGCATATTCCGGCAGACCGCAGCTCTATCGCCTACCGGCGCGGGCTGAAGAAGATGGGCTTTGGCGATTTCTTTCTGGTATGAGTGGAGGTCTTATGCGCGACATACTCCCGGTGGTGGTCGATGGCCTGTGGCGCCAGGGCGCGAAAAATCTGGCCGTTCGTCTGGTGAGCGCCGATGGGCAACCGCTGCCGGCGTGGGCGCCCGGCGCCCATATCGACCTCCATCTCCCCTGCGGGCTGATCCGTCAGTATTCGCTGACCGGCAGCCCGGCCAGACGGGATCACTATCTGCTCTGCGTCGCCCGCGAGGCGCAGTCGCGAGGCGGCTCCCGTTATATTCATGACACCCTGCGTCCGGGGCAGCCCTTGCTGATCTCTGCTCCGCGCAACCACTTTCCTCTGCACGGGGGCGGCCACGTGGTGCTCCTCGCCGCCGGGATCGGGATTACGCCGCTGCTGGCGATGGCTCATGCGCGGGCGGCGTCCGGCGCCAGCTTTACGCTGCACTATTACGTCAGCCGCGCGCAGGAGGCCGCCTTCGCCACCGAGATCGCCAGCCAGCTCACCGGCGGAACCTGCCTGATCCACAGCTCTGCCGACGGGCACAGCCCGCGCCTGTGGCTGGCGCAGGATCTGGGCGCGCCGGACGCCGACACCCGAGTCTATTTCTGCGGACCGCCGGGGTTTATGGCCCAGGTGCGCGACACCGCGCTGGCGGCCGGCTGGGCGGAAACGCAACTGCACAGCGAAGCGTTCCAGCCGACCGTCCCGACGGCGGCGTCGGCGGAGGACGGCACCTTCACCATCACCCTCGCCTCCACCGGTGAGCGCTGGCCGGTCCCGGGGGACAAAACCATCGCCCGGGTGCTGCAGGAGCATGGCGTTGAGGTGCCGCTCTCCTGCGAGATGGGGATCTGCGGCGCCTGCCTGACGCCGGTGCGGGAGGGAACGGTAGACCACCGGGATACCGTGCAGTCGGAGGCGGAAAAACAGGCCGCGGAGCAGCATATCGCGCTGTGCTGCTCCCGCAGTCTGTCGGCCAATTTAGTTATCGATCTCGCGGGATAAGCGGCCGGTCTCCGGCTGCTCGGCGCTGGCGACCGGTTTCACCCGCACGGCGGTGAAGACCACGACCATCGCGGTCAACAGTAGCAAACTGCTGCCGGTGAAGACGCCGCTGGCGCCATGCAGATCGAACACCGCCCCGCCGCCGGCGGCGCCGGCGCTGATGGCCAGCTGAATAGAGGCCACCAGCAGACCGCCTGCGCTTTCCGCCTCATCCGGCACGGTGGTGGCCAGCCAGGTGGACCAGGCCACCGGCACCAGACCGAAGGCAAATCCCCACAGGGCGACCAGCAACCCGTCGAGCACGGACAGATGGCCAAACGTCACCATCAGCAGCGCCAGGACGCTCATCATCAGCGGCACCAGCGCCAGGGTCAGACGCAGGCTGCGGCTCAGCAGATAGCTCGCCACCGAGGTGCCGACAAAGTTAGCGACACCGAAGCCGAGCAAAATCAGCGAAACGCCTTCAACGCTGGCCTGCGCGACGGTCTCAAGGAACGGTCGCAGGTAGGTGAAGAAGGCAAAATGGCCGCTGAAAATCAGGATCGACGCCAGCATGCCCCCCAGCATACCGGGACGGCGCAGCACCCTGAACAGCGTGGAGAAGGTGCCAACGCTTTCCGGCCGCATGGAGGGCAGCACCCACAGCTGCCAGAGCAGCGCCAGCAGGCTGGGTATCGCGCAGAGAATAAACACGTTGCGCCAGCCGATCAGCTCTCCGAGGTAGCTGCCGAGCGGCGCGGCCACCACCGTGGCGACAGACACCGCGGAAAAGATGATCGCCAGCGCTTTCGGCACATGGGCCGCCGGCACCAGACGCATCGCCGTGGCGGTGGACATCGCCCAGAAACCGCCGATGGCGATCCCCAACAGCAGACGACCGAGCAGGAGAAACGCCAGCGAACCGGCAAAAGCGACCATCAGGCTGGAGACAATCTGCAGCACGGAAAAGAACATCAGCACCCAGCGGCGGTCGATATTGCGGGTGGCGGTGGCGATCAGCAGGCCGGTGACTAACGCCACTAACGCCGTGGCGGTCACCGCCTGCCCGGCCATCCCTTCGCTGACGCCGAGGCTGCTGGCCATCGGCGTTAACAGGCTGGCGGGCAGAAATTCAGCCACGATCAGGCCGAACACCCCGAGGGCCAGGGCATAGACGGCGCGCCAGGCAGGCCTGACGGGTGACAGGCTCGCGTCAGCAGCTATGCAGGAAGTCATATACATCTCTCCAGGTTTATTAACATCCTGGACATCTTAGGGGCTTACCCCTGGACGATATATGATGCATACTCTTCAGTTATTGATTATTCGTCCGGAATTACCATGAGCCAGCCCACTATCGACCTGACCAGCGAACTGCTGCGCGGTATGCGCCTCTCCGGCGTGAATTACCGGCGCATCGAGACCTCCCGCCCGTTTGGCGTCGGCTTTAGCGCCGTGGCGGGCAAAGCCCAGTTCCATTTCATCAGCCGCGGGCCGGTGCTGCTGCGCATGGCCAGCGGAGAACAGTTCACCCTGGAGAGCGGCGACGCGCTGTTTATTCCCAACGGCGACGGGCACGCCCTGCTCTCCGATCCGCAGGCCGCGGTGGTGAATGTGGCGCAGCTGAACAGCGAAACGGTGTGCAGCACGGTAAGTTGTATCAACGCTGGCGGCCAGCCTGACTGCCCGGAGCGCGCCGTGATTTTCAGCGGTTGTATGGACTTTGAACTCGGCGGCATGCAGCCGCTGGTGAAGGCCATGCCCGAAGTGATGCGGGTGAGCTGCCTGCTCAACACCTGGCCGGAGATCCAGCCGCTGCTGGCGGCGATGGAGCGGGAATCGCTCACCCGCCAGGCGGGCTATGCCGGGATCCTCGCCCGACTGGCGGACGTGGTGGCCGCGCTGATTGTCCGCGGCTGGGTGGCCTGCGGGTGCGGTAACGCCACCGGCTGGGTGCAGGTCCTGCGCGATCCCCGGCTGGCGAAAGCGATCTACGCCATGCATCAACGTCCGGGCGTTAACTGGAAAGTGGAAGATCTGGCGCGGGAGGCGGGGCTGTCGCGCTCTCTCTTCGCCGAGCGTTTTCTTGCCGCCACCGGCACCACCCCCGCCCGCTATCTCACCGAGCTGCGTATGCGGCTGGCGGTGCAGTACATCACCCACGAAGGCCAGGCGCTGGAAAAAGTCGCCTTCAGCCTCGGGTATCAGTCGCTGGCGGCCTTTAGCCGGGCTTTCAAACGCATCACCGGCCAGCCGCCGGGGGCACTGCGCGCGACGGTACGCTAGCGTCAGCCGTTATATAAAGCGATACACGCCGTTGCCGACGCGAAAGCGTTGCCCCTTAAGCGCCGGGTTGGCGACGCGAAACACCAGCTCGGTCAGCTGGTTGGCGGGTCCCTGGCGGAAAGTAAACCACTGGCCGCCCGCGTCCAGCCCCTGCTCTCCCTGTGACGGGAAGCCCAGCAGTGCCTGCCAGCGGTCGCGCACCGCCTGCGGATTGTCCACCTCGAACACCGCCTGCTCGAGCACAATGTCGCCCAGCGGATGAGGCACGTCCAGCCCCTGAGCGCGCAGCCGCGCCAGCCGGGTCTCGTCGTCTTCTCCCCACTGCAGCACAAAAGGAAAGACCAGCCCGTCGGTGTCGCCATCGATGGTGAAGATCCGCCAGCGGATGACATTGCCCTGCGGATCGTGGCGCTGGCCATCGACAATCGGTGACACCGCCAGCCCCTTGCGACGCAAGTGGTCATGGGTGGCCTCGATGTCGTCGCTGCGCAGCGCGACGCGTAACAGCGCTTCGTTCTCCGGCAGCAACCGCGCGGCATCCCGCGAGAGCAGAAATCTGTCCGTCGCGGCGCGCAGTTCGTCGGGGTCGGAAATGGCGAGGAATTCGATATAGGTCAGACCAAAATAGCTCAGCGCATTGCGGGTTCCCCAGCCCGGATGGCGCCCGCCGACCGCCGCCCGCAGCTGCTGCCCGGCAAAGATTTCAATCGCCGCTTCCGGCTGATTCACAAACTGTACTGCGTGATCCCACTGCAAGGTGGCCATGATCTCTCCCGGGGTTGTGCCTGTTAAGACGTCTGCGGCAAAAGATAGTGCTGGGGTGAAGGCAATGGCAAACAAGAATTATGTATATTGAAAGCTGGATAAGTGATTTATATCAACGCGGTATGTTGAGTGTGACAGGCTATGAAACGGCGGGCTAACGAATTGCCCGCCGGCGGGATCAGACCGACCCTTCTTTCTCAATCACCAGAATACGCGCCGCCCCCTGGGGATGGGCGACATGCTCGCATCCCACCTCGGCGTAAAAGATATCTCCGGCGTTCAGCATGAACACCTGCTCCTCGCCGTCGACCTTCACATGCATCGCCACCTGACCATCCATCACGGCAAACACCTCCTGACCGTCGTTGATGTGCCAGATATAGGGTTGGTCGGTCCAGTGCAGGCGCACGGTGGTGCCGGAAAAATTGGCAATGTCCAGCGCGCCCCACGCGCGGTCGGCGGTGAAATCTTTACTGCTCCAGCTCTGCATGATGTTGTCCTGTGGTAAGGGTTATTTTTTCTGCCAGTTTGCCCAGGGATCCGCTTTCTCTGCCGGCGCATCGTCGTCGAGCGAAGCCAGATACATCGCCTCCACCTCTTTGCGCGCCCACGGCGTCCGGCGGAGAAATTTCAGGCTGGACTTGATGCTGGGATCGCTTTTAAAGCAGTTAATGTTGACCTGGCGGGCCATTTCCGCCCAGCCGTAGCGCGCCACCAGCGCATTGAGCAGCGCTTCCAGCGTCACGCCGTGCAGGGGATCTTTTGAGCTGTGCATGAGGATACATCCGTTCCGCATTAAAAAAGTGCGCCCACCTTACTGACTCTCGGTGACGGGCGCAACGGCTTCAGTTCGCCCTTACGCCTTTATCTATTTAACGCAAAAGCACAGAACCCCGCGCGGACATAAATTAGAAAATAACGTTATTGGTTGCTTATCTGGCCCTGAGGCAAGCTGTGTTCAGCCCCGGACAGAGGAAATCACCATGCGCTGCTGTTGTGCCAGAACCCTGAACCTGAATCGACCCATAACTTATTATCCCGTTTTCGGAGAACACAATGAACGCGACCACCCTGCCGATTCTCGATCTGGCCCGCTACGCGGACCCCGCGGATAAAGCGGCCTTCCTGGCCGACCTGCGTCACGCCGCCCGCGACATCGGCTTTTTCTATTTGATCAACCACGGTGTCGACGACGCGCTTCAATATGAAGTTCAGCGCCAGTCCCAGCGTTTTTTTGCGCTCGATGAGGCGCAAAAACAGCAGGTGGCGATGATCCACTCCCCCCATTTTCGCGGCTATAACCGCGCGGCTTCTGAGCTGACGCGCGGCCAGCCTGACTGGCGAGAGCAGTTTGATATCGGCGCCGAACGTCCGGCGCTGACCCTCAGCGACGACGCGCCGCGCTGGCAGCGCCTGCAGGGTCCGAATCTGTGGCCTGCCGCGCTGCCGTCGCTAAAACCGGTATTACTTCACTGGCAACAGCAGATGACTCAGGTGGGGATCCGCCTGCTGCGCGCCTTTGCCGAAGCGCTGCAGCTCCCGGAGAATGCCTTTGACCGGCTTTACGGCGACCAACCCAACGAGCATATCAAGCTGATCCGTTATCCCGGCCAGCAGGAGACCCAGAGCAGCCAGGGCGTTGGCGCCCATAAAGATTCCGGTTTTCTCAGCTTCCTGCTGCAGGACGAGCAGAAAGGGCTGCAGGTTGAGGTGGCGCCCGGGCAGTGGATCGACGCCGTACCGCTGGCCGGCAGCTTTGTGGTCAATATTGGCGAACTGCTGGAGCTGGCCACCAACGGCTATCTGCGCGCTACCGTTCACCGGGTGGTGTCACCGCCGGCTCAGCAGCAGCGCCTCTCCATCGCTTTCTTCCTTGGCGCCCAGCTTGACGCGGTGGTGCCGGTTTATACCCTGCCGCCCGAGCTGGCGCGTGAAGCGCGCGGTCCGGACAGCGACCCGCACAATCCGCTGCTGCGCGATGTCGGCTGGAATTATCTCAAGGGCCGTCTGCGTTCCCATCCGGACGTGGCGGAACGCTACTATCAGGACGTTTTTCGCGAACGCGCCGAGCAATTGATCGTTTAACCATAACTAAAAAGGAACACACCATGAAATATGCTGCTTTTAAACTGGCAGGGGTCGCACTGTCTCTTTCTCTGGCATGGACGTCTGCCCAGGCCGCCGCGCTGCGCGTCGCCGCGGACCCGGTTCCCCACGCGGAGATCCTCAACTACATCAAAAAAATCGATCCCAGTCTCGATCTCAAGGTGGTGGAGCTGACCAGCGGGGTCAACGCCAATGAACTGCTGGCCAGTGGCGATGTGGATGCCAACTACTTCCAGCATGTCCCCTACCTGAAGGATCAGGAGAAAGCGCTGGGTAAAACCTTTGCCGTCGCGGCCACGGTTCATATTGAGCCGCTGGGGATCTACTCGCATAAGCATAAAGATTTCTCGTCGCTGCCGGAAAACGCCACGGTGGCGGTACCGAATAACACCACCAACCTGAGCCGGGCGCTGTTCCTGCTGCAGGCGCAGAAGCTTATTAAGCTGGACCCGAAATTTACCGACCCGGCCACCACCCTGGCGACGCCGAAGGATATTGTCGAGAACCCGAAACACCTGAAGATCCTGGAGATTGAATCGCCGCAGATCCCGCGCTCCCTCGACGATGTCGACCTGGCGGTGATTAACGGTAACTACGCGCTGGAAGCCGGTCTGGTGCCAGCGAAAGATGCCCTGGGGCTGGAAAGCGCCGAGCATAACCCCTACGCCAATATCCTGGTGACCACCCCGGCCCTGGCGAATGACCCGCGTATTAAGGCGCTGGCGAAAGACCTGACGTCGCCGCAGGTGGCGGAGTTTATCCGTAAAAACTACAACGGGTCGGTGATCCCGGTGGCCCCTCAGTCATGATCACCATCGAAGGGCTGAGCAAAACCTACGCCGGAACCGGCCGACCGGCGCTGAACGATATCGCGTTACAGATCCCGAAAGGGGCGATATACGGCATTCTCGGGCGCAGCGGCGCCGGCAAAAGTACGCTCATCCGCTGTCTCAATTTGCTGGAGCGGCCCACCTCGGGCCGCATTCTGGTGAACGGACAGGATATTACTCAGCTGAACAAGGCGGCGCTGCGGGATTATCGCCTGCGCACCGGGATGATTTTCCAGCACTTCAATCTGCTGCATGCCCGCACCGTCGCCGCCAACATCGCGGTGCCGCTGGAGATTGCCGGGGTGCCGCGGGCCGCTCGCGAAGCGCGGGTGCGCGAACTGCTGGAGCTGGTGGATCTCAGCGAAAAGGCCGCCGCTTTCCCGTCGCAGCTTTCCGGCGGGCAAAAACAGCGCGTCGGCATCGCCCGGGCGCTGGCCGCCCGACCGGAGGTGCTGCTGTGCGACGAGGCGACCAGCGCTCTGGATCCCGAGACCACCGCCTCGGTGCTGGCTCTGCTGGCGGATATTAACCAGCGGCTCAATCTGACCATTGTGCTGATAACGCACCAGCTGGAGGTGGTGAAAACCATTTGTGACCACGCGGCGCTGCTGGAACAGGGCGAGATTGTCGAGAGCGGCAAACTCGCCGACCTGCTGGTGACCCCATGGTCGCGGCTGCGCCAGTCGCTGCTGCACGACCCGCAGGCTGAACAGGATTTTCTTACCCGTCACGGCGTTCAGGGGAGGCCATTATGCGGAGTAGCATGAGCTGGGAAGATTTGTGGCCGTTATTACTCGACGGCACGCTGGATACGCTCTATATGGTGGGCCTGGCGGCCCTGTTTACCGTGCTGATCGGGCTGCCCACCGGTGTGTTGTTATTTATTTCCCGCGCCAACGGGCTGGCGCCGATGCCGAAACTGAACGCGCTGTTAGGCGCGGTGATCAACATCGGCAGGTCGCTACCGTTTATCGTGCTGCTGATCGCCCTGATCCCTTTTACCCGGCTGATCGTCGGCACCACGCTGGGCAGCACCGCCGCCATCGTGCCGGTGACCATCGGCGCCTTTCCGTTCTTTGCCCGCCTGACGGAAAACGCGCTCGACGAGGTGGATTACGGAAGAATCGAAGCCATTCTGTCGATGGGCGGCAACGTCTGGCACGTGATTTTTAAATCCCTGCTGCCAGAAGCCCTGCCGACGCTGCTGGCCGGGATCACGCTGACTATCGTGATGCTGATTGGCTTTTCGTCGATGGCCGGGGTGATCGGCGGCGGCGGACTCGGCGACCTCGCCATCCGCTACGGCTATCAGCGATTCAATAATGAGGTGATGTTTGGCACAGTGCTGATCCTGGTGGCGATGGTTCAGGGCGTGCAGATGGCCGGCGATCGGCTGGTGCGCAGCCTGGCCCACCGCCGTTAGCCGTCAGTCATTAGTTCCAGCCGCTCTCTGCCGCCAGCTGGCGGACCAGACTGGCGGCGTCACACTCGCGGATCAACCCCACCCCCTGCCCGGCCCAGTGGGCGCCATACTCATGGACGCCCTGGGCTTTCGCGGCGGCGGCCAGCGCTTTGCCGATATCATACGCCAGCGGATAATCCGGCACGGCGCTCGTCGGACAGGCTTCCCCCAGCGCGCAGAAGGCATTAGCCAGACAGCGTGCCGGACGCCCGGATATCGCGGAGGTCAGCACCGTACGCCCGTCAAGGCTGTTGTGGATCGCCGCGCGATAGCCGGCGTCGGCGGCCGATTCCGGACACAGTAAAAACGCCGTACCGAGCTGTACGCCCTGCGCCCCCAACTGCATCACGCTAGCGATCCCCGCTCCGTCCATGATGCCCCCGGCGGCCACTACCGGGATGGTTAGTCGACGCCGCAGAAGTTGCACCAGGGTGAAGGTGCTCAGCTGCGCGTCAGGCTCCTGCGGAGCAAAGATCCCCCGGTGCCCGCCCGCCTCATAGCCCTGAGCGACCACCACGTCGATCCCCTGCTGTTCAATCAGCAGCGCCTCCTGGAGCGAGGTTGCCGTCGCCAGGGTGACAATCCCCTGCTGTCGCAGACGCTGGATCGTCTCACCTTCAGGAAGGCCGAAATGAAAGCTCACCACCGCCGGCGAGTGGTCGAGAAGCAGCTCCAGCATGGCGGTGTGGCCGATAAACGTCTGGTATATCTCCCTAAGCGATGCCGGAGGCGTACTGCCAAAGCGGGTAAAATGGGGGCGCAGCGTCTCTGCCCAGTCCGCTTCACGTGGGGCGTTGCGCCGCGGCGGCGCATGGCAAAATAAATTGACATTGAACGGCCGGTCCGTCAGCTGGCGGGTGGCGACGATCATCGCTTCCGCCTGGGCAACGGTTGCAGCGCCCAGCCCCAGCGAACCCAGCGCCCCGGCATTACTCACCGCAGCAGCCAGCGCAGGGGTGGAGACGCCCGCCATCGGGGCCTGGATCAGGGGGTAGTCAATATCAAGAAGCGAAAGCAGTGAATTTTGCATGAGTTCCTCGTAGATGAGTGATGCCGGAGGCTTACCATCTCTTTTAAAGATGATAAGATCAACATCATTATCATATTGAGAATAAAAATATGAACCACAGCACACTGCAGATTTTTATCCAGGTGGCCGACACGCAAAGCGTCACCCTGGCAGCAAAACGGCTTGGCCGCGCCCAGTCTAATATCACCACCCGTATTCAGCAGCTGGAAGAGGAGCTTGCCGTGGAACTTTTCGTCCGCGGCAACAAAAAAATGGTGCTATCGCCGGCAGGCGTTCAGTTTCTCAGCTATGCCCGGCGGATCCTGAGCCTGGCGGAGGAGGCAAAGCAGGCTCTGCATCCGACCACACCCGGCGGCAGCCTGCGGTTGGGCGCGATGGAGGCGACCGCCGCCAGCCGTCTGCCGCCGCTGCTTACCCGCTTCCAACAGCAATGCCCGCAGGTGGATGTCACCCTCAGCACCCGGCCGACCCGCCAGTTAGCCGAGGGGGTATTCACCGCCGCCCTCGATGCCGCGCTGGTCTGCCTGCCGCCAGGGCCGGATGGCCAACCGACATGCCCGCCCGGGCTGGAATCTGTCCCGGTGTTTCAGGAAACCCTGATGCTGGTCCGGCCGCAGGGCGCGGGCCCGCTGCGGTTCGCGGCATTTACCAGCGGCTGCAGCTATCGGGCGTTGGGAGAGCGCTGGCTGGCGGAGCAACAGGCGGCCGTCGAGGTGCATGAGGTTAGCTCCTATCACAGCATGCTGGCCTGCGTGGCCTCCGGGCGCTACGTCTGCCTGCTGCCGCAGAGCGTGCTGTCGCTGATGACGCTTCCCGAAAACTGTCTTAGCGAACCGCTGTGCGAGGCGACCACCCAGCTTATCTGGCGTCAGGGGTTCAGCACCTCCGCCCTCAGCGAGTGGCGCATCCTGTTGCAAAGCGCTGCGAACGGCTAAGCTAGAAGAGGATTCAGTGACACACGCGCAGGGGGCGACCCAGAGCTCTTGCCGACAAACGCAGAGGCGTTTTGCCGCTACAGTATCAACCCGAGCGACAACAGCGACAGAATCGCTTTTCGCCACAGGTCGCGGCTGTGACGCCGCTTTTTTGCCGGGTGGCGGCTGCGCCTGATCCGGCCTACGCCTTATGGGAGTCATTATGTCGTTCTGCCACATGCGCATCGCCAGACCGGTCAGCGAACTGGAGACCAGCGCCAGCATGTATTGTGCCGGGCTGGGGCTGCAGGAACTTGGCAGCTTTACCGATCATGAAGGATTTAGCGGGATTATGATCGGCTCCGCGGATGCCAGCTGGCATCTGGAATTCACCCACTGCCGCCACCATCCCGTTACCCCCTCGCCAGGAGATGAAGATCTGCTGGTGCTGTACTATCCGCAGCGTCAGGCCTGGGAGGCACAATGCAGCGCCATGGACGCCGCCGGGTTTCTGCGCGTCACGGCGTTCAACCCCTACTGGGAGGTCAACGGCGTCACTTTCGTCGACCGCGACGGCTATCGCACCGTGCTGCAAAACCGCGCCTGGGGCGTGGTGGGCGATGAGTCGCATGTGGCGGCGAGCTGACGATGATCGGGGCTGGCGTCAACCGCTGCAAAAGCAATTATTTACCTTCGGACAGACAACGTTCCCGTCGGTTACCGATAAAACGCCTTCCCGACTCGCCAGCCTTCTCGCGGCGCGCTATGCTAAACATCCCTATGTATTAACCCTTTATCCCTATGAGCACTTCCGTCAGCACCACGCAGCTTAATTTGCGCATCATTTCGATCGTTGTTTTTACCTGTATCTGCTATCTCTCCATTGGTCTGCCACTGGCCGTTCTACCGGGTTATATTCACTATCAGCTGGGCTACAGCACCTTTGTCGCCGGTATTGTGATCAGTCTGCAGTACATCTCCACGCTAATAAGCCGGCCGCACGCCGGGCGCTATACCGATATCTGGGGGCCGAAAAGAGTGGTTAGCCTCGGGATCGTCTGCTGTCTGCTTAGCGGCGCCTTCACGCTGCTGGCGGTAATGTTGCAGACGATGCCCATGCTGGCGATTGCCGCGCTGTTGGCGGGCCGGGTATTTCTTGGCGTCGGCGAGAGCTTTACCGCCACCGGAGCCACCCTCTGGGGGATCAAAACCGTCGGCGCGATCCATACGTCACGGGTGATCTCGTGGAACGGCGTGGCGACCTATGTGGCGATGGCGGTGGGCGCGCCGCTGGGGGTCACTCTTAACCACTATTTCGGCATCAGCGGCTTTGCCACGGTGGTGGTGATGGTCGCCGCCATCGGCCTGCTGTTCGCCCGCACGCGGCAAGACGTCAGCGTGACCGCCGGTGTCAGAGCGCCCTTTCACGCGGTGGTGCGCAAAATCTGGCCTTATGGCCTGGGGCTGGCCTTTGGCACCGTCGGTTTCGGCGTTATCGCCACCTTTATCACCCTTTACTTTGCCGCGCACAGCTGGCAGGGCGCCGCGTTTACCCTCTCGCTGTTCAGCGTCGGTTTTATCTGTGTTCGCCTGGTGCTGGGGAATACCATCACCCGCTATGGCGGAGTCCCGGTCTCCCTGGCCTGCTTCGTCATCGAATGTCTCGGTCTGCTGCTTATCTGGCTGGCGCCGTCAGCCTGGGTGGCGGGCATCGGCGCCTTCCTCACCGGCTCGGGTTTTTCGCTGGTCTTCCCGGCGTTGGGGGTTGAGGCGGTAAAACAGGTGGAAGAGCAAAACCAGGGGACCGCCCTCGGCACCTACTCGGCGTTCCTTGACCTCGCGCTGGGGCTGACCGGGCCGCTGGCCGGCTGGGTCGCCGGCTACTACGATCTCGCCACCCTGTATCTGCTGGCGGCGATCGTCGTCGTGTTCGCTTTCCTGCTGATTTTACGCGTACATCTGCAACAGCGGGCAGCGGTCAGGACGTAGCCAGGCCCGGCTCGCGGATCGCCGCGGGCTGCCGACACCGGCAAAAAACGAATCGGCAATTGACGACGATTCGGCTTCCGTGCCAACATCCCCCTCAGCGTCTGGCGACAGATGCAAGGACGGTGGCGGAAAACAACAGAGATCGCGCAACGATCCAGCCCGCCGCCGTAGTCCAATCCGAATCACTGACCCACACGGTGAATTCCTGATTCTGGCGGGAAACACAGACATGCACCAAAGTTTTAATCAGCGCGTTCATTTCTATTACTGCGTCCTGGTCGCGCTGAAGATGCACGGAAAGTCGAAAAAGTCGGGCGGTATCCGAGGAAAGAACAACTTTCTGCTGAAATGGCTGCGCCGGGCGCAGGATAACAACATTTTCCATCCCGATATCACCAGTGAAATCGAATGGCTGCGCGGGAAGATTATTCAGGCCGGCTACGATACCGATCTCGAGCCGATGCTGGATTTTGTTTACGCCACCGCCAGCCGCGCCGAAGCGCTGAAGAACGCCGAATAAGCCACTGCGCCCGCTGCGGGCGCAGATGCTGACCAATCCGCTTCCCCTCACAATGTGCCCATACCGCACGCGATAGCCTGCTGATGCCATTTTATCTGTGACAGTGTCACGCTGCCAGATGCTGCAGGGGATCATTACCCCCTGACAGGCGGCCCTGGGCGTTCTATGCTTTGCCCTGTCTCCCTCACACAGGACAACGCCCGATGGCTGACTGGAATCCTTCGCTGTATCTGCAGTTTGACGCTGAGCGCACCCGCCCGGCGGCTGACCTGCTTTCCCGTATCGCTCACCTGCAGGTTGAGAGCGTCGTTGACCTCGGCTGTGGGCCGGGCAACAGTACCCGCCTGCTGCGTGCCGCCTGGCCGCTGGCGGCGATCGTCGGTATCGATAACTCCCCGGCCATGCTGGACCAGGCGGCGCGGGCCTTACCCGACTGTGAGTTCATCGAGGCCGATATCGCCAGCTGGCGGCCTGCGCAACCGCCAGACGTGATCTATGCCAACGCCTCGCTACAGTGGCTGGCGGATCATGAGACGCTGTTTCCGCATCTGGTGAATCAGCTGGCGGATAACGGTACGCTGGCGGTGCAGATGCCGGATAACTGGCAGGAGCCCTCCCATACTCTGATGCGTCAGGTCGCCGGCGAGCTGGGATTGCCGGACCGCGGCCGCCAGCCCTTGCTTCCGCCGGACGCCTGGTACGATCTGCTCACCCGTCAGGGCTGTGAAGTTGATATCTGGCGCACCACCTATTTTCATCCGCTCGCTTCTCATCAGGCGATAGTCGACTGGCTGCAGGGCACCGGATTGCGACCTTATCTGACGGACCTCGATGAGCAGGCCAAAAGCGCCTTTCTGACCCGCTATTTGGCATCGTTGGCCGACCACTATCCGTTACAGTGTAACGGAATGGTGCTTCTACGCTTCCCACGTCTGTTTATCGTGGCGCGAAAAATAGCCGCCTGAGGGTTGCCTTGAGCGTGGCGTAAAACATAACCAATACATAAGCAAGTCGAGCCAGCAAACATTCCTGTTTTTCAGGATCAATTATCCTGAACATTGCGATATTCAACACATTCCTCAGCGTGCGACAGTGACGACCACTTCAACCTGTAACGGGAGTCACCATGGATACCACCCCTGTCGATCGCCACACGCTGGCTGCCATTGCGCCAAAACTGGCAGAACTGACCGAAACGGTGCTGTTTGGCGATATCTGGGCGCGCAGCGAGCTGTCGCCCCGGGAACGCAGCTTAATCACCCTCTCCGCCCTGACGGCGCTGGGCAAAACCGAGCAACTGCCCTGGCATATCGCCTACGGCTATCGAAATGGCCTGAGCCAGGAGGAAATTGTCGAATTATTTACCCACCTGGCGTTCTACGCCGGCTGGCCGGCGGCGGCCAGCGCCCTGACCTGCCTGAACGCGCAGGAGGCGCCATGCCTCTGACCCGTATTTCGCTTGGTACGGCATGGCGTCCCGCGGAGTTTGCTCAGCTGTCGGCGCTATTCCATGAGTGTCTGGTGGCGGAGTTTGCCGTGCCGCCGGCGGACAAATTTCAGTTTATCGAGCAGACCGCCGACGGGCAGCGCATTTACGACCCGCATTATCTTAGCGGCGGTCGCAGCGACCGCTTCGTGCTGTTTCATATTTTCGCCGGAAAACCGCGCCGCCGGGCGCAGAAACAGGGTCTCTATCGTCGGCTCTGCGCGCGGTTAGCCGATGAGATGGCGGTCAGCCCGCAGGACGTGATGGTGGTGATCCAGTTTAACCAGCTGGAGGACTGGAGTTTTAGCGCCGGCAAAATGGCGGGTGAATAAGTCAGGCGGCGCCTGCAGGGGCGCCGCGATTCAGGCTATTTAGTTGCTACCAGGCGAGATGATGCACCAGTGACAGATCCCAGGCCGTCGCCAATAGCGAAAGAAACATTATCAGATTGACCACTGTTTCGAGACGTTTTTCCATCGTTGCTTCTCCTGAGCCTGTTTCCCCTGTTATAGCGGGAAAAGCTTAACAGCATCTTATCGCTTCAGGAGTCAAGGGTGATCCTGTAGCGTACATAATCGTCAGCTGGGGTGAACTCATCATACAGGTGGCGGGCGGGATTATCACGGCGAGTATGCCAGTACAGACGTGACCAGCCTTGATCAGTCCCTTCGGTTTGCAGCGACTTAATCAGCGTTCTGGCAATGCCTTGTCCGCGGAAAGCTGGATCGACGAACAGATCCTCCAGATAGCAGATTGGCGTGGTGACCCAGGTGCCTTCGTGCAGAATGCAGATAGCGAATCCCACCACCGTATCATTCACCACTGCGACCCTGCCCAGCACGGGTGAGTTCACGTCCAGCATCCGCTGCCAGGTGCATTCGGTCACCTCTTCCGGCTGCAGACTGCCGTAGAAGTGGGTATAGCCTTCCCAGAGCTGAAGCCATTCGGCTTTGTCATGCGGCCGTACTTCCCGGATATCGATGACCATGCGAGTTTCCTTACAGATGAATGAATTAGCCTGCGAACATTGGCAGGAACCAGGTATTAAGGCCATTATTTTCCTGCGCAGATATTTGTTCAAGCGGCTTAACCATAATTCCCGCCTGCGCAGGGCGATTTGGCACTAAAAAGCCTTTTGCAGCGGGGCTGCTGACCGGCTCTATCGGGACAATAAAAAAGCATGTTGTAACTAATTTGAGTGCCAATAAACCCGGCCGCAGCCGGGTGAAGAGACTCCGCTATCAGCAGAGCGGCCTGACGGCGTCGCGCATTCCGCGGGTCAGAATAGCGTCAAGGTCAGCGGCGACCTGATCCACCAGTCCGGGGATCTGGCTTAGATCCTGCTCCCAGTGGGACTCCACGCTGAGCACAGCGGAAACCAGCTCGCGGGTGCTTATCTGACCGTCGCGATGGCGGGCCCAGAGCGTCTGGTAGCGCGTCAGCCAGTCAGCATCATCCTGTACCGGATAGCTTGTCCCCTCCCGCTCTCCTCGGTAGAAGGCGATCAGCGCCGCCAGGGCGAAGGTCAGGCGCGGCGGCAGCGTGCCATGCGCCTTCTGCCCTGCCAGCAGCTGCGGCAGAATACGGGTGCGGTACTTGGTCATGCCGTTGAGGGCGATCGAGAGCAGCTGATGTTTGATATAGGGATTGCGGAAGCGCCCGGTCACGGCGCTGGCGAATGACACCAGCTCATCGCGCGGCAGGTCCAGCACCGGAATAATCTCGTCATAAATCGCTTTTTCGACAAACGCGCAAATCTCCGCGTCGTTCATCGCTTCGCCGACGGTGTCGATTCCAGCCTGGAAGGCCACCGGCACCAGGGCGGTGTGCGCCCCGTTAAGGATCGCCACTTTGCGCTCTTTATAGGGCTTGATATCGTCGACGATACGCACATTCAGCGGCAGCTTATCGAGACGCAGCTCGCTGGCCAGCGAAGCGGGCCCCTGGATAACAAACAGATAGAAGTGCTCGGCGGTATCGAGGAAAGCGTCTTGATAGCCGGTTTGCGCCTCCAGAGCCGCCACTTCATCGCGCGGATAGCCGGTCACAATGCGATCCACCAGGGTGGAACAGAAGGTGTTCGCCGAGGTGAGCCAGTTGATAAAGTCCTGCGGCAGCTGCCACTCGGCGGCATAGCGCAGGACCAGGGCCTGCAGCGCCTCACCGTTATAATCGATCAGTTCGCAGGGGATAATCACCCATCCCTTATCGGCTGCGCCGGCGAAATGCTGGTAACGCTCAAACAGCAGGCGGGTTAGTTTCGCCGGATAGCTGACCGGCGGCGCGTCGTCAAACCGGTCCCCGGCATGGTAGCTGATGCCTGCCTCGGTGGTATTGGAGAAGACAAACCGTATCTCCGGGTTATGCGCCAGACGTAAAAAAGCGTCGTAGTCAGCGTAAGCGCTGATTTCGCGGTTGACCGATCGGATCAACCGCGCGTCGCTAACCGCTTCGCCCTGCTCGTTGAGACCACGGATAATGGTGGTATAGAGGCCGTCCTGGGTGTTCAGAGACGGTGGAAAATCCGTGTCAATGGGGCGAACGACCACGATGCCCGCATTCAGGTCGGTATGCTCGTTGAGCAGGTCGATCTGCCAGTCAACGAATGCGCGCAGGAAGTTGCCTTCACCAAACTGGACGATACGGTCAGGGTACTGCGCGCCGGGGAAATCACGACGGTTTAATGTTTTCACAATGGGTTCCCTCTAATAGTAGTCATACAACCTGAGTAATTGGTCCAATAAGTTATCAGGTTTTACGACCACTGAAACCCTGTTTTGATCAAAGCATTCTGCAATAGCGGCCGTCAGGGCAGAAACTTATAGAACAGCGAGGTGGCAGTCATCTTGCCGTCTGGCATCAGCGCATAGCGCGGAATTTCCCCCACTTTTTCCCAACCGCAGCGAACATAGAACTGCTCCGCCCCGCTGCCGGTCGCCGTGTCCAGCACCAGCACTGTCTTCCCTTCCCGGCGAGCGGTTTGCTCAAGCTCCGCCATCAGCGCGTTGGCAATACCCTGGCGGCGGGCATTTTGGTGAACCAAAAGTTTGGCGACATCCGCACGATGCGGCTGATTTTCCGGCTGGCTGATAATCAGCTGCACGGTGCCGACGGGGCGCGAGTCAGCGTCAAGGGCGGCCAGCACGATGCGCTCCCCGGCCGCCACACTGTCAGCGGTACGTTGCCAGAAGGTCGTCGCGGTTTGCAGACTAAAAGGCAGCATAAAGCTCACCGAGGCGCCGCCGTTAACGCAGCTGGCCAGGATATCGCTTAATGCCGAAAGATGATGAAGAATATCGTCACGCGACAGCGTGCGCAGTGAAAAGGATGTGGTCATAAGAGCTCCCTGTTATCGACCACATCACTATGTTTTTAACCAAAAATTAACACAAGAGAGATCCTGATAGGATTTTCTTATGGCGCGCTTTCGGTGAGCGCCGGCATACAGATGCGGTTACGGCCGGTCTGTTTGGCTTTGACCATTTCATCATCCGCCGCCAGCAGCAGCTGGTTAAACAGTTCGGTAATGCGGGCGTGGCCCACCTCGCGGGTCTCCAGTCCCATACTGATGGTCAGATGGATCGGGTTCTGACCGAGGCCGAAGGGTTGCGACTCCACACCGTGGCGGATCTTCTCCGCCAGCACATAGCCCTGCTGAGCGCTGTCGACGACGGCGGCCACCGCAAACTCCTCGCCGCCGATACGGGCAACCATCCCCTGCTCGCCCACCAGGTGTCGAACCTGCTGGGCAAACTGGGTCAGCACGCAATCGCCGCCTTCATGGCCCAGAGCATCATTCACTCGCTTGAAGCCATCGATATCCAGCACCATCACCGTCAGCAGCTTATCCGCCGGCAGCGCCTGGCGCTTCAGCGCCTCGCTCAGCCCGGAACGGGAATAGACGCGGGTCTGGAAATCAAAATCAGCGCGCAGGGCCAGCTGCTTCACCAGCATGTTAATCGCCTCGACGCTGGAGGCGACGATCACCGGGCTTATCAGCATAGCCGCGATCCCCAGGCGGGTGGAGAACAGCTGCCACGGCTGCATTCGCGTATCCGGCGAAAAGTGAATTAACGAGTTGGCCACCAGCAGTATCTCGCCGATGCCGGTGAGAAAGGTCAACAGGCAGGTCAGCGGCAGCGGATAGCGCACGGCGCACCAGATCAGGGCCGGTAACGGGAAGGTAATGCTGCCGGCGCCGCCCACCGCCACGCCGAGGGCAATCGACAGCACCAGCGCCAGCGCTGGCAGCAGCTGGTGAAAGCGAAAACCGCTTAACGCGGATGGCAGCGTCAGGGTCAGAATAAACGGCAGGATAAGCACCGCCGTCGAGAACTGCTCGCTAAACCAGTCCGCCAGCTGGGGAATAAAGGTGGCGCGCTCGACGTCCACCGACCCCAGCGCGCCGACCGCTGCGCACAGCAACGCGGCTAACAGACAGAAACAGAATAAATTAAGCGCGTTAATCGGGCCTGGCATGGAATCGGCGCGTCGTTTATCCCACAGCACCAGCTGCGCCAGGGTCACAATAAAGACAATATTGGAGAAGTTAATCAGCAATGAGGCAAAGCCCATTCCCCAGCGCGAGGTTAATCCGTCATAGACCAGCATTGCCGCAAAGCAGACGGCATAAAAATAGCTGCGATTAAGCCATACGTAGCGCGCAAAAATCCCGGCCATCACGGCGTTGAGCGGCCAGAAGAAAGAGAGCTCCTGCACCAGACGCAGCATGGCGCCCAGAAAATGCAGCAGTAGCGTTAACGTAAATAAGACCAGTGCATCGCGCACGGGTTGTTCTTCACGAAACAGTGTAAATGACCGAATCGACAGTGAAGACATTCAGTAATTATCCGTCTAATTGTTTCAGGCAATTATTATGTTAATAGTTAGTTAGCGGATTATCATAACATGAGAATATTTATCAGGCATACTCCGGCGCCGATCAAATGCAAATTAGCGCACAGACGGCGCGTTCATCTGCAGCACCAGCCAGCGGTGGATCACCTGCACAATATAGCGCTGTTCCTGCTCGCTCAGCGCGCGGCCGTGGGGAATGGCGTGCCATTTTTCCAGGCAGCCGCGACAGCAGGTGGCGGTCGCGTGCTGGGCGATAAACACCGGGTGACCGCGCATCGGCGTCTGCTTGCCATCATTGGCCGGAGCGGCGGATGCCAGCCGCTGGCGAATGAAATCGGCGGCGTGCTGGTCGATGACCTCCGGTCCCTTATCGAGACAATATTGCCGCTCTTTCATCCCCAGCCGGAAGCGCGAACGAAACGTCGAGCGCGCCAGACGAGCAAACAACCGATCCTGATCGACCATCAGAACACCGACCTCCCCAGCCGCTGAGTCAGTTTCTCCAGCAGCGCCACCCCGGCCAGCGAGTTACCCGCCTCGTCAAGCTCCGGGCTCCACACCGCGATCGCCATCTCCTGCGGCACGATCGCCACAATTCCGCCGCCGACGCCCGATTTCGCCGGCAGCCCCACGCGCCAGGCGAACTCGCCGGCGTTCTGGTACATGCCGCTGGTCATCATCAGGGCATTCACCTGACGGGACTGGATAGGCGCGATAACCGGCTTTTCCAGGTGCGGGGCGATGCCGCGGTCGGCGAGGAAGAGAAAGGTTCGCGCCAGCTCGACGCAGCTCATCTCCAGCGAACAGTAATGAAAATAGTTCTGCAGCACGGTGGTGACGTCGTTATGGAAGTTGCCGAAGGATTTCATCAGCCAGGCGATAGCGGCGTTGCGCGCCGAATGTTCAAACTCAGAGCGGGCCACCAGCGGATCGTAGGCGATATCGGCCACGCCGCTGAGGCGGCGGACTATCTCCAGCATCCGCTGGCGCGGCGCGCTGAGCCGGCTCTGCAGCATGTCGCAAACCACCAGCGCCCCGGCGTTGATAAACGGGTTGCGCGGTTTACCCTGCTCGATCTCCAGCTGCAGCAGCGAGTTAAACGGCTGGCCAGAGGGATCTTTCCCCACCCGCTGCCAGATCTCTTCTTCCTGATAGTGGTTCATGGCCACCACCAGACTCAATACTTTGGAGATCGACTGGATGGAGAATCGTTCATGCGCATCGCCGGCGGCAAAATGTTGCCCGTCCACTGTACTGATAGCGATGCCAAGCTTGTCGCCGCTGACGCTGGCCAGCGCCGGAATATAATCCGCCACTTTACCGCGGCCAATCAGCGGCCTGATTTCTGCCAGAATGGCTTCCAGCATTGCGTTATTGATCACCGTCGCCACACGCGGCTCCTTGCCCACCGTCGAATTTTGGTGGGCGAGTATAGCAGACGAGAACGACGGTCGTCAGGGGCAAACGCAGATTAGCGACGGTCTTTCCAGACGGTCTGCGCATTGCAGAACTCGTGCAGACCAAAATGCGACAGTTCACGACCAAAACCGCTCTTCTTCACGCCGCCGAAAGCCACCCGGGCGTCGCTGGCGCAGTAGCCGTTAAGGAAGACGCCGCCACACTCCAGCTCGCGGGCAAAGCGCTGAGCCTGCGCCTCGTCGGTGGTGTAGACCGTTGCTGACAGGCCAAATTCGCTGTCGTTGGCGAGGGCCAGTGCGTGGTCCGCATCTCGGGCGGTGGTCAGGGTCGCCACCGGACCAAACAGTTCCTGGCGGAAGCCGGTCATTCCGGCGGTGACGTTGCCCAGGACCGTGGGCGCGTAGTAATTGCCCGCCCCTTCGATTTTCTCCGCCCCCAGCAGCAGGGTCGCGCCTTCATCGAGGGTCGCCGTGACCTGCTGGTGCAGTTCATCGCGCAGATCGAATCGCGCCATCGGCCCGACGTAATTCTGCTCGTCGCGCGGATCGCCCATCTTCAGCGCCGCGACGGCGTCGACAAATTTGCGGGTGAAGGCTTCGGCAATGCCGGCTTCGAGGATAAATCGTTTCGACGCGGCGCACACCTGGCCGCTGTTCTGATAGCGGCCGGTGACGGCGGCCTTTACCGCTTCATCCAGATCGGCGTCGTTCAGGACGATAAAGGGATCGGATCCCCCCAGCTCGAGCACGCATTTCTTCAGCGCTGCGCCCGCCTGAGCGCCAATCGCTTTTCCGGCGCGGACGCTGCCGGTGACGGTCACCGCCGCGATGCGGTCGTCATTGATAATCTGCGAAACGCCGTCATTGGTGGCATTGACCCAGCCAAAAACCCCCTCCGGCAGGCCAGCGGCGGCAAAAATTTCGCCCAGCAGACGGGCGCTGCCCATTACGTTAGGGGCATGCTTCAGCAGGTAGCTGTTGCCGGCCAGCAGGATCGGCACCGCGCCGCGCAGCACCTGCCAGACCGGGAAATTCCACGGCATCACCGCCAGAATGGCCCCCAGCGGACGATATTCGATCACCGCCTGGTTATTTTCCACCAGGGTGGCTTCGGTCGCCAGCATCGCCGGGCCATGTTCGGCATACCAGTCGCAGAGGTTGGCGGATTTCGCCACCTCGCCGCGAGCCTGAGCAATCGGTTTGCCCATCTCGAGCGTGATCGTCTGGGCCACCTCTTCACCGCGGGCGCGCAGCTCGGCCCCAATGCGGCGCAGCGCGTCGGCGCGTGCGGCGAGCGGCGTCTGACGCCACTGGCGATAACCCGCCGCGGCGAGAGCGATAGCCGCGTCGACCTCGCGTTCGTTGGCCCACGGCAGCGAGGAGACCACCTCACCGGTAGTCGGGTTGACGGATACGGCGTGCGTTGCAGATAAATTCATCGTTATTCTCTCTCTCGTTGCTTGCGAAGTGAGCGTATTCTGGCTTACCTTTCCATTCATTGAAAATGAATAATATTAAGCAACGCATTCACAAAAGAAGAATGGTATGGACCTGACTCAACTTGAGATGTTTAACGCTGTCGCCAGCACCGGCAGCATCACCCAGGCGGCGCAAAAAGTGCATCGTGTGCCGTCCAACCTCACCACCCGCATCCGCCAGCTGGAGGCTGATCTTGGCGTTGAGCTGTTTATTCGCGAGAACCAGCGGCTGCGCCTCTCGCCCGCGGGCCACAGCTTTTTACGCTACAGCCAGCAGATCCTCGCCCTGGTTGACGAGGCGCGAATGGTGGTGGCGGGCGACGAACCCCAGGGGCTGTTCTCTCTCGGTTCGCTGGAGAGCACCGCGGCGGTGCGGATCCCCACCACCCTGGCCCACTTTAATCAGCGTTACCCGAAAATTCATCTCGCCCTCTCCACCGGCCCCTCCGGGACGATGATCGACGGCGTGCTGGAGGGAGCCCTGAGCGCCGCGTTCGTTGATGGACCGCTGGTGCATCCGGGCCTGGAGGGGCTGCCGGTGTTCCCTGAAGAGATGATGATCGTCGCCCCCTACGGCCACGCGCCCATCGTCCGCGCCAGCGAAGTGAACGGGGCAAATGTCTACGCTTTTCGCGCCAACTGTTCCTACCGCCGGCATTTTGAGAGCTGGTTCCATGCCGACAGAGCGACCCCGGGCAGGATCCACGAGATGGAGTCTTACCACGGGATGCTGGCCTGCGTGATCGCCGGCGCGGGCCTGGCGTTGATCCCGCGCAGTATGCTGGAGAGTATGCCCGGCCATCAGCAGGTATCCGCCTGGCCGCTGGCGGAAGAGTGGCGCTGGCTCACCACCTGGCTGGTGTGGCGCCGGGGCGCCAAAACCCGCCAGCTGGAGGCGTTTATAGCGCTGCTGAACGAAGATCGGCGAACAGCGGTTTCTCCATAAACACGCTGAGCGGATCGGGCTGGTAAGGGGCAAACGCGCAGCGGGTCTGATAGCCGTTGCGCGTATAGAGGGTGATGGCCGCATGCTGATGGATGCCGGTCTCCAGGCGCAGAGTATGGCAGTCGCGCTGCCGCGCTTTCTCCTCCAGGGCCGCCAGCAGCTTTTCTCCCAGCTGCTGTCCGCGGTGCTGCGGATCGATATAGACCCGCTTCATCTCGCCAAAACCTTCAGCGCTGAGGACGATAGCCCCGCAGCCAACGGCTTCGCCCTGCGGACTGCGAATCGCCAGGGCGATCACTGTCTCCGGCGGCAGCTGGCTGAGGTCCAGCAGATGGTTGCTCTCCGCCGGGTAGAGTGTCTCCTGCCAGGCGTCGAGAGCGGCAATCAGGGCGGTAAATTCGGCGTCGGTGGGGGCGATGTCGGTAACGGTATACATAGGTGAGCTCCTTTTTTTACGCCACTGTAGCGCGCCTCAGGACGGTTTCCGCCATAGCATTAACTTATATTGCCGCCAACCACTTGCGCTAACTCACTGAAACACAGTAATTTTATCCCCTGCCGTTCGTTTTTGAGAGCTGAATATGCACACCAAAGCCCGTAAAGTGATGATTATTGGCGCCGGCAACGTCGGCGCGTCGGCGGCCTACGCGCTGCTCAATCAGAGCATCTGCGAGGAGCTGATCCTCGTCGACATTAACCAACAGCGCGCCGAGGCACACGCTCAGGACCTCAGCGATGCCGCGGCCTATCGGCCGGGGATGATGACCATCTCTACCCGGGAGGCTAGCGACTGCGCTGATGTCGACATCGCGGTGATCACCGTCTCCGGCGGTGCGCTGCGTCCAGGCCAGAGCCGACTGGATGAACTGACCACCACCGCGAAGATAGTGAAGCGCATCGTGCCAACGATGATGGCCAATGGGTTTAACGGCATCTTTCTGGTAGCCACGAACCCCTGCGACATCATCACCTGGCAGGTATGGCAGCTCTCCGGCCTGCCGCGCAGCCAGGTGCTGGGCACCGGCGTCTGGCTGGATACCACCCGCCTGCGCCGTCTGCTGGCGCAGGAGCTGAACATTGGCGCCCAGAGCATCGACGCTTTTATCCTCGGCGAGCACGGCGACACTCAGTTTCCGGTTTGGTCGCACTCCTCGGTGTATGGCTCGCCGATAGCCGACCTCTACCAGCAGCGCACCGGCCGGCCGCTCGACCGCGAGGCGATGGCCGATAAAGTGCGTAAGCTGGGGTTTGAGATCTACGCCGGTAAAGGCTGTACGGAATATGGTGTGGCAGGCACCATCGCCGAGATCTGCCGTAATATTTTTACCGGCAGCCACCGCGCGCTGGCGGTCTCCTGCATTCTTGACGGTGAGTACGGGGTCTGCGGCGCGGCGGCTGGGGTGCCGGCGGTGCTGGCCCAGGGGGGCGTGGAGCAGATTATCGAACTGCGGCTGGCCGACGAAGAGCAGGCGAAGTTCAGCCAGTCGATTGCGGTAATCAAAGCCAATATCGCGCGTCTGCCCTGATGGCAGACGGCGACGTCTGGTTCAGTCGGCAATGATCAGCTGTGGGGAAAGGGTCACCAGCGCCTCGCGGGTCGCTTCCGGCAGGTGGCTGTCGGTAACGATTACCCTCGCAGATAAACCGTTCCGCGCAGATAGGTGGTGGCCTGGCCGCCTATCAGCACCCTGTCGCCCTGCCACTGGCAGCGCAGGTCGCCGCCGCGAGCGGAGCCCTGGCGCGCCATCATGGTGGTTTTCCCCAGTTTTTCGCCCCACCAGGGGATCAGCATGCTATGGGCGGAGCCGGTCACCGGATCCTCCGGCACCCCTTCACCCGGGCAGAAGAAGCGGCTGACAAAGTCATACTCCTCATCCGGCGCGCTGACGCAGATCATTTTGCCAAGCGTCTGCAGGCGCGCCATGTCCGGCCGCACCGCTTCAACCTGCTGACGATCCGCCAGCAGCACCAGATAATCGCGCCCTTCACGTACCTCGACGGCCGCCTCGAGGCCTAGTCCGGCCAGCAGGTCCGCCGGCGGGTTGGCCACCGGGGTGGTCGTCCACGCCGGGAAGTCGAGCGTCAGCCAGTCGCCGCTGCGGGTGACTCGCAGGTCGCCAACGAAGCGGGTGCTGAAGGTGATGGTCGCCGAGGGATGGTCGAGATATTCAAAAATAACGTGCGCCGCGGCCAGGGTGGCATGACCGCAGAGGTTGATCTCGTGCAGCGTGGTAAACCAGCGCAGCTCATAGCCTTCGTCGGTGCGGACGAAGAACGCCGTTTCGGACTGATTATGCTGTTGGGCCATTTTCAGCAGCACATCGTCGGCTAACCACTCGCTGAGGGGGCAGACGGCCGCGGCATTGCCACCGAAGTTTTTATCGCTGAAAGCATCGACCAGATAAAATTGAATTTCCTGCATACACTGTCCTTACTTTTTTTACTTTCCTTCAACATGACATAAAAGCGCCCCTCTGACACTATCCATAGCAAAATTAATTGCTTAACCGCGCCTGGCTGCTTGCAGTGAAATGAGAGGCAGATCACATAATGATTGTCTTTTCGCCAGCAAACGTTTTATGATCGGCGTCACATCTTCCCCTGAATCACCAGTCCAGAGCTTATGACTACGAATACGGTCTCACGCAAGGTAGCGTGGCTACGTGTCGTGACGTTGGCCATCGCCGCGTTTATTTTTAACACCACAGAATTCGCCCCGGTCGGTCTGCTATCGGATATTGCCGACAGCTTCGACATGGAAACCGCCCAGGTGGGCATGATGCTGACCATCTACGCATGGGTGGTGGCGTTAATGTCGCTGCCGTTTATGCTGCTGACCAGCCAAGTGGAGCGCCGGCGGTTGCTCATCGGCCTGTTTATTCTGTTTATCGCCAGCCATGTGCTGTCGTTCTTTGCATGGAATTTTGACGTGCTGGTCATCAGCCGCATCGGCATCGCCTTCGCCCATGCGGTGTTCTGGTCGATAACGTCGGCGCTAGCCATCCGCATGGCCCCCCCGGGCAAACGGGCGCAGGCGCTCAGTCTGATCGCCACCGGTACCGCGCTGGCGATGGTGTTTGGGATTCCGATCGGCCGCATCATCGGCCAGTATTTTGGCTGGCGAATGACCTTCCTGGCGATCGGCCTGGGCGCGTTAGCCACCCTGGTCTGCCTGGTGAAACTGCTGCCGACCCTGCCGAGCGAACACTCAGGCTCGCTGAAGAGCCTGCCGGTGCTGTTCCGTCGCCCGGCGCTGGTCAGCGTATACATTCTGACCGTAGTGGTGGTGACCGCCCATTATACCGCCTACAGCTATATCGAACCCTTCGTCCAGACGGTGGCGGGTCTGAGCGGCAATTTTGCCACCGTGCTGCTGCTGATCCTCGGCGGGGCCGGGATTATCGGCAGCATTCTGTTCGGCAAGCTCGGTAACCAGCACGCTTCGGGGCTGATAAGCTTCGCCATCGGCCTGCTGCTGGCCTGTCTGCTGCTGCTTCTGCCTGCCTCGCATAACCCGCACCACCTGATGCTGCTCAGCATCTTCTGGGGGGTGGCGATTATGATTATCGGTCTCGGCATGCAGGTGAAAGTGCTGGCCTCCGCCCCGGACGCCACCGACGTCGCCATGTCGCTGTTCTCGGGCATCTTTAATATCGGCATTGGCGCCGGCGCGCTGGTGGGCAGCCAGGTGAGTCTGCATCTCTCTATGGCCTCCATCGGCTATATCGGCGCTATCCCGGCGCTGGCAGGCCTGATCTGGGCCCTGCTGATCTTCCGTCGCTGGCCGGTATCGCTGGAAGAACACCAGCCGCACCACTCTTAATTTAGCCGCAAAAAAAGCCCGCCGGTATCGCTCCGGCGGGCTGTTGTCTCTCTGCGCATCACCGCGGTCAGGGATGCCAGGTCGAAATGATCTCCAGCACGCCATTAATAATAAATTGCACGCCCATGCAGACCAGCAGGAAGCCCATCAGTCGTGAGATGGCCTCAATGCCGCCTTTGCCTACCAGACGCATAATCGCCCCCGAACTGCGCAGGCAACCCCAGAGAATGATCGCCAACAGGGCAAAGATAATCGGCGGCGCCGCCAGCACCACCCACTCCGGGAAGTCCACCCCGTGTTTAACGGTCGAGGCGGAACTAATGATCATCGCGATGGTGCCCGGACCGGCGGTGCTTGGCATCGCCAGCGGCACAAAGGCGATATTGGCGGTCGGCTCATCCTGTAGTTCTTCCGATTTGATCTTCGCTTCCATCGAATCGTGGGCTTTTTGCTGGGGGAACAGCATACGGAAACCGATAAAGGCCACAATCAACCCCCCGGCGATTCGCAGCCCAGGTATTGATATGCCGAATGTATTCATCACCACCTGGCCGGCATACCATGACACCATCAGGATGGCGAAGACATACACCGAGGCCATCAACGCCTGCTTGTTACGCTCGGCGTTGTTCATATTGCCCGCCAGGCCGAGGAACAGCGCCACGGTAGTCAGCGGATTCGCCAGCGGTAAAAGCACCGCCAGGCCGAGCCCTATCGCTTTAAACAAATCGAACATAGTTAAATAAAGTCCCGTAAATATTCATTTTTTAAAGATGGTTTCAGTCCGTGAGTATACCGGCTTCAACAATTTCAACGCCAGCCAGCTGATAAATCACTTTCGCCAAAAATTAACAAGCGTTAGAAAATTCACAAACAGTGACACGCGTCGAATTTTTTTGTTTTAGCAAATCGTGGCATCGGCTAATTCATAATGTTGACTTATGATTGCCTGGGCAATAGTATCAATCGCAACTAAATAATTGCCTGGGCAACCATCATGAAAAGTACCAGCGACCTGTTCAACGAAATGATCCCGCTGGGCCGCTTGATCCAGATGGTTAACCAGAAAAAAGATCGCCTGCTCAACGACTACCTCTCACCCATGGATATTACCGCGACCCAGTTTCGGGTGCTCTGTTCCATTCGTTGCGAGGTATGTATTACCCCCGTTGAGCTGAAAACCGTGCTTTCAGTCGACCCGGGCGCGATGACGCGTATGCTCGACCGCCTGGCGTGTAAAGGCTGGATTGAACGGTTACCCAACCCCGCTGACAAGCGCGGTGTGCTGGTGCAGTTGACGCCAGACGGCGCAGCCCTTTGCGAGCAGTGTCATCAGGTTGTGGGTCAGAAGTTACACCAGGAGTTAACAAAAAATCTGTCGGCGGACGAAGTCGCCATGCTTGAGCAACTCCTCAAGAAGGTCCTGCCGTAAAAATAAGAAGAGGTAAGATGATGTCCAGACGTAATAATGACGCCATCACTATCCATAGTATTTTGTCGTGGATCGAGGATAACCTGGAATCGCCCCTGTCGCTGGAAAAAGTGTCTGAGCGCTCAGGTTACTCCAAGTGGCACCTGCAACGTATGTTTAAGAAAGAGACTGGCCATTCCCTCGGCCAGTACATCCGCAGCCGTAAGCTGACGGAGATTGCGCAAAAGCTCAAGCAGAGCAATGAGCCAATCCTGTACCTGGCGGAACGCTACGGTTTCGAATCGCAGCAGACCTTGACGCGAACATTTAAAAACTATTTTGATGTTCCGCCCCACAAATATCGCATAACGAATGTACCTGGCGAATCCCGCTATCTGCATCCGCTAAATAACTGATGTTTATCGCCTGTAATATCAAAGACGTATTGAGGAAATCATGAAACTATTCGCTGCCGCAGCTATCGTCCTTCTGTCGCTGGCATCCAGCTTCAGCTTTGCGGAGCAAACCACCACGCCGGTGCGGCAAAACCAGCGTGACACAATGATTCTCCCTTCGGACCATAACGACTCGCCGTTTGATTTCAATCATATGGCGGCCGGCAATGATAAATCTGACGAACTAGGCGTACCGTACTACCAGCAGCACGACCTGTGATGCCATTACACGCATACTTGTGTATAGCCCCGTCTCCGGGGCTTTTTTTTACCCGCGCGCCATGCCCGGCCACACCAGACGCAGACCGAAAACGTTGATATAGAGCCCGGCCATGATCAGCGCCGCCCCGGCGAGCTGCAGTCCGCTCAGCGTCTCCCCCAGCAGCAGCGCGGCGCTGGCCATCCCCACTACCGGCACCAGCAGCGACAGCGGCGCCACCCGCCAGGTTTCATAGCGCCCCAGCAGCGAGCCCCAGATACCATAGCCGACGATGGTGGCGATAAACGCCAGGTAAAGCAGCGAGAGAACCGTCAGCATATCGATCTGGCGTAGACTCGCCAGCATGAGCTGCGGGCCATCGATCAGCCAGGAGGCAAACATAAACGGCAGCACCGGGATCAATGCGCTCCACACCACCAGCGACATGATCGGCGGGCGGGTCGCCTGGGACATGATTTTTTTGTTGAAAATATTGCCGCAGGCCCAGCTGAGCGCCGCCGCCAGGGTCAGCATAAAGCCCACCAGCGGGACATGCTCCCCGCCGAGGCTCCCCTCCACCAGCACCAGCACGCCGAAGATCGCCAGCGCGATCCCCGCCAGCTGCTTGCCCTGTAAGCGTTCGCCAAAGACGAAGGCGCCGAGAATGATGGTAAAAAAGGCTTGCGCCTGCAGCACCAGCGACGCCAGCCCCGCCGGCATGCCCAGGCCGATAGCGCAGAACAAAAAGGCAAACTGGCCAAAGCTAATGGTCAGGCCATAGCCCAGCAGCAGGCGCAGCGGAATGGCCGGCCGGGCGACAAACAGCAGCGCCGGGAAGGCGACCAGCATAAAGCGCAGGCCCGCCAGCATCAGCGGCGGCATATTGTGCAATCCCAGCTTAATCACCACGAAGTTAAGCCCCCACACCACCACTACCAGCAGCGCCAGCAGTCCATCTTTCCTCGTCATACCCTGCCTCTGTCGTTATTAGAATTTTTGTGAACAAAATCAAACTAGCGAAAAAGCGGTCGCCAGGATAGATCATTATTTTTGGCAGGTTCGGAAGTGCCTATCGCCACCGGGGCGACCTGTACAAGGCGTGATGGCCGTGTTATTTGTGATCGAAGACATAAAATTATAACAACATGACAGGCAAGGAAATCATGATCACCACACTCCGGCGCTCCACCATCGCGCTGCTGGCATCGTCGCTACTGTTGACTATCGGCCGCGGGGCCACACTGCCGTTTATGACCATCTACCTCACCCGACGCTATCAGCTGGAGGTGGATGTGATTGGCTACGCCCTGTCGCTGGCCCTCGTGGTCGGCGTGCTGTTTAGCATGGGCTTTGGCATCCTCGCGGACAAGTTCGACAAAAAGCGCTATATGGTGTGGTCAGTGCTGGTGTTTATCCTTGGTTTCAGCGCGATACCGCTGGTCAATAACGCTATCCTGGTGGTGATCTTCTTTGCGCTGATCAACTGCGCCTACTCGGTCTTTTCCACCGTGCTGAAAGCCTGGTTCGCCGACCGGCTGACGGCGGAGAAAAAAGCGCGCATCTTCTCGCTGAACTACACCATCCTCAACATCGGCTGGACCGTCGGACCGCCCATCGGCACGCTGCTGGTGATGCACAGCATTAATCTGCCATTCTGGCTGGCGGCAGCCTGCGCCGCCTTCCCGTTAGTGTTTATTCAGCTGTTTCTGCAGCGAGATGGCGCCGCCGCCGCCCAGCCAGGGGCTGCCGTCTGGACGCCTTCGGTGCTGCTGCGCGACCGCGCGCTGCTGTGGTTTACCTGTTCAGGGCTGCTGGCCTCCTTCGTCGGCGGCGCTTTCGCCTCCTGTATCTCGCAGTACGTACTGGTGGTCGCCAGCAGCGACTTCGCCGAAAAAGTGGTGGCCGTGGTGCTGCCGGTTAACGCCGCGGTGGTCGTCGCTCTGCAGTATGCGGTTGGCCGGCGACTGAGCGCCAGAAATATCCGCCCGCTGATGACCTTCGGCACCGTCTGCTTTGTGATCGGCCTCGTGGGCTTTATGTTCTCCGGCGCCAGCCTGTGGGCATGGGGGATCTCGGCGGCAGTCTTCACCCTTGGCGAGGTGATTTATGCCCCCGGCGAGTATATGCTGATTGACCATATCGCCCCGCCGGGGATGAAGGCCAGCTACTTCTCCGCTCAGTCGCTGGGATGGCTGGGCGCGGCATTCAACCCGATGCTGACGGGGTTGATCCTCACCCATCTGCCGCACTGGTCGCTTTTTGTCATTCTTATCGGGGCCATTGTCGCCGCCTGGCTGATGATTTTCCGCGGGATCAATGCCCGCCCCTGGCAGCCGGATTCTCCGCTGGCCAACGCCTGACGCCAGATGGCATGCGGCTGTCAGGTTGCTGTCGGGCCGTTGTCGGGTCGCTGTCGTGGTGGCTGGCGGCCCGCTTTTCCATACTCCATCACAGGTTTACATCCGCAGAACGTTATGGAGCATACAAATATGAACAGCAACAATCAGGTCAAACAATTACGGCTGCAGCGCGCCTGGTCCCAGGAACAGCTGGCCGAAATGGCGGGTCTCAGCGTCCGCACGATCCAGCGCATTGAGAATGGCGAACGCCCGGGACTGGAGACCCTCAGCGCCCTCGCCGCGGTCTTTGAGGTGACGGTGGCCGAGATCGGCGGCGAAGCCTCGCGGGAGGGCGCTCCGGGCCCGGAAGCCTCGCTGGATCTGCGTATAGAGGAAGCGAAAGCGCGGGTGCAGCAGGAGAGCCGCTTTTTTCGTTCGCTGTCGGTGGCGCTGGTGGTCTGCGTGCTGCTGGCGCTGCTCAACCGGTACACTAACCCGCAGTACACCTGGTCCGGCTGGGTCGCCCTGATCTGGGGCGCTCTGCTGGCGGTGAGAGGATTACGCCTGTTCGTGTTCGGCGAATGGATCAAAAACTGGCGCCAGGCGCGCCTGCAGCGGCTGCTGCGTAAATAGCAAGGAAACCGGCGGCGCGAACGCCGCCGGTCCGTTCAGATAGTCACCAGGGCGCGTACGCCGTCGGTTTCCATATCTCCGCCCTTGCCCTGCTGGACGATGGCGCCGCGCGACATCACCAGGTAGTGGTCCGCCAGCCCGGCGGCAAAGTCATAGAATTGTTCCACCAGCAGGATGGCCATATCCCCGCGGCTCGCCAGCTGACGGATCACCTCGCCAATCTCTTTGATGACCGAGGGCTGGATCCCTTCGGTGGGCTCATCGAGGATCAGCAGCTGCGGACGGCTGGCCAGCGCCCGGCCGATCGCCAGCTGCTGCTGCTGGCCGCCGGATAAGTCACCGCCCCGCCGCTGCTTCATGGTCTTGAGCACCGGGAAAAGCTGGTAAATCTCCTCCGGCACCTGCTGCGCCTCGCGGGCGGGAAAGCGCGATAGCCCCATCAGCAGGTTTTCCTCCACCGTCAGGCGCGGAAAAATCTCGCGTCCCTGAGGGACGTAGGCCACCCCGGCCTGCACCCGCTGGTGCGGTTTACGGTGGGTGATGTTCTGATCCTGCCAGCGCACTTCGCCGCTGCGCGCCGGGATCAGCCCCATCAGACATTTCAGCAGGGTGGTCTTGCCGACGCCGTTGCGCCCCAGCAGGCAGGTGACTTCGCCCTGGCGGGCGGAAAAATCCACCCCACGCAAAATATGGCTGCCGCCGTAGTATTGATGTAGCTGACTCACCTGTAACATTGGCGCTCCTTAACGTCCCAGATAAACTTCAATGACCTGTTCATTGGCCTGCACCTCCCGCAGCGATCCCTCCGCCAGCACCTGGCCCTGATGCAGGACCGTCACCCGGTCGGCGATGGTCTCGACAAATCCCATGTCGTGCTCCACCACCATCAGGGAGTGCTGTCCGGCCAGCGTGCGAAACAGCTCCGCTGTATATTCGGTTTCCGCATCGGTCATGCCGGCCGCTGGCTCATCAAGCAGCAGCAGATGCGGCTCCTGCACCAGCAGCATGCCGATCTCAAGGAACTGTTTCTGGCCATGGGAAAGCAGCCCCGCCTGGCGGTAGCGTTCGCCGTCAAGACGCAGCAGGCGCAGCACCTCATTCAGCCGATCGTCCTGTTCGCTGCTCAGCCGGGCGCGCAGGCTGGCCCACACCGATTTATCTCCCTTCATCGCCAGGGCGAGATTTTCCGCCACCGTCAGCGCTTCGAAGACCGTCGGCTTCTGAAACTTGCGCCCGATGCCCTGGCGGGCGATGGCCACCGGTTCGAGGGTGGTCAGATCCACCGACTGGTCATAGATCGCTTTGCCGCTCTGCGGCCGGGTTTTGCCGGTGATCACATCCATCAGGGTGGTCTTGCCCGCGCCGTTGGGGCCGATCACACAGCGCAGCTCGCCGACGCCAATCGCCAGCGACAGGTCCGTCAGCGCCCGGAAACCATCAAAGCTGACGTTAATGTTCTCCAGCTGCAGTACCGGGTCGGTTTGCGCACGAAAGCGATCGCCGGGCAGCTGGCGGGTAAACAGTCCTTCATCCGGTTGCATTAGCGGTCTCCTCGACGCAGCAGGCCCATCACCCCGCGGGGTAAAAACAGGGTTACGATGATAAAGATGAGGCCGAGAAACAGCTGCCAGTACTCCGGCATCGCCACGGTGAAAATGCTCTTCGCGCCGTTGACCAGCCCGGCGCCAAGCACCGGGCCAATCAGTGTGCCGCGCCCGCCGAGCGCCACCCAGATGGCGGCCTCGATGGAGTTGGTCGGCGACATTTCGCTGGGGTTGATGATCCCCACCTGCGGGACATATAACGCCCCCGCCAGGCCGCAGAGTACCGCCGACAGCGTCCACACCAGCAGCTTGAAGCCGCGCGGGTCGTACCCGCAGAACATCAGGCGGTTCTCGGCATCCCGCACCGCGGTGAGGATCCGACCAAACTTACTCTGCGCCAGCGCCGAGCCCAGCCACAGGGTCAGCAACAGCAGCAAAACCGTGGCCATAAACAGGGTGGCGCGGGTGCCGGTGGCGGTGACCGGAAAACCCAGCAGCGTGGTAAAACCGGTGAAACCGTTGTTGCCGCCAAACCCGGTCTCGTTGCGAAAGAACAGCAGCATACCGGCATAGGTCAGGGCCTGGGTCATGATCGAGAAATAGACCCCTTTGATCTTCGAGCGAAAGGCAAACCAGCCGAAAACCAGGGCCAGCAGACCGGGAACCAGCACCACCAGCGCCATCGCCCAGGCGAAATGCTGCGTGCCCCACCAGAACCAGGGCAGTTCGCTCCAGGAGAGAAAAGACATAAACGCCGGCAGACCGTCGCCCGCCGCCTGGCGCATCAGGTACATGCCCATAGCGTACCCGCCGAGGGCAAAGAAAATCCCGTGCCCCAGCGACAGCATACCCGCGTAGCCCCAGACCAGATCCAGCGCCACCGCCACAATGGCGTAGCAGAGGATTTTACCGCTCAGGGTCAGCAGCCAGCTCGGTACCGCCAGCGGATGGGAGGCCGGCAGCAGCGCGAGAAATGGCATGCTCAGTAGCCCCAGCACCAGCAGGATCCCCAGCCAGCGCAGAGGCCGCGGCGCGCGCTGCGCCAGCGTTAAGGTAACAGGTTGGCTCATCAGTCAATCACCCTCCCTTTCAGCGCGAACAGACCCTGCGGGCGTTTCTGAATAAACAGAATAATCATCACCAGGATCAGGATCTTGCCCAGCACAGCGCCCATTTGCGGTTCGAGAATTTTGTTGAAAATGCCCAGCCCAAAGGCCGCCGCCACGCTGCCGGCCAGCTGGCCGACGCCGCCCAGGACCACCACCAGAAACGAGTCGATGATGTATCCCTGACCCAGTTCAGGCCCGACATTGCCGAGCTGCGACAGCGCCACGCCGCCCAGCCCGGCAATACCGGAGCCGAGGCCAAAGGCCAGCATATCCACCCGCCCGGTAGGCACGCCGCAGCAGGCGGCCATCGCCCGGTTCTGCGTCACGGCGCGGACGTTCATCCCCAGACGGGTGCGGTTCAGGATGAGCCAGGTAAAGCACAGCACCAGCAGGACGAACGCCAGCACCGCCAGCCGGTTCCACGGCAGGATCAGGTTCGGCAGGACCTGCACGCCGCCGGAGAGCCAGGCGGGGTTCGCCACCTCGACGTTCTGTGCGCCAAACAGCATCCGCACCAGCTGGATAAGCATCAGGCTGATCCCCCAGGTGGCGAGCAGCGTCTCCAGCGGCCGACCATACAGATGACGAATAATGGTGCGCTCCAGCGCCATGCCGATCCCGGCGGTCACCAGAAACGCCACCGGCAGCGCGACCAGCGGATAAAAGGCCAGCCACTGCGGCGCGAGCTGCGCCAGCGCCTGCTGAACCAGCCAGCAGCTGTAGGCGCCAATCATCAGCATCTCGCCGTGGGCCATGTTAATCACCCCCAGCAGGCCGTAGGTGATCGCCAGCCCCAGCGCGGCCAGCAGCAGCACCGAGCCCAACGATAGCCCCATAAAGGCCTGGCCCAGCAGATCGCCGAGCAGCAGACGATGTTTGATCTTTTGCAGGCTGTCGCTGGCCGCCTCGCGCACCGCCGCATCCGGCTCATGCTGGGCATCGGTAAAGGGGATCAGGAGCGCCTGGGTTTCCGGGTCCGCGGAATGGCCGAGCAGCGTCACGGCGGCCAGCCGCGCGCTGGCCTCAGGCTGAGTGAGCTGCAGCCGGGCCAGCGCCACCTCCAGCAGGCCCCGCACATTATCATCGCTTTCCGCCTTCAGCCGCTGCTGCAGCAGCGCGGCCATGGCCGGGGTCGCTTCCCGCTGTAGCGTTCGTGCGGCGGAAGTTCTCTCCGTGACGTTGTCACTTAAAATAAGGTGGCTGGCCAGCGCGCCGGCAGCCAGATTGCGCAGGCGGTTGGTCAGACGCACCGGTCGGGTTTCGCCCTGGGGCGCGGCGACGGCACCCAATGGCTGTAATCCGCCCTGTCGGGTGCGGAAAGCATGTTTTCCGTCGTCCATCACCAGGCTCTCGGTGGTCAACGCCCGCAGCAGCGGCAGACGATCCGCCTGCGGCGCTGCCGCCCACTGGGTCAACAGCTGCGCCTGCTGGCTGCGGCTGGCGGCAACGAAGTCGTCCGCCTCCGCGGCCTGTGCCCGCCATGGCAGCAGGATCAGCAGTAGCGTCAACACACTCATGAGACGCAATGCGTTCATGTCGTTCTCCTCTGGTCAGCGGCCGACGGACGCGACGTTCCCGCTCCGTCGGCCCTGGCGCTTACTGGCTGACGGTTTTCACCGGATGGTCAGGTTTCTTATCATTACCGGGGATCCACGGGCTCCACGGCTGCGCGCGGACGGGCTCATCGGTCTGCCAGACCACGTTGAACTGGCCGTTGCCTTCAATTTCACCGATCATCACCGGCTTATGCAGATGGTGGTTGGTGGCATCCATCGTCAGGGTGAAACCGGACGGCGCTTTGAAGGTTTGTCCGGCCATAGCGTCGCGCACTTTGTCCACGTCGGTGGTGCCGGCTTTGGTCACCGCCTGCGCCCACATATGCAGACCCACCCAGGTCGCCTCCATCGGATCGTTGGTCACCACCGTATCGGCATTCGGCAGCTTGTGCGCTTTGGCGTAAGCGCGATAATCGGCGACAAAGGCTTTGTTGGTCGGGTTATCGACCGACTCAAAGTAGTTCCATGCCGCGAGGTTGCCGACCAGCGGTTTGGTATCGATGCCGCGCAGCTCCTCTTCCCCCACCGAGAAGGCCACCACCGGCACATCGGTCGCTTTCAGCCCCTGGTTAGCCAGCTCTTTGTAGAACGGCACGTTGGAATCGCCGTTGATGGTAGAGACCACCGCCGTTTTGCCGCCGGCGGAGAATTTTTTGATATTGGCGACGATGGTCTGGTAATCGCTATAGCCGAACGGGGTGTACACTTCTTCGATATCTTTGTCCTGGATCCCTTTGGCATGCAGGAAGGCGCGAAGGATCTTGTTGGTGGTGCGCGGATAAACGTAGTCGGTTCCCAGCAGGAAGAAGCGTTTGGCGCCGCCGCCGTCCTCGCTCAGCAGGTATTCCACCGCCGGGATGGCCTGCTGGTTAGGCGCCGCGCCAGTATAGAAGACGTTGGGGGACATCTCTTCCCCTTCGTACTGTACCGGGTAGAACAGCAGGCCGTTCAGCTCCTCAAACACCGGCAGGACCGATTTACGCGAGACCGAGGTCCAGCAGCCAAACACCACCGCCACCTTGTCCTGGGCCAGCAGCTGGCGTGCCTTCTCGGCGAACAGCGGCCAGTTGGAGGCCGGGTCGACCACCACCGGCTCCAGCTTCTTGCCCAACACCCCGCCTTTGGCGTTGATGTCGTCGATGGCCATCAGGGCGACGTCCTTCAGCGGCGTTTCGGAAATCGCCATCGTCCCGGAGAGCGAATGCATGATCCCGACTTTAATAGTGTCGGCGGCATAGGCCTGGAAGGAGAGACCCATAGCCATAACAGAGGCGGAGAGTGCAAAAGCTTTTAATAACGTTCTTCGTTGCATGATTCACTCCTGAGTAGCGCAAAAATAAAGAATTAACAGCTAACCAGAGGTGATAAGGCAAAAACGGTGCCAGGTTGTGAGAACAGTGGGATGCGGCGCAGGCGGACGGCGGAGGCGAAGGAGATGGCAGCGTTGCCTCATCACGGTGCAACGCTGCGCTAAGAAAGCAATTACCAGACGTCGGCGGCGATGGCGGTCACCAGACGGACTTTTTGCCACTGCTGGTCTTCGCTGAGGGCGTTACCCTCTTCCGTGGAGGCGAAACCGCACTGCGGACTCAGGCAGATCTGCTCGAGCGGAACATATTGCGCCGCCTCAGCGAGGCGCGCTTTTACCCCCTGCGGGTTCTCCAGCTCGCCGTTTTTGGTGGTGATAAGCCCGAGGACCACCTGCTGATGGCCGGGACGAATAAAGCGCAGCGGCGCGAAATCTCCGGAGCGGTCGTTGTCATACTCGAGGAAGAAGGCATCGACATTGACGCCGCCAAACAGCACCTCAGCCACCGGCTCGTAACCGCCCTCCGAGATCCAGGTTGAGCGGAAGTTGCCCCGGCAGACGTGCAGGCCCACCGTCAGATCGGCCGGCTTGCCCTCCAGCGCCTGGTTCAGCACCCGGGCATAAATGCGCGCCAGCGCATCCGGATCGTCGCCGCGCTCGCGCACCTGCTGACGCTGGGCATCGGAACAGAGATAGGCCCAGACGGTATCGTCCAGCTGCAGATAGCGGCAGCCGGCGTCATAAAACGCACGGATCGCGTCGCGCCAGGTGGTGGCCAGGTCGTCGAAGTAGTCGCTGAGATCCGGGTAAACGGTGGCATCAATATCTTTCCGACCGCCGCGGAAGTGGAGCACGCTCGGGCTGGGAATGGTCATCTTAGGCTGCGCGTCGCCGCTGATGCTTTTCAGATAGCGGAAATCCTCCAGCATTGGGTGGTCGCCAAACGCCAGCTTGCCGGTAACGCGCACGCCGTGCGCTTTGGTCTGCACGCCGTTGAACTGGATCCCCTGCTCGGCATCGTAACGCTCAACGCCTTGCAGGCCGTCGAAGAAATCAAAATGCCACCATGCGCGACGAAACTCGCCGTCGGTAACCACGTGCAGGCCGCAGTCGCACTGCTGCTGGACCAGGTGACGGATAGCGTTATTCTCAATGTCGCGCAGCTGACCGGCGTCGATGAGCCCCTCAGCCAGCTGCTGACGCGCCTGTTTGATGCTGTCCGGGCGCAAAAAACTGCCGACGATGTCTGCGCGGAACGGGGCCTGTTGACGTTGCATGCTGTCTCCTTAGCGGTGGGCGCGTTAGTTGCCCACCGTGATAGTTCATTATTTGAATTTTTAGACTTCTGGATGGCTATATGTCCAGATACTGGCATGCAGGCCGGCGGGCCGCAAACGAGAATATTTCATGGGACATGAAAAATATTCATTTACCGGCGACAAACGCATAGCCCTCATCTTCCCAGCCGGTGATCCCGCCGAGCATCATTTTCACCGGCCGCCCCAGTTCGGCCAGCTTTAGCGCGGCAACGTCGGCACCGTTGCAGTGCGGCCCGGCGCAATAGACCACAAACAGGGTCTCTCCCGGCCAGGCCGCCATTCTCTCGGCGCTGATCTGGCTGTGCGGGAGATGCAGCGCGCCGGGCAGGTGGCGCCTCGCGAAGGCCTCCTCGCTGCCGACCACGTGCAGCAGGACAAAGTCGACCTCGCCGGCACGCTGGGCGCTGTGCACATCGGCGCAGTCGGTCTCGAGATGCAGCTTATGGCGGAACCAGCGGATAGCCTCGGCGGAGGTGGCGGGGGTAAATTGGGTTACTACACTCATGGCGTCTTCTCCTTGTCTGTGATAACACTACTTTACTGACGCCCATCACCCTTATCTGCCGGCAACCATGACAGAAAACGCTAACATCCTGACAACTCCTTCGGTGACACTGTCACCTCACCGCGTGGTGGCCCTCGCCTACGATGGCCTGTGCACCTTTGAGTTTGGCGTGGCCGTGGAGATCTTCGGCCTGCCGCGCCCGGAAATGGGCGAGCGCTGGTACCAGTTCGCCGTCGCCGCCGTCGATGAAGGGCCTCTGAGAGCCACCGGCGGAGTCCGGTTGATGACCGACGGCGGCCCTGAGCTTCTCGCCCAGGCGCAGACCATCGTGGTCCCCGGCTGGCGCGGCATCGATGCCCCGGTCCCCGAGGCGCTGTGCGCCGCCCTGGCCGCCGCTCACGCCCGCGGGTGCCGGATTATTTCCATCTGTTCCGGGGTGTTCGTTCTCGCCGCCGCCGGGTTGCTCAATGGCCGCCAGGCGACAACCCACTGGCGCTACACCGCCGCGCTGCAGTCCCGTTTTCCGCAGATCCAGGTGGTGGAGGATGTCCTGTACGTGGGTGATGATTTGCTGATGACCTCCGCCGGCAGCGCGGCGGGGATCGACCTCTGTCTGCATCTGGTGCGCGAGGATTTCGGCAGCGAGGCAGCGAATGTGGTCGCCCGCCGCCTGGTGGTCTCTCCCCATCGCGACGGCGGTCAGGCGCAGCAGGTCCTGCGTCCGGTGGCCCGCAGCCGGGAGAGTCTGCGCCTTGGCCAGCTGTTTGATTATCTGCACCAGCATCTCGCCGCCAGCCACACCGTCGCCTCCCTCGCACAGCGCGCCGGCATGGGGACGCGCACCTTTTTGCGCCGCTTTGAAGAGGCCACTGGTAAAACCCCCGCCCGCTGGCTGCTGGAGGAGCGTCTGCTGCGCGCCCGTCAGCACCTGACGGAGAGCACGATGGGCATCGACCAGATCGCTGAGCGCTGCGGCTTTGCCAGCGCTGGCACCCTGCGCCACCATTTTCGCCAGCGCTTCGCGCTAAGCCCACTGCAGTACCGTAAACAGTTTGCAACTTCTCCGATTGCAAAATCGTCCCAGCCACGGACAATAGACGGCCACAGTAAACCGGTCGCCAGGATGGTCGATGATGAAGAAAGAGTGTCGGGTAGTGATCTATAAAGAGGGCCTGCTGGGCAGCCTGTTTTTTGGCGAAGCCAAAGCCGACCCTGACAAAATGAGCCAGTTTCTCAGTAGCTATACCCGCGAAGGCTGGGAGGTAAAAACCATGTCGGTGGAGCGACGCCGTACCGCCCTGTTCTGGTCGCGGGAAGCGTATCTGTTTGTGCTTGAACGGCCCCTCTGACGGTGCCTGCGCCTGGTTTAACCGCTTAAGCCAGGCGTTGCCCGGTATCCGCGCTCAGGGCTGGCGGATATAGCCCTGCTCCTGCATGTTGCGCATGGCCTCCTCGCTGGCGCAGACCATCCCGGTGGTCAGCATGGCAAAACCAAAGCGCTGATAGAATGGGATTTTATCGGCCACCGCATAGATAAAGATTTTGCCGAAGGGCAGCAGCTGCTCCCGGATGGCCAGCATTAGCTGTTGTCCGTAACCCTGCCCCTGGCGGTCGGGGACGATCGCCACATCCGACAAATAGCTGCTCCAGGTGCAGTCGCTGATGGCCCGCGCCACGGCAATCAGCTGACCGTGCTCATAGCCAAACCAGCAGAAGGTGCTATGGAGAAACGCCTGCTCCAGCTGCTGAACATCACGTTCATTCAGCCCGGCCTCGGCGACGATGGTCCTCACCCGCCGCCAGTCTACCCGCCCAATCGCCTCTTTCCCCTCAATCACCATCATGACCTTGACTCCCGTTGTGTTCGGCATCTATCCCGAAAGACAGATGTAGCATGCCGCCGCAGGGGATGCCAGGCGAAAAAACGAACGGAACAAAGCGGGAAACGGAGGAAGGCAAAAAAAAACCGCCATGTGACTGGCGGTAAATCAATGCTTGCATGGATAGATTGTATTTTGCATTTTTCGCAGGCAGAGGATCCTGACCTCTCTACGTTTGATCTCGAGGTTAGCATGGTCAACCTCAATAAATCCTCAACGGCCTGCGGCTAGAGCTTCTCCACCAACGCTTTCAGCTGCGCCAGGGTCTGCTGCCGGTCCTCCGCGGCGGCGAGCGGCCACGCCGACTGGCGCACGATGAGCCGGGTCGGCAGCAGCTCGCGGATCCGCAGCTGCGGGGCCGCCATCAGAGCAATCAGCCGCTCCACGGCCCGCTTGCCCAGCAGATCGAAGTCCTGCGCCACCGTGGTGAGCGGCGGCTGAAAGTAGAGACTGTCGGCGGTGTCGTCATAGCCGGTCACCGATACCGCCTGGCTGCCGCTGCGATTGAGCTGGGCCAGCGCGCTGAGTACCCCGAGCGCCATCTGATCGTTCGCCACCACAATGGCGCTGATCCGCGGCTGCAGGTGCAGCAGTTCAAAGGTTTTCTGCCAGCCGCTGGCGGCGCTCCAGTCTCCGAACACCGTGGTTGAACGGGCGATATTCAGACTGTGCAGCGCCTCGCGCCAGCTGGCGAGACGCAGACGGGCGGAAACCGAACTTTCCGGCCCTGCCAGCAGGCCAAATTCGCGATGCCCCAGCTCCCACAGATGGCGCACGCACGCCCCACAGCCGTCGCGATGATCGAAGCGCACGCAGCAGACATCGGCCTCCGGGGAGACGTCCAGAAACAGGCAGGCCATATCCGGGTTCTCTTTAACCAGTCGCTCGGCGGTAGCGCTTTCCAGCGGCAGACTAACGATCACTCCGCGAATATGCTGGGCGCGCAGTTCGTCCAGCCGGGCCTGCAGCGCGGCGAAGTCGGCCTGCGCCGGCATCGCTATTGCCACCTCCAGCTGGTGCAGGCTGGCATGGCTCTTTACCGCGGCGGCGATCTGCGAGGGAGCATGCAAGGTCAGCGAGGCAGTGATAAGCCCAATGGAGGGCGCTGCTTTGCCGGCGAGCAGCTGCGCCGAGCGGTTAGGTACGTAGTGCAGCGCCTGCATCGCGCGGATTACCTGCTCGCGGGTGCGGGCTGACACCACTTCAGGACGGTTCAGGACCCGGGAGACGGTCTGTTGGGAAACCCCGGCCGCGCGAGCGACATCCTCCAGGGTAGCGGTACGACGCGGCATTTTTTCTCCTCAGCAATAACAATGTCGTGCGCTAACATTTTATGTTTAACGCGCGACAAAAAACAGCGCTTTACCCTCGCTTTCGTGATCGTCTGTTAATTTCATTTCCGCCGTCGTTGCTGGACAAAACAAATTATCCGATAACGTTCTTTATCCTGTTTAGCGATCGACATTTTCTGACTTACCGGGGATTACTATGCCAATAAGCGATACCAGTCGCCGCCACGCGCCTGACTTCCACGCCGTCCTCGCCCGCGAAGACTGGCAGAACCAGACCATTACCCATCTCAACCGCCTGCCAGCGCATCCCGCGTTCGCCAGCTGGCGCGATGAGCTTGCCGCCCGCGATAATCGCCCTTCGCCTCGACGTCGTCAGCTGGACGGCGAATGGCAATTTGCTTACGCCCGCAGCCCGTTTGCCGTCGATGCACAGTGGCTGACGCAAGACCTGCCAGGCAGCCGCGGGACGCCCGTGCCCTCCAACTGGCAGATGGAGGGCTATGACGCGCCGATCTACACCAACGTCCGCTACCCCATCGACACCATCCCGCCGCGGGTGCCGGAGGATAACCCAACCGGCTGTTACTCCCTGCACGTTGCGATCGATGACGCCTGGCGCACGGACGGACAGACGCAGATTATTTTCGACGGCGTCAACTCAGCGTTTCATCTGTGGTGCAACGGCGCCTGGGTCGGTTACTCCCAGGACAGCCGCCTGCCGGCGGCGTTCGATCTCAGCCCCTTCCTGCGCCCGGGCGACAACCGCCTGTGCGTGATGGTCATGCGCTGGAGCGCCGGCAGCTGGCTGGAAGACCAGGATATGTGGCGAATGAGCGGTATTTTTCGCTCGGTGTGGCTGCTGAATAAGCCGCACCAGCGGCTATGCGACGTGCAGCTGACGCCGACCCTTGACGCCCTCTGCCGCGACGGCGCTCTGCAGGTTCAGGCGACCGTCGAAGCGACAGAGGCGGCGCTTGCCGGGCTCTGCGTCGGGGTTAGCCTGTGGCGCGGCGAGCAGCCTGTCGCCGCCCATCGTCAGCCGTTAGGCACCCCGGCGGTGGATGAGCGCGGCCACTATGCCGAACGGGTCGATTTCTCCCTGGCGGTAGCGGCGCCGGCGCACTGGAGCGCGGAAACCCCGAACTGTTATCGCGCCGTGGTCACCCTGTGGCGTGGCGACGAACTGCTGGAGGCCGAGGCGTGGGATATCGGTTTTCGCCGCATCGAGATCGCCGACGGTCTGCTGCGCCTTAACGGCAAACCGCTGCTGATCCGCGGCGTTAACCGCCATGAACACCACCATTTGCGCGGTCAGGTGGTCAGCGAGGCGGATATGGTGCAGGACATTCTGTTGATGAAGCAGAACAACTTTAACGCCGTCCGCTGCTCACACTACCCCAACGCGCCGCGCTGGTATGAGCTGTGCAACCGCTACGGTCTGTACGTGGTCGATGAAGCCAATATTGAAACCCACGGCATGGTGCCGATGAACCGGCTGTCCGACGATCCGGCGTGGCTGCCAGCCTTCAGCGCCCGCGTCACCCGGATGGTACAGAGCAACCGCAACCATCCATGCATTATCATCTGGTCGCTGGGTAACGAATCTGGCGGCGGCGGCAACCATGAAGCGCTGTACCACTGGCTGAAGCGCAACGACCCGAGCCGTCCGGTGCAGTACGAGGGCGGCGGCGCGGATACCACCGCTACCGATATTATCTGTCCGATGTACGCCCGCGTCGAACGCGACCAGCCGATCCCGGCGGTACCGAAGTGGGGGATCAAAAAATGGATCAGCCTGCCCGGCGAGCAGCGGCCGCTGATCCTCTGCGAGTACGCCCATGCGATGGGCAACAGTCTCGGCAACTTCGCCGATTACTGGCAGGCCTTCCGCGAGTATCCGCGGCTGCAGGGCGGGTTTATCTGGGACTGGGCCGACCAGGCGATCTGCAAAACCTTTGACGACGGCAGCGTCGGCTGGGCCTACGGCGGCGACTTTGGCGATAAGCCGAACGATCGCCAGTTCTGTATGAACGGCCTGGTGTTCCCCGATCGCACGCCGCATCCGTCGCTGATCGAGGCGAAGCACGCCCAGCAGTATTTCCAGTTCGCCCTGCTGTCGACCTCGCCGCTGCGCGTGCGCATCGCCAGCGAATACCTGTTCCGCCAGAGCGATAACGAAGCGCTGCGCTGGCAGGTGCAGGCGGCCGGTGAAACCCTGTATCACGGCAACCTGACGCTGGCGCTTCCCCCGGAGGGCAGTGACGAGATAACGCTGCTTGATGACCTGATTATACCGCCAGGCGCCCGCGCGGTGTGGCTGACGCTGGAGGTGGTCCAGCCCCGGGCGACCGACTGGTCCCCGGCGGACCATCGCGTCGCCTGGCAGCAGTTTCCCCTGCCCGCCCCGCTGGCGCTGCCGGCGCCCACGGTGCCTGCCGGCGCCCCGGATCTGGTCGTCAGCGAGGAGGCCTGGCAGATCCGCGCCGGCACGCAGTGCTGGACCGTCGATCGGCGGACCGGTTTGCTGAGTGGCTGGTCGCTTGCCGGTCAGGAGCAGCTGCTGACCCCCCTGCAGGATCAGTTTATCCGCGCGCCGCTCGACAATGACATCGGGGTCAGCGAAGTGGAGCGCATCGATCCCAACGCCTGGGTGGAGCGCTGGAAAAGCGCCGGCCTGTTCGACCTTGAGGCGCGCTGCGTGCAGTGCGATGCCCAGCGCCTGGCGAATGAGACCCTTGTCGACAGCCGCTGGCACTACCTGCGCGGCGACGAGGTGGTGATTGTCAGCCACTGGCGCATGCGCTTTACTGCGGACGGAACGGTACGGCTGACGGTGGACGGCGAGCGCGCGGAAACGCTGCCGCCGCTGCCGCGGGTCGGACTGCATTTCCAGGTGGCGGATCAGCAGGCGCCGGTGAGCTGGCTGGGGCTGGGACCGCATGAGAACTACCCCGACCGGCGGAGCAGCGCCTGCTTCGCCCGCTGGGAGCAGCCGCTGGCGGCGATGAGCACGCCCTACATCTTCCCGACGGAAAACGGCCTGCGCTGTGATACCCAGGCGCTGGATTGGGGACGCTGGCACGTCAGCGGTCATTTCCACTTCTCCGTTCAGCCATGGAGCACCCGTCAGCTAATGGAGACCGACCACTGGCACAAGATCCAGGCTGAAGACGGGGTGTGGATCACCCTCGACGGCCTGCATATGGGAGTGGGCGGCGATGACTCCTGGACCCCAAGCGTGCTGCCGCAGTGGCTCCTGACCCAAACGCGCTGGCAGTACGAGGTCTCATTGCGTTGCCTTTAATCCGTGGGGGCGGCAGCCCCCACCCTACAAACAGAATAACAAGGGATCATGGTGATGAAATTCTCTGAACTGGCGCCGCGAGAACGGCATAATTTTGTCTATTTCCTGCTGTTCTTTTTCTTTTACTATTTCATTATGTCGGCCTATTTTCCTTTTTTTCCGGTGTGGCTGGCGGACGTTAACCATTTAACCAAAACGGAAACCGGGATCGTCTTCTCCTCCATCTCGCTGTTCGCAATTATTTTTCAGCCGGTATTTGGTCTGATGTCGGATAAGCTTGGCCTGCGCAAACATCTGCTGTGGACCATCACGGTACTGTTAATTCTGTTCGCGCCGTTCTTTATTTTCGTTTTCTCCCCGCTGTTGCAGATGAATATTATCGCCGGTTCGCTGGTGGGCGGGATCTACCTGGGGATTGTTTTCTCCAGCGGCTCCGGGGCGGTGGAAGCCTATATCGAGCGCGTCAGCCGGGCAAACCGCTTTGAATATGGCAAAGTGCGGGTCGCTGGCTGCGTCGGCTGGGCGCTGTGCGCCTCGATAACCGGCGTGCTGTTCGGCATCGACCCCAATATTACCTTCTGGATCGCCTCCGGCTTTGCGCTGGTGCTAGGTCTTCTGCTCTGGCTGTCGCGCCCGGAAAGCAGCAACAGCGCCCAGGTTATTGAGGCGCTGGGAGCCAATCGCCAGGCCTTTTCGCTGCGCACCGCGGCCGAGCTGTTACGTATGCCGCGTTTCTGGGGCTTTATCGTCTATGTGGTGGGAGTCGCCAGCGTCTACGACGTGTTTGATCAGCAGTTCGCCAACTTTTTCAAAAGCTTTTTCGCCAGTCCGCAGCGCGGTACCGAAGTGTTTGGCTTCGTCACCACCGGCGGCGAGCTGCTCAACGCGCTAATTATGTTCTGCGCCCCGGCCATCGTTAACCGCATCGGCGCCAAAAACGCCCTGCTGACCGCCGGGATGATCATGTCGGTGCGCATTCTCGGATCGTCGTTCGCCTCATCGGCGGTAGAGGTGGTGATCCTCAAGATGCTGCATATGTTTGAGATCCCCTTCCTGCTGGTCGGGACCTTTAAATATATCTCCTCCGCCTTTAACCCGCGGCTCTCGGCCACCCTGTTCCTGATCGGTTTTAACCTGTCGAAACAGCTGTCCGGGGTGGTCCTTTCCGCCTGGGTGGGCCGGATGTATGACACCGTCGGCTTCCATCAGGCCTATCTGATCCTCGGCTGCATCACCCTGAGCTTCACCCTGCTCTCGTTCATCACCTTACGCGGCGGCAAAAGCCTGCTGCCAGCAGCGGAGACGCAGACCCCCGCCTGATCCCGGCGCTCCCGTCAGGGATGACGGGGTTTACGCCACAATGCGCGTTTCTCCGCCGCTATTCTCCAGCGCATAGCGCTGACAGGGCGCCCCAGCGGCGATAAGCTCCGCCAGTTCAGCCGAGTGGCTGGTCAGCCAGATCTGGCTGTAGCGGGAGGCCTCGATTATCAGCCGGGCCAGCGCCGGGAGCATGTCGCGATGCAGGCTGTTCTCCGGCTCATTGATCGCCAGAAACGCCGGCGGGCGCGGGCTGAGCAGCGCGACGGCGAGACAGAGAAAGCGCAGCGTGCCATCGGACATCTCCGCCGCCAGCAGCGGCCTGCGGATCCCCTCCCGGCGCATTTTCAGGGCGAAACGCGAGTGCTCGTTTTCACAGTAAAACTGGCAGCCGGGAAAGGCGTCGGCGAGGATCTCGTGCAACATCTCCTCCGCGCCAATCTCGACAATGGTCTGAAAGGCAGCGGCCAGATTATGGCCATCGCTGTCGAGCACCGGCGAACGATACCCCACGGCCGGCTGGCGCAGCGGCGAGTGGCGACCAATGGCGAACTCATGGTAAAACCGCCAGCGGCGCAGGGTCTCCCGCACCCGCGACACTTCGGGAAAACGGTGCGGCTCGCCAAGCTGACCGAACACCGACTCGTTTTCATAAATACTCTCGGTGAAGGTGCTTTTCTCCCCGGTGACATCGACGAGGAACGCCGCCTGATTCTTGCGCTGCAGTACGCGGGAGGAAGGCCGACGGGAGTAGCCTGCCAGCCAGATGTGCTCTTCTTTGACGATGGGATCGAGCATGAACTGCGTCGGATAGGGTAATTTTTCCGGGAAACCTACCTGCAGTTCATAATCAAAGCTCTCCGTCCGACAGGCGATTTGCAGCCGGCGGGGATGGCGATCGAGGGGGGAACGATCTCCGGACCACATCATATTTTCCAGGCCGCCCTCTGCGCTGATAAACCCCGACAGCCTGCCGTCGGCAGCCGCGGTCAACAGATGGATGGCGTTGTAAATATTGGATTTGCCGCAGCCGTTAGGACCGAAGACAATGTTCAATGGCCCCAGCTCCAGTTCGATATCCCTGACTGAGCGAAAGTTTTGTATATGGATGTACTGAATCATGATGCGTCCTGGCCCGGAGAGAGAAGGCTGCCACAGTAGCAAAGCCGCGGCATGGATACTATCGCATCCCCTCACTCCGCCCGGGTTCAACAGAACATTTTTTTCATTCCGCGGGTCAGCGCCACCCGCGTCAGCTTATCGCTATCCTGATGGGCGTCACTAAAGACGCCAAAGAAATAGCGTTCATCGTCAATGGTTTGACTTACGATACGATAGCTGAGCGGTTGCCCGGACGGCGCACCGTATTGCGCAGGCGTCACCGAGACCTCGGTCGCATCGTCGGCGACGCTGACCAGCAGTCCATCCGCCTTACCGCCCACCAGCATGACCTTAATTATCGGGTGCACCAGTTCCTCCCGGGATGGCATAGATCATTGGCAAACCGCGCAGCGCGGCGGGCGTATCGTCAGCAATCAGCGGCGCCAGCCAGCGTGCGGTCTTAAGTACTTTCTTATAGTTCATTGCGGCCTTGAGTCAAAAAATAGCGTGCTTAGGCTGAGCTAAATATTGATTATTCGAAATAAAAGATGACAAATGATGAAGGAAAAAAGAGGAATTGTGAATCAGCAAAATACCGGGTTATTCTAATTCGTCACACCTTTTCTCGCCTTTATCGGCCCTTACACAAGGAAGTATTACGGTTATGCGTTATGTTCGCCTGTGCCTTATCTCCCTGATTGCCGCCCTGCCACTGGCGGTATTCGCCAGCCCTCAGCCGCTTGAGCAGATTAAAATCAGCGAAAGTCAGCTGGCGGGCCGGGTGGGCTATGTTGAAATGGATCTGGCCAGCGGCCGCACGCTGGCCGCCTGGCGCGCCAGTGAGCGCTTTCCGCTGATGAGCACCTTTAAAGTGCTGCTCTGCGGCGCGGTGCTGGCCCGGGTGGATGCCGGCGACGAACAGCTGGATCGGCGGATCCACTACCGCCAGCAGGATCTGGTGGACTACTCCCCGGTCAGCGAAAAACACCTTGCCGACGGGATGACCGTTGGCGAACTCTGCGCCGCCGCCATCACCATGAGCGACAACAGCGCCGGCAATCTGCTGTTGAAGATCGTCGGCGGCCCTGCGGGATTGACCGCTTTTCTGCGCCAGATCGGTGACAACGTCACCCGTCTTGACCGCTGGGAAACGGAACTCAATGAGGCGCTTCCCGGCGACGTGCGCGACACCACCACCCCGGCCAGCATGGCCACCACCCTGCGCAAGCTGCTAACCACCCCCTCTCTGAGCGCCCGCTCGCAGCAGCAGCTGCTGCAGTGGATGGTTGACGACCGGGTGGCCGGCCCGTTGATCCGCGCCGTGCTGCCGGCGGGCTGGTTTATCGCCGATAAAACCGGGGCCGGTGAGCGGGGCTCACGCGGCATTGTCGCCCTGCTCGGCCCGGACGGCAAAGCGGAGCGTATCGTGGTGATCTATCTGCGGGATACCGCGGCGACCATGGCCGAACGTAACCAGCAGATCGCCGGGATAGGCGCGGCGCTGATCGAGCACTGGCAGCGCTAGCCCGGCGAAGGCCGCGCGCCTTACCCGGCGCGCAGCACCTCGCAGGCGTGCCGGGTGATATGGGCGGCGGCGGCATCGGAGAGATGCCGGTCGGTAATGATGGTGGTAAAGCGAGTCAAGGGCAACGCCATAAACGTGGCCACCTGATTGTATTTCGAACTGTCGCACAGCAGGATGCTTCTGGCGCTAACCTGGCTGACGGTCTCCTTGACGGTGACTTTGTTCTCATCAGGGGTGAAAATTCCGCGGCTGTCCCAGCCGCTGGCGGAGATAAAGGCCGTATCGATAGCCAGGTGGCGCAAGGTGCGCGCCGCCGACTCGCCGACGCAGGAGCGGTTCTCCCGGCACAGGGTGCCGCCGGTGTGGATCACCCCGCACTGGCTGGCATCTATCAGCAGCTGGGTTATCTCAAAATCATTGGTGACCACCTGCAGGTCGTCCCGGTCGAGGATGGCCCGCGCCAGCGCCAGAGTGGTGGTGCCGGCATCGAGATAGATGCAGCTGTTTTTGGCAATGAGACTGGCCGCCAGCGCGCCGATGGCCTGCTTCTCTTCACTCTGCAGGGTGCTTTTCACCAGATGACTGGGCTCTGCGGCCAGCCGGCTGACGGCGCGCACGCCGCCCGAGACGCTGACCAGCAGCCCCTGTTCTTCCAGCTTACTGACGTCCCGACGGATAGTCATATGGGACACGCCGAGGATCTCCGTCAGCTCATTAATGCTTACCGCCCCACGCTGCTCCACCAGGGCTAAAATACGCTGATGACGTTCAATTGGAATCACCGCTCTCCCCTTACCATTTTTTCACACCAGACCACACCACTCACGCCGGGAGCCTGACGATACCCTGTACTGTTATCGCGCTTGACCACTGTTTTTACGCTATTTTAGGGCAAGAATCGCCGTCGCGCAGCCACTTTCCGCCTGTGAATTTTTTATATTCATGTGGGTTATTCGTGATAACTCTCACATAATTTCACATGATAACGCTTTATTCTATCATTAAATCACATTAATTAACGAATATTCACAAGGAGACCATCATGACTGCACACACTAACGTCTGCGTGATTGGACTGGGTTCGATGGGCATGGGCGCCGCCCGCGCCTGCCTGCAGGCGGGCCTGAACACCTGGGGGGTGGACATCAACCCCGACAACTGCCGCGCGCTGCTGGAGGCGGGCGCCAAAGGCGCAGGCTCCAGCGCGGTGCCTTTCGCCGCTGAGCTGGATGCGGTCGTACTGCTGGTGGTCAATGCCGCCCAGGTACGGGGGATCCTGTTCGGCGAGAGCGGCCTCGCCGCCCATCTGAAGCCGGGCACCGCGGTGATGGTGTCGTCAACCATCGCCGCCGCCGATGCCCAGGCGATAGCCGTAGCGCTGGCAGAATACCAGCTCTTGATGCTCGACGCGCCAGTATCGGGCGGCGCAGTGAAAGCGGCCGCCGGCGACATGACGGTAATGGCCTCCGGGAGCGATGCCGCCTTCGCCCGCCTCGCGCCAGTGCTGGATGCGGTGGCCGGCAAAGTCTACCGCATCGGGAGCGACATTGGCCTCGGCTCGACGGTGAAAATCATCCATCAGCTGCTGGCCGGGGTGCATATCGCCGTCGCCGCCGAAGCGATGGCCCTCGCCGCCCGCGCCGGCATCCCGCTGGAGACGATGTACGACGTGGTGACCCACGCGGCGGGTAATTCGTGGATGTTTGAGAATCGTATGCAGCACGTCCTGGATGGCGATTACTCGCCAAAATCCGCCGTCGATATTTTTGTCAAAGATCTCGGTCTGGTGAATGACACCGCCCGGGCGCTGACCTTCCCGCTGCCGCTCGCGACCACCGCGCTGAATATGTTCACCTCCGCCAGCAACGCCGGATTCGGCCGGGAAGATGACAGCGCGGTGATCAAGATTTTCAACGGCATTACCCTGCCGGGCCATAAACAGTGAGGAGAGACAAGATGCAGCTTGGTGTCATTGCCGATGACTTTACCGGCGCCACGGATATCGCCAGCTTCCTCGTGCGCAACGGCATGCCGACCGTGCAGCTAAACGGCGTACCGCCCCACGAACTGCCGTTGACCAGTGAAGCGGTGGTGATCAGTCTGAAAACGCGATCCTGCCCGGTGGAAACCGCCGTCAGCCAGTCCCTGGCGGCCCTGCGCTGGCTGCAAGCCCGGGGCTGTCAGCAATTTTATTTTAAGTATTGTTCCACTTTCGACAGCACCGCGCAGGGTAACATTGGCCCGGTACTGGATGCGCTGCTGGCAGAGCTGGACGAGACGCGGACGGTGATATCACCGGCGCTGCCGGTGAACGGCCGCACGGTCTATCAGGGGTATCTGTTTGTCGGCCAGCAGTTGCTCAATGAGTCCGGCATGCGCCACCATCCGGTGACGCCAATGGAGGATGCCCACCTCGGCCGCTTAATCGAACGCCAGGGCGGCGGTAAAGCGGCGCTGATAGCCTGGCCGATTGTCGATCAGGGGCCGGAAGCGGTCGCTGCCGCGCTGGCGGCCATCAGCGATCCGGCGGTGCGCTATGTGGTGCTCGATGCGCTTAGTGAACAGCATTTGCTGACCCAGGGGGCGGCGCTGCGGGAGATGAAGCTGGTCTCCGGCGGCTCTGGTCTCGCCATCGGCCTCGCCCGCGACTGGGCGCAGCGCCACGGAACCCAGGGTGAAGGATTCCTGGCGGGCATGCCGCTACCCGGCCCGGCTGTGGTGCTCTCGGGCTCCTGTTCGCTGATGACCAACAGCCAGGTGGCGGCCTATCGTGAACAGGCTCCCGCCCGCGCCGTTGACTTAAGCGCCTGCTTTACCGATCTCGAAGGCTATGTCGGGACGCTGGCAGCCTGGGTGGACGCAAACCGCGATGCGCCGCTGGCGCCGATGGTCTATGCCACCACCGAGCCGCAAACGCTGCAGCGGATCCAGGCGCAGTATGGCGACAAGGCCAGCAGCGAAAGGGTGGAACAGTTGTTCGCCGCCCTCGCCGCCGCGCTGAAAGCGAAAGGATTCACCCGCTTTATTGTGGCCGGAGGGGAAACGTCGAGCATCGTGGCGCAGACGCTGGGGGTCGAGGCGTTCCATATCGGGCCGACGATCTCCCCTGGAGTTCCCTGGGTGCGTGACACCCGCCAGCCGCTCTCCCTGGCGCTGAAGTCAGGGAATTTCGGCGATATCTCGTTCTTTGCCCGTGCCCAGCAGGAGTTTTGTCATGACTGAGCAACAGCTGCGAGATGAGATGGTGCAAATTGGCGCCTCGTTGTTTAACCGCGGTTATGCCACCGGCTCCGCCGGCAATCTGTCGCTGCTGCTGCCGGACGGCAACCTGCTGGCGACGCCGACCGGCTCCTGCCTGGGCGAGCTGCAGGCGCAGCGGTTGTCGGTGGTCACCCTGCAAGGCGAATGGCTCGCCGGCGACAAACCGTCGAAAGAGGTCGCTTTTCACCGGGCGGTCTATTTGCATAACCCGGCCTGCAAGGCGATCGTCCACTTGCATAGCCACTATTTGACCGCGCTCTCCTGCCTGCAGGGGCTCGATCCGCACAATTGTATTCGCCCCTTTACTCCCTACGTGGTGATGCGGGTCGGCGACGTCCCGGTGGTTCCCTACTACCGACCGGGTGACGACCGCATTGCCGAGGCGCTGGCCGGGCTGGCGCCGCGCTATAACGCCTTTTTACTGGCCAACCATGGTCCGGTGGTCACCGGCTCATCGCTGCGCGAAGCCACCAACAATACCGAAGAGCTGGAAGAGACCGCGCGGCTGATGTTTACCCTCGGCAATCGCGAGATCCGTTACCTGACCGCTGACGAAGTGGATGAACTGAGATAAAACCATGCCAAAATTCGCTGCAAATTTATCCATGCTGTTTACCGAACTGCCGTTCCTGGACCGCTTTGCCGCCGCCGCCCGCGCCGGTTTCGAAGCCGTGGAGTTTCTGTTCCCCTATGAGTATGCCGCCGGGGAAATTAAACAGCGCCTGCAGGAAAACCAGCTGCAGCTGGTGCTGTTTAATACCCCGCCCGGCGACGTTAACGCCGGGGAGTGGGGTCTCGCCGCCCTGCCGGGCAGGAGCGCCGAGGCCCGGCGTGATATTGAGCTGGCGCTGGAGTATGCCTGCCAGCTGGATTGTCCGCAGGTGCATATCATGGCCGGCGTGGTGCCGCCGGGGATGGATCGCGCGGCCTGCGAGGCCGAGCTTTTCGATAACCTGCGCTACGCCGCCGAGTGCTTTGCCCGCCACGACAAGCGAGTGCTCATTGAAGCCCTGAATCCGCAGACCAAACCGGGCTATCTCTACCACAGCCAATATCAGACGCTGGAGATAGCGAAGCGGGTCGACCGGCCAAACATCGCGGTGCAGTTAGATCTGTTTCATGCGCAGAAAGTGGACGGTAATTTAAGCCATCTTATTACAGAGTATGCCGGTCAGTACCGCCATATTCAGATAGCCTCCCTGCCCGACCGCCATGAACCGGACGAGGGCGAGATTAATTATTCATGGATCTATGCGTTACTGGATAAAGCGGGCTATGACGGTTGGATCGGCTGCGAATATATCCCCAGGGCGGATACCCTTTCCGGACTGGAATGGTTTTCGCCCTACCGGAAAAAATAAAGCGCGGTACTAAAAATATAACTCTCTGTATACCTGTTAATACCCGAGGCAAAACTATGTCGACATCGGCGCTGTTACTTATTGCGTTAGCCAGCGTAGTGCTGTTGCTCCTGCTGGTGATTAAAGCGAAAGCGCATCCTTTTGTGGCGCTCCTGATCGTCAGCCTGCTGGTGGCGTTCGCCACCGGCATTCCGGCGGATAAGATCATTACCACCATTGAAAAAGGGATGGGCGGCCTGCTCGGCCATATCGCCAGCATTATTATTTTGGGATCAATGCTGGGGGTGCTCATTGAAATATCCGGCGGCGCCGAATCGCTGGCGAAAACGCTGACCGGCGTGCTGGGTTCTAAACGGACGATTGCCGCCTTAACCATCGTCGCTTTTATTCTCGGCACGCCAGTCTTCTTTGAAGTCGGCTTTATTATCATCATTCCGTTAATTTACGGCTTCAGTAAAGTCGCTCATATGTCGCCGTTGAAGTTTGGCCTGCCAATGGCCGGAGTGATGTTAACCGTCCACGTGGCATTGCCAACCCACCCTGGCGCGGCGGCCGCGGCAGGTATTCTGCATAGCGATGTCGGCTGGCTGATGCTGGCGGGGATTGGGGTGTCGGTCGTGGTGGGTATCGTGGGTTATTTTGTCGCCCGGTCGATCAATCAGCGCCATTATCATCTGTCGATTAACGTGCTGGAACAGCAGCAAACGGCCGAGGTGCCCGACCTCTCCGTCAACGCGCAGCAGACCCGACTGGCGCCGCCGAATGCGCTGGTTATCGGCGGGCTGATCGTGGTGCCCATCGTGCTGATTGTTTCCGGAACGCTGTGTCAGGCCTTGCTGCTGCCGGAAAACGCGATTCGCCAGCTGATGACCGTCATTGGCACCCCGCCCGTCGCCCTGCTGATCTCCCTGGGGCTGGCCAGCTGGACGCTGGGCATCCGGCGGGGTATGAACCTGAAAAAGCTGGGAGAAGTGACCGGCAGCGCGATCCCCTCCTCGGCGGACGTTATCCTTGTCGCTGGCGCCGGCGGCGCCTTTGGCGGGGTGCTGGTCGCTTCCGGCATCGGCAATGCCTTAGCCGAGGCGCTGGAGACGATTCATCTGCCGCTGATGCCCGCCGCTTTCCTGCTGTCGCTGGTGCTTCGGGCCTCGCAGGGCTCGGCCACCGTGGCGATCCTCACCACCTCCGGCCTGCTGTCACAGGCAGTTGCCGGGCTGGAGCCGCTGCAGCTGGTGCTGGTGACGCTGGCGACCTGCTTCGGCTCACTCGGATTGTCACACGTCAACGATGCCGGATTTTGGGTGGTCACGCGCTATCTCGGGCTCTCGGTGCCGGACGGACTCAAAACATGGACCGTACTGACAACCATCATGGGGGTGACGGGCTTCCTCATTACCTGGCTGCTGTGGTTTTTACTGTGAAGTTTATTTGGGTGGCTCCGGCCACCTTATTGGGTCCCCCTCGCGGGGACTGACTCATTATCGCTGCCCGGCTGCTGAGCCGCCGCTTTCAGCGTCACCGGTATAAAATAGCGTACGTGATAGCACCTCTCTTCTGTATCTCCGCCTTCCGTATGGCGTGCCATGAAACATTCTATGTCATACCCGTCGCGACGGCTTACCCCCAGCGTTGGCAGCAGATCCAGATAGAGATCGCTGGACAAACGGGCATAGCGTGACCAGCTGCCGTAGAAATCAACTCCGACATAGAGTCCCGACCGGGCGGTCAACGTGGACGATGGCTTTCGCGTCTCATGACAACCAACAAAGGCGTTAATCTCGACGTTAAGCTCATTTTGACGCGCCGCGGCGTAATCAGAGAGTATGGAAAGCGAGCCTTCTCCGGCGGTAAAAAAACGGTCAACCTTTTGTCTGATAGCCGTCTTGGCGGTGCGTTGCAGCACCATATCCGACAGGCGCAGTTCATACTTCATCGGGTAGCCATAATAGACCCGCTCCGGCAGGGAACAGATCCGCGCCAATGGCAGACGTTCATCATCAGGGGAGAATTTTTTTAACAGTTTTGCCGTATCCCAGTGCGCTGCGCATCGGTATTCCCGTGGCGAAAGCGAGAACCGTTTCTTAAACTCGCGGGAAAAGGTCTGCGGCGAATCGTAACTTAACTGCCAGGCTATGGCGGCGATCGGTTGCCGCGTTAAGCGCAGACTGACCGCTGCGATGGTCAAGCGCCGCAGGCGAATATACTGCCCGATGGGTAACCGGCCGTATTGATAAAACACCTCATACACAAACCGACGCGAATAGCCCATATACTGTGCCAGGTCATCGATCGCCGGGTTACAGTAGATATTATCCTCCAGCCACGCCAACATTTTTAAATAGAGTTTCTGCTTCATAAGCACTACATACTTCCTGTAATCTTGTCCTCCGCTAATTCTAACAACAGATACTGGCTATCACTAAGCTTTTTATGCATCGCAAAAATAAAAAATCATCAAAACGCTTAAAACGCTGATCGATATATCCTTAACATTTTGTTTATTAGGAACTTTCGCATACCAATACACCGATATCTCACTTTTCCAGGCAGATATTGCATTAATGAAAAACATCCCTTAGATTACCCCGGCTAAAAAACGTCTGCACCTCACCATTATATTCTTTAATTTATTCTGATACCTTTTTTAATACCCAACAGGGAAGTTATATGACGAATTTTTTGATCAATATAAAAAATCACTATTTGCGGGTTGCTATTGCGGAACTGGTGGATGAAGCGATGAAGACCTACGGGGGATCAGAGTATCAGTTTTCTCAACAATGGAACGCGGATGGGATGGCGCAAGCTAATGTGATCTTCACGGAAATGGTGGCGGGAGAATGGTACCTGTGTCATGACCTGTTTCAGCATGCCCCAGAGCAATACACGCTTTTTATTTTTCAGGATAATGAACAAGCTACCGCCGAAGAGGGTTTACCCAACTGTCTGCGGCAGGCGGTGTTTATGCCTCCCCACGCTCCCGTTCAGCTTCTTAAAGATGAGATAGCCAGCGCGATTCAGCGCTCCCTGCCACCTCATCATGACCCATCCTTCAATCGCCTGCGGCGTTGCATCAATTGCGCCTGCAAGACGGTCAGCGATGCGCAAACCAAAGTCATTTACGCATTCAGTATTGGATTAAGTCCGCATGAAGTCGCCGCGGCGCTTAAAATTAGCCATAAAACAATTCATTCGCATAAAAAGAATATTATGTGCAAGTTCAATTTAAACAGCCGCCAGCAATTTAACAACCTCGTAAAACTACTCGCAAGACGTTAATACAATCGCCATTGTATTACCTCTGCAGATTATCTTCTGGAACGGAAGACGTAGCGTCTTTTGCGTCTTTCCTGAATATAAGAAAGACCACTCCACAAAGAAATTACGGGACAAAAAATCAAACACAAAATAATAAATAAGTCGCTCATATCAGACCTGAAAAAAGGAATTAAACTTACGTTGATAATATGGATTTGCTTTTAATCAGGCAAGACCAGTATCTCTTTTTAAGAGCGGGCAATATAATGGCAGGATAATTCCTGGTGGCGAATGTTAACCGATAATTTAAGGTGGTGGACCAATACCGCAGGAGGAGTGAGCGGCCTGTTTCCCCCTTTTGCATCGTAAATGAGAAAAAGATAGCTAAACCTCAGATTCCCTGTAGAGTGAAGGTAATCACAAAGTGAAACTCCCGTTCCGCGTAGCGGACATCACGGTTGGTTAAATGTCATAAAAAACAGCCTCCCTTCTCCGAGGGTCTGGCCATACCTCCCTAAATACGCGCTGTGCGGACCATTACGCGCTGCCGCAGCGACCGGAATGATTATGCTAACCACCCTGATATACCGCAGCCAGGTTAATCCTGCCCGCCCGCCCACCGATCTCGACGCTTTAATTCATCGCGCCAGCGGGAAAAACATGCCTCTTGGCATCACCGGTATTCTGCTGTTTAACGGCCTGCAGTTCTTCCAGGTGCTGGAGGGAAGCGAGGAAGATCTTGAGTCGTTATTCCACGAGATACAGAGCGATCCGCGCCATCGCGACGTGGTGGAACTGATGCGCGACTATTCGGCCTACCGTCGTTTTCACGACACCGGGATGCGCCTGCTGGATCTTCGTCTTTTCGAAGCCGAAAGCGCGCTGGAGGAGCTCCTGCGCTTTAGCTCGTTTGGGGTCACCGAGCCGGTCAACGACCGGATGTTCCGCCTGATTAGCGCCTTTATCGCCGACGGTGGGCGCTATTGTCTACCCGAGCCGCTGCAGCCTTCTCGCTGGACGATGATGCCTGCCCCGGCCACTGCTACGGCGCGCCACCTGCCCGATCAACCTTGCCAGTTTGCCCTGCAGGCCATCGTCGAGCCGGCCAAAAAGCGGGTCTCTTCCTTTGAAGCGCTGATCCGCAGCCCCACCGGCGGATCCCCTGTGGAGATGTTTGCCGCCATCCCGGCGGAGGATCGCTACCGTTTCGACCTTGAGAGCAAAGCGTATGCCTTCTCTCTCGCCGGTCAGTTACCGCTTGGTAAAAACCAGCTGGCCATTAACCTGCTGCCCGGTTCGCTGTATAACCACCCTGACGCCGTAGGCTGGCTGATGAACAGCCTGCTGGCGGCCGGCCTCCGGCCGGACCAGGTGCTGATAGAGGTTACCGAAACGGAGGTGATCACCTGCTTTGACCAGTTCCACAAGGTGCTCAAAGCGCTGCGCGTCGCGGGCATGAAGCTGGCCATCGACGACTTTGGCGCGGGTTACTCCGGCTTGTCGTTACTGACCCGCTTTCAGCCCGATAAAATCAAAGTGGATGCGGAGCTGGTGCGCAATATTCATATCAGCGGCGCCAAGCAGGCGATTGTCGCCTCGGTGGTGCGCTGCTGCGAGGATTTGGGCATCACGGTGGTGGCGGAAGGCGTCGAAACCCTGGAAGAGTGGTGCTGGCTGCAGTCGGTGGGCATTCGCCTGTTTCAGGGGTTCCTTTTCTCCCGACCGTGCCTGAACGGCATCGGGGAAATTTGCTGGCCGATAGCGCGTCAGGCCACGGATCTGTAAGGCCGCGGTAGGCGGCAGCGTCACTGCCAGTGGGGGAGCTTTTCGCCCAGCGCCGCCAGGGCGAAGCGCACCGCTTTCGCCACCACTGTCTCGCAGTCGCCGGTAAAGCGCAGCCGTTGAGTTTCGATCTGGCCGCGAAAGTTCCAGGCAAACCATACCGTGCCGGCGGGGGTACCATCCTCTCCCCCCTCCGGTCCCGCATAGCCGCTGATGGCGATGGCGATATCGGCCCCGGCTATCGCCAGCATACCGCTGGACATCTCCTTCACGCACGCTTCGCTGACAGCGCTGTGTTCCGCCAGGGTTTCCGCGCGCACCTGCAGCACATTGCGCTTGGCTTCATCGCTGAAGGTGACCACGCCGGTATCATAAAAGGCCGCAGTATCAGCCTGAGCACAGAGCGCTGCCGCCAGATTGCCGCCGGTGCAGGATTCCGCAGTGGTGAGCCGCCAGCCGCGCGCGATAAGCGCGCGGGCCACCTCGGCGGTCAGTTGATGAGTATGTTGTGCGTCTTTATCGATCTCGTCAGCCATTCTGACTCCTCGCCGAATTTGAAAAGTATCACCGCCTCACTGCCCTGTTAACAGGATAGCATAGTGATTTCTCTCGTCGCCTGGAGGCCGTTTACGCCACCCTGAGTGGATAAAATAAAGGCCCGCTGCGCGGGCCTTGAAAGGAACTACCTTGGCACAGAAGCGGAATCACACTTTGTGTTCGATCACCCGCCCCTGGTTCTCAATGGCAATTTTGCGCGGTTTTTCGCTCTCGGGGATCTCCTGATGGATAGCGATTTTTAAGATCCCGCTCTCCAGCTGCGCCTGATTAATCTGGGCGTGTTCGGGAAGCGAAAAACTAAGCTGGAAATCAGCCCGACGAATGCCTTTATAAATCCAGCCCTGGCTGTTTCCGGAATGATTGTCGGTTTGCGCGCGTTTACCGGTAATATGCAGATTACCGCCTACGGTCTCTATTTCCAGTTCATCATCTTTCCAGCCTGGTACGCTGACGCTGAGCAGAAAATTACTGTCATCCACTTTCTGTAAATCGTAGGCAGGTAAGGTACCCACCGGCGTATCGCCAGTTAACTGGCTGAAAAGACGGTCAATACGATTAAAGCGATCGGCAAAAAGGGAATCAGCAAATACCGGGAGTGCTGACAAGGTTTTGAGTGCCATCATTAACCTCCTGAATATCCATTCAAAAGCTCAACATAAAGGCAAGCATTGCTTGTCCGCTATATAAAATAATAGCTAAAGCGCGTTTTTCAAGACCTGAAATAAAAATTTTCTTCGTCAGTCACCGTGAGAAATAACCAGGTCAGGTGGCAAAGTAACCCCCGCCCGACGGCGGGGGCTGGGGTGCTTCTGAGTCCCATAACTGATGCTGTTTAACATTCAATAAACAGAAGCGTCATGTATATATTACTTGTACAATGGGATGTCAACGCCCGAAACGCGACGCATCCCCCTGCCAGTGGCTTCCTGCAACAGCGCAGGGAGAAACACGGCTCCCCCGCATTATCCCTCCGTCAAGAGCGGTGCCTCGATATGACATCCGCCTCGCTGGCGCCAGACGGAAAGACGCTGGTGAAAAGATAATCCGTCAGGGAAGGAACCTTTCTCGTCCCCCCGTGCCTAATAATCTGCATACGCACTTTCTGAGGCATCATAATGACCAGCATTTTTATCTCTACCACCCTGTTCGCCCTCTTCGCGTCGATGTTGATCGGTCTGGGGATGGTATGGAGAGGCATCTCCAACAACCCGGATAACTAATCTTTTTCTACGCCGTTGCCTTTCGTCTGTTGCAGCGGCGGGTAAACACCCCACCTTCAACTCCATCTACACGCCTTGTTCAGGCGACATATACTCAGTACTTGCGCCTGCGTACATTTTTCGCAATAGCAATTCACATGGTGAATACGTAACTTCAATTAATATATTTCAGGCCAGAATTATGGCCTGCAATATAGGCAACTTAAACAGTATGTGCCCAGGCGTCAGCCTTACGCCTGAGGGAAGGGATCACAATCGCATGATTTCAAAATCATTTCTCACAACGCCCCCTCCCTGATGAACTATGCTTTCCTTTAGACATTATGCTGGAGGTGGCGATGTGCGGACGTTTTGCGCAAGCACAGACGCGGGAAGAATATCTGGCTTATCTTGCCGAAGAGGCTGAATACGATATCCCCTGGGACCCGGCGCCGATTGGGCGGTATAACGTGGCACCCGGGACAAAAGTGTTACTCCTGAGTGAAAGGAATGCGCAACTCCACCTCGATCCCGTTTACTGGGGTTATGCGCCAGGATGGTGGGATAAACCCCCGCTGATCAACGCCCGCGTTGAGACCGCAGCCACCAGCAGGATGTTCAAACCGCTGTGGCAGCACGGGCGGGCGATCTGCTTCGCCGACGGCTGGTTTGAGTGGAAAAAGGCCGGAGAGAAAAAGCAGCCCTACTTCATCCAGCGCAAGGATGGCCAGCCGATATTTATGGCCGCTATTGGCAGCACGCCCTTCGAACGCGGGGATAGCGCCGAAGGATTTTTGCTGGTGACCGCTGCCGCCGATCGCGGTCTTGTCGATATTCATGACCGCCGGCCGCTGGTCCTGGCGCCGGAAGCCGCCCGGGAATGGATGAGGCAAGAAGTCACCGGCGCGGAAGCGGTGGAGATTGCCAGGGACGGAGCCGTCACCGCCGACGATTTCATCTGGCATGCGGTATCGCGGGCGGTCGGCAATGTCAACAATCAAGGGCCAGAGTTAATTGAGCCAGTAGAATGAACGCATGATTCTGTGAGCAATCCCCACCTGATGCGCCGGCTGCGGTGCGATCCAGTCTTGCGAATAAGCGCCCGCGGGTTACCCCGACTGGCTTAACCACTCGCTTAAGGTCAACGAATAGAGCAGACTCGGCGGCGCATCTTTTACATCAGCAATATCGTTAATGTACCTCATCCCGGCTTTCTCGAGAACTTTCTGCGAAGCCAGATGGTTAGCCCGGACAACCGCTGACATCTCCTTAAGTTTAAGCGCCTCGAAGCCATATCTTATCGCGCCAATCGCAAACTCGGTGGCCAGGCCTTTTCCCCATGCCTCAGTGGAAAACCGATATCCGAGATTGTTAATGGTGACATCGTTATAACTGCGTAGACTTACGCCGCCAAAGCCAATGATTTTTTCCGGGGTATCACGCGCCGATATGGCCCAGTTGCCAAATCCGCGATCGTGCCAGTGGGCAAGCCAGCGCTGGAGAACCGTACTGGCATAGTCAATATCCGGATAGGGCCCTGCGGGGTTAAAGGTATTTGTCGCCGGATCGCCATAAATTCGGTATAGATCGACAACATCTTCAGCCATGACAGGGCGAAGACGCAGGCGATGAGTCTCAATATGCAAACGTATCTCCTTGACGAATGAGGTGGGCAGTGCTCCTCCCTGCCGATTAAAACCCCACGATGAGCTCAACCAGTGATGAGGAGCGGTCGAGGAACAGACCCTCGACAATTCTACAATAGTATCTGCCCGGCGATACGCCCAATCCCCATCGAAAAAAGCATGGCCAGCGAGCTCCAGAACGTAATTCTGATGATCGCCCTGACAGGCGGTGCGTTACTCACAACGGAAGAGAGATAGCCCAGCGCAGCCAGTGAAAAAAGTGTAGAAAAGAAGATAGAGATGGATATCAATTTTGCTGGCGATAACAAGGCAACGATCAAAGGCAACCCCGCCCCGACGGAAAAACTCACTGCCGAAAAGAGAGCCGCCTGCAAAGGTCGCGCAGAAAGGACATCCGTTAACCCCAGTTCTTCGCGGGCATGAGCCTCCAGAGCGTCTTTAGCCATAAGCTGCTCTGCTACCTGCCGGGCAAGCGCTGGCTCCACACCACGTTGGATATAAAGTGATGTCAACTCCCGCACCTCTCCCTGATAATCTGCGTCAAGCTCGCTTTTTTCCTGGGCAAGCGCCGCGGCTTCGGTATCCGCCTGGGATGATACCGAAACATATTCTCCTGCGGCCATAGACATGGCGCCAGCAACCAGCCCGGCGACCCCCGCCAGTAGTACACCCGAAGAGCCGCTGTTTGCAGAGGCGACGCCGAGCACCAGGCTTGCGGTTGAGACAATCCCGTCATTTGCTCCCAGAACCGCAGCCCTTAGCCAGCCGACGGTTTCGATGCTGTGTCGTTCAAGATGCATGTCGTTTCCCTTTAAATACGCATCCTCATCGGAATTAGAAAGTGCAGAACATTAATCAATAATCGCTTGTTTCCTTTGACGGCGAAAGGAGAGAAAGATATGCAGCACTCCCATCGCACCATGTGCCCAGAAATAGGTTTCAATGAACACCGTCAGAAACTTATGCCAATGAAGGACTGTTTCCGCCAGCGACGGTGACGCCCATGACGCGGTGTCCAGTACAAACCAGAGTCCACCACAGAGTGCGACCGCTAACAGTGCCAGTACGCCAAGCCCCTGAATAATTGCCGCTATGCCCCCGGCATGGGCTTCAGGAAGACGAAATGTCATCAGCTGTTTACTGTCTTCAACCACACCACGAAAATCAAACGTCGACCAGGCAAAATAGTATCGAAACCCGCGCGTATTAAGCATCCAAACCAGCATCACCGCACCAAGCGCAATCAGCGCTAATCCCGAGACAATATGAAACCATGTGGCGACCCCGGTAATATTCAGGTCGCGAAGCGCCTCACTTTCAGTGAAATTAGAGCTAATAATCTGCAGCAGAATCAGGGTGGCGACAATAATATGCAGCATGCGGAAAAAAGGGGTGTCTTTATGCGGTAGTGCATTACGTAACTGTTCGTTCATGATTTGGCCATTTTATGAGAGGATTGGCGAGGTCAGTATCCTGCCTGTTTGTTAATTAAACCTTAACACCCGTGTTTGCAGGGAAATAAGTGGCGCCTGATGTCCTCTTTTTCTGTGTTTGGAAAACGGACAAAGTCGCTGTCACCTGCGCCGCCCCGTTACTGCGACGGAAATATCGCCGGTATAGTTCTTTCTCAGAATTTGAGGGGGGACTGGGGAGAACAGTGTGGAGACATTTGAGGAACAAAAAGGGGCCAATAAACCGGGCATCGAGCCCGGTTATCGTGTCAGCCCGAAATGACCCTACGCACTCATCCCACGGTTTTCCAGCATCGGCTCAATCTGTGGATCGTGTCCGCGCCACTGGCGATAAAGTTCAGCTAAATCAGTGCTATTGCCGCGCGACAGAATTGCTTCCCGGAAGCGCTGACCGTTCTCACGGGTCAAACCGCCCTGCTCCACGAACCACTGATAGCCGTCATCGGCCAGCATCTGGGTCCACAGATAGGCGTAATAGCCTGCCGCATAGCCCCCGCCGAAGATATGGGAGAAGTAGCTGCTGCGATAGCGCGGGGGAACGGCCGCCAGATCCAGTTGCTCATCCCGAAGTATTTTCTGTTCAAACGCATCCACCTCTTCCGGTAACGAAGTGGTCGACAGCGTGTGCCAGAGCATATCGAGCAGCGCGGCGGCTAGCAGCTCGCTCATGTCATATCCTTTATTGAAAGTTGCCGCACGCAACATATTGTCGCGCAGCGCCTCCGGCATCGGCTCTCCGGAGCGATAATGCTTCGCATAGTGGGCAAATACCTGCGGATGGCTGGCCCAGTGTTCGAAGATTTGCGACGGGAACTCGACAAAATCCCGCGGGGTATTGGTGCCGGAGAGGCTGGCATAACGCTGATTGGCGAACAGCCCGTGCAGGGCGTGGCCAAACTCATGGAACAGGGTGATCACCTCATCCCATGACAACAGCGCGCTCTGCTCGCACTGCGGCCGGGTGTAGTTGCAGACGTTATAGATAACCGGGCGCTGCTCCCGCAGGGTCGACTGTTCGACAAACACGTCCATCCAGGCGCCGCCGCTCTTTGAATCGCGCGCGAAATAATCACCATAAAACAGCGCCATCCCTTCGCCATTGTGGTCGAAGATCTCCCAGACCCGCACATCCGGGTGGTACACCGGGATGTCAAAGCGCTCCACGAAGCGGAGCCCAAAGAGCTGCGATGCCGTCCAGAAGACGCCGTCCTGCAGCACGCGCTCGAGGGCAAAATAGGGTTTAAGCTGCGCGTCATCAATGGCATAGGCAGCCCGCCGCACCTGCTCGCTGTAGTAAAGCCAGTCCCATGCCTGCGCGTGAAACGCCCCGCCTTCGTTGTCGATCACCTGCTGGATGTCCGCCAGCTCACGTTCCGCCCTCGCCCGCGCCGCCGGCGCGATCTGACGCATAAAGCCCAATGCCTCCGCCGGGGAAGCCGCCATTTGATCGGTCAGCGCCCAGCTGGCGTAATCTGCCGCCCCCAGCAGTTCCGCCTGCTGCGCGCGGATCGCCGCCAGCCGCAGCACCAGACGACGGGTATCATGCTCATCGCCCTGCTGATTGCGCGTCCAGCCGGCGGCGAAAAGATTTTCCCGCGTTTGCCGGTCGCGCAGCGCAAGCAGCTGCGGCTGCTGGGTGGTGTTGGTCAGCGTCAGCAGCCAGCGATCGCTGAGCCCTTTTTCGCACGCCGCCTCGGCCGCCGCCGCTATCTCCTCATCGTTCAGGCCATCCAGTTGATGCCGGTCATCGACCACCAGGCCGCCGCTTTTCGCCGCCCCCAGCAGCCGCTGCTGGAACTGACTTTGCAAAGTGGCCGCTTCAGTGTTCAGCGCGCGCAGCACCGCCTTCTGCGCCGGGTCCAGCGTTGCCCCGGCGTGAACAAAACGTTGCCATGTCAGGGTCAGGAGACGCAGGGATTCGCCGTCAAGCGCGAGCGTCTCGCGCTGTTCGTAGACGCTGTTCACCCGCTGGAATAAGGCCTCGTTGAGCCAGATATCATTCCCCAGCCCGGCGAGCTCGGCGGAAAATTGTTCATCCAGTGATTGAAGATAAGGGTTGGTATGGGCGCCGGCCATGGCGAAAAAGACCCGCGTCACCCGCGCCAGCAGCTGTCCACTCTGCTCCAGCGCCTCGAGCGTGTTGGCGAAACTGGCCGGCTGCGGATTGTCGATAATGGCGCGGATCTCCTCGCGCTGCTGCCGAACGCCCTCATCAAACGCCGGCCGATAGTGACTGTCTTCGATTAGATCAAACCGCGGCGCCTGGTAAGGCAACAGACTGACGCTAAAAAAGGGGTTTTGTTCGGACATCTTTCTCTCCTGCACAGGCTAATCCTGTAAGATTAGGCTTCTCCTTAAGGGGTCGCAATGATTTCCGTTACCGGTCGCCGCCTGTGCGTGCTATGGTATGAAAACACAAAAAGCGTTGAGGAACAGTAAGATGATTATCATGGTCACCGGCGCCACTGCCGGTTTTGGTGAAAGTATTACTCGCCGTTTTGTCGCTAACGGTCATAAAGTGATTGCCACCGGACGTCGCGAAGAGCGCCTGAAGACGCTGAAAGACGAGATGGGCGATAATCTTTATATCGCGCAACTGGACGTCCGCAACCGCGCCGCTATTGAGACGCTGATTGCCGACCTGCCCGCCGAGTGGCAGGCTATCGATGTGCTGGTGAACAACGCGGGTCTGGCGCTCGGCCTGGAGCCGGCGCACCGCGCCAGCGTGGAAGACTGGGAAGATATGATCGACACCAATAATAAAGGGCTGGTGTACATGACCCGCGCCGTCCTGCCGGGCATGGTGGCGCGCAATCGCGGCCATATCATCAACATCGGCTCCACGGCGGGCAGCTGGCCTTATGCTGGCGGTAACGTCTATGGGGCGACCAAAGCCTTTGTGCGCCAGTTCAGCCTCAATCTTCGCACTGACCTGCACGGCACCGCGGTGCGCGTCACCGACATCGAGCCGGGCCTGGTGGGCGGCACCGAGTTCTCTAACGTCCGCTTTAAAGGCGATGACGCCAAAGCCGGTAAAACCTACGAGAACACCGAAGCCCTGACGCCGGAAGATGTGACCGAGGCGGTCTGGTGGGTGGCCACCCTACCGAAACACGTCAACATCAACACCCTGGAGATGATGCCGGTGAGCCAGAGCTTTGCCGGGCTCAGCGTTCACCGCCAGGGCTAACCGTCAGCCACCCGGCCTGATGGCCGGGTATGGGCGGAACCGCAAAAAACGCGTAAAATAGTGCGCATAACCCCATAAAAAGTAACCATCAATGGCCGCAGAATCGCAACTGAATCCGACGCAACCCGTTAATCAGCAAATTTATCGCATCCTCCGCCGGGATATCGTTCACTGCCTCATCCCGCCTGGCACGCCGCTGTCGGAGAAAGAAGTCTCCGTGCGTTTTGCGGTATCTCGTCAGCCGGTGCGCGAGGCCTTTATTAAGCTGGCGGAGAATGGACTTATCCAGATCCGTCCCCAGCGCGGCAGCTACGTCAACAAAATCTCCCTGTCTCAGGTGCGCAATGGTTGCTTTGTCCGCCAGGCGATTGAGTGCGCGGTGGTCCGCCGTGCCGCTGGCATGATTAACGATGAGCAAGTCTATCAACTGGAGCAGAATCTCCATCAGCAGCGTATTGCCGTCGACCGCCAGCAGTTAAACGATTTTTTCCTGCTTGATGATGAATTTCACCAGAAGCTTTCGGTTATCGCCGATTGTCAGCTGGCCTGGGATACGGTGGAAAACATCAAAGCCGCCATTGACCGCGTGCGCTACATGAGCCTTGACCATGTCTCCTCCCCGGAGATGCTTCTGCGCCAGCATCACGAAATTTTTACCGCGCTGGAAAAACGCGACGCTGAGGCAGTCGAGAAAGCCATGAGTATTCATTTGCATGAAATCAGCGAATCTGTGCTGCTGATCCGCCAGGAGAATCGCGACTGGTTTAGCGAAGAGTAAGGACCAGACGGCTGCGAAATAAGGCTGACGCAGCCGTCGTGACGGAGGGGATTATCTGACCACCAGCACCGGCGTTTTGGCGTAGCGCAAAATGGACTCGGCGTTGGAGCCCAGCAGATGGGTGGAGATCCCCGGTTTGCGGGAGCCAATCACTATCACATCGAACGCTTCGTTGTTACTGATAGCCAGAATTTCATCGCGCACGTTACCAAACACGACCCGGGTATGGATCCGTGACATTGGCAGGTCGAACAGTCGCGCCACCTCGCGCATCTTTTTCTCTGACTCTTCCTGCATATAGGCTTCGAATTTACGAATATCCGCCGTAAATCCGCGTAATAACGAACGGCTGCTGTTCGGCAGGACGTTGAGCAAGGTGATCTCGCCATTTTCCGCCGATGCGAGAAATTCCGCGTGACGCACTGCCTTATCGCTTAAATCCATTTCAAAAACATCAACAGGCAATAAAATCTTTTTATACATGGCCCGCACTCCTTTTCCAGAGAAAATGATTTTTCAATAACTTAACTATGCCATTTTTGCGGTGAATGACCAGCCATTATTCGGAAAAATAACAGCTAATTATCTTTAGTAAATCAGGGAAATATAGAGTTATGTAAGGACATTGCGTTCGATCATATTTTTAGCCTGCTAAAAGCGATCAACAGCAAAAAAGATTTATCAGCGGAACCGTGCAGAAACAGCAGAAGAGCCGGTGTCGACCCCATGACCGACACCGGGAACAAATGATTATTGCGCCTCAGCCCATGCGGCAACGGTGGCTTTCGCCCCCTGACGCTGTAGCGCTACATAGGCGCGGGTCACCGCCGAGACGAACCGCGCTTCCTGCGGCAGCTCCCGGCCAAAGATGGCCTCAATGCCCAACAGCGCTTTGACGCGCGCTTCGCCATCGGCGCTGGCGGCTACCGCCTGCTGGATCACCGGCAGCAGCGGATCGCAAATTTCGATTGCCTGGCCGGCGTCGTCAACACCGCCGACATAGCGCATCCACCCCGCCACGCCCAGCGCCAGCAGCGTGAAGTCATGCTGGTGCACCAGATGCCAGCGTACCGAGTCCAGCATGCGCTGCGGCAGCTTCTGGCTACCGTCCATCGCAATCTGCCAGGTACGGTGTTTGAGCGCCGGATTGCAGTAGCGGTCAATCAGCAGACTGGCATAGTGTGACAGATCCACCCCCTGCACTTTTAAGGTCGGGGCCTGCTCGTCCAGCATCAGCGCCAGCGCCGCGCGGCGGTAGTTGTCATCCTGCATACAGTCGTTGATATGCTGATAACCGGCCAGATAGCCGAGATAGGCGAGGAACGAATGGCTGCCGTTGAGCATCCTCAGCTTCATCTCTTCGAAAGGCACCACATCGGCGACCAGCTCCGCCCCCGCTTTCTCCCACTGTGGACGACCGGCGACAAAGTTATCTTCAATCACCCACTGGCGGAACGGCTCACAGGCCACCCCAGCCGGGTCGCGCACGCCGGTCAGCTGTTCAATTTTATCGAGGGTTTCCGCGGTCACCGCCGGGACAATGCGGTCCACCATGGTCGACGGAAAGGTGACGTTCTGTTCTATCCATGCCGCGAGGTCCGCGTCCAGCGCCCGGGCGTAGGCGCAAACGACGTTGCGCATCACATGACCGTTTTCCGGCATGTTATCGCAGGACATCACGGTAAAGGCAGGCAGCCCTGCCGCCCGGCGGCGCGCTAAAGCCTCCACCACCACGCCCGCTGCCGATTTCGGCTGGCGCGGGTTAGCGAGATCGGCGGCGATCAGCGGGTGATCGAGCTGCAGCTCGCCGCTGGCGGGCGAATGGCAATAGCCTTTCTCGGTAATGGTGAGGGAGACAATGGCCACCTGTGGCTCACACATCGCCGAAAGCACGGCCTCGAGACCATCGACCTGGGCATGCAGCGCCTGCTTCACCACCCCGACCACGCGCGCGGTCCACGCGTCGGCGGACATTTCGGCCACGGTATACAGCAGATCCTGCTGCCGGAGATCGGCGATCTGCTGCTCGCCGCCAATCAGGTTGACTTCAGTGTAGCCCCAGTCACTGCCGTACTCGCTGGCCAGTATATCGGCGTATACCGCCTGATGGGCGCGGTGAAACGCGCCAAAACCCAGATGGACGATACGGGGGACCAGCGCGTGGCGATCGTAGCCGGGCAGGATGGCGTTAGCGGTTAAGAAGGTGTTTTCCATGGTAACTCTCGTTGTTATGTGGCTCATCAACCATTCTCTGGGAGAACTCTCGAGGAGAATGCCTTTGTGCCTCAACCATCTCACGCAATTGGTATAACATCTTTGATTTCTGTCAACTACCATACAAGAAGCTTTTGCCGGGTTGTGCTCGCTGGCGAGCGGTCACAAAATCTCTGAGATGACAGGAGAAAATCCGCCACGAAGCGGTAAGAGAAGACGGAACATGGCACAGGCCACGCCTCCCTGCGGGCCTGTTGCTTCCAGGCCGGTTAATCGATGCGGGTTTTGACGATAAAGAAGTAGCACAGCGCCCCGGCGAAGGTCACGCCGGCGGCGATCACCAGCGCCAGATTGAAAGAGTGGGTGGTATCCACAACCCAGCCGGTGACGATCGGCGCGAAGGAGGCAAACACAAAGCTGCCAAAGTTCTGGATCGCCGCCACCGACGCCACTTTATGTTCCGCCACCAGCACCTGTACCAATCCCCAGGCCGAGGTGCCAGCGAAATGGACGCAGAACAGCGCCATGGAGATAAACGCCACCGCCTGGGTCGGCGTGTTTGATTGCACCACCAACAGCGTGCCGAGCGCGGAAAGCACCAGTCCGGCTACAATCGCCGTTTTGCGGGTTTTCGCCAGATCGTAGCCTCTGCGCGCCAGCGCATCGACCACCAGCCCATTGACCCACATGCCCACCGCCGCAGCGAGAAACGGGATCGCCGCCACCCAGCCGGTTTTAGCAAGGCTCAATCCCTGCTGCGCCTGCAGATAACCCGGCAGCCACGCGATATACAGCCAGCCGGTATAGTTCACCCCGGAGAAGCCGAGGATCATCCCCCAGGTGGTACGTCGTTTAAACAGCGCCAGCCATTCGCTCAGTTTCAGCGCCGGTCGGGCCGCCTCCTCGCTGGCCAGATAGCGTTGCTCCTCCTCCTGCAGGGTGAATTGCCGCCGGTTACGGTATCCCACATACCAGCACAGGCCGACCAGGATACCGGCTAAACCAATCACCACAAACATTGTCCGCCAGCCCCAGGCCAGCTGCATGATGACCAGCGCCGGCGGGGCGATGGCCTGACCCAGCACCGTCGAGGAGTTAAATATCCCCACCGCTGTGCCGCGCTCTCGTTGCGCATACCAGTCGTTGATCGATTTCACGCCGGCGGGCATAAACGGCGCTTCGCCGATCCCGAGGCCAATGCGCAGCAGAATAAAATGCGAGAACGAATTGACTATCCCGGTCAGGGCCTGCATCGCAGACCAGAATATTAGCCCGGCGCCCAGCACAACCCGCGGTCCGAGGCGATCCAGCAAAATGCCCGAGGGCAGTTGCGCGAAGCCGTAGGAGAGCGAAAAAGCGGAGAGCAGCACCCCGAACTCGGTGGCGCTCAGACCCAAATCGGCGCGTATCGCCTCCCCGGCGACGCTCAGGGAAGAGCGGTCCAGAAAGTTAACGATACCGGCGATAAACAGCAGCGTCAGGGTGATCTTCTGCACCCGACGGATGCGCAGCGGCGTTGCCCCCGCCTGTGGGGCAAATGTCTCAATAGCCATCGTTGTTCCTTACAGAGTCATAACCCAATATGATGTCTGATAAGTAAGGCAACAGGTCGACTACCATACAAGAATTAGGGTTTAAAAAAGTGGCAGGGATCACATTAGACGGGCTTATGCCCGTCCCCAGCCCGCCACGATGATCAGCATCCCGCACAGCGCGATGGCCGCCCCCGCCCAGTCATAATGGGTTAATTTGACTCCGTCAACGACCCGCAGCCAGAGCAATGCGGTACAAACATACACGCCACCGTAGGCGGCATATACCCGCCCGCTGGCGGTTGGATGGAGCGTCAGGAGCCAGACGAACAGCCCCAGCGCCAGGCCGGCGGGGATCAGCAGCAGCGGCGTGGCCCCGCGTTTTAACCATAGCCACGGCAGATAGCAGCCGACGATTTCACACAGAGCGGTGGCAAAGAACAGCAGCGTGGTTTTGAGCATTAAAAGATTCGTAAAAGAGACAAAGCGTTGAACTATTCTACGCGATAATAGCCCTTTCCCTACGCTGTTTTGTCGGCTATGCCCGGCAAAACAGCTGTAGTAAACTTAACCTGAGGGTTAACCCATCACCTAAAGGAAATCGTGATGAACATGACACTGAACAAACGCTGGTGCCTGACCGCCATTCTGGCGTTAAGCGCCGTGGTCTATATCTCCAGCTCATTCGCAGCCACCGACCGGCTGGTGATTGAGTCAGGCGACAGCGCGCAAAGCCGTCAGCAGGCGTCGATGGAAAAAGAGCAATGGAACGACACCCGCAGCCTGCGCCAGAAGGTGAACAAACGGGCGGAAAAAGAGTGGGACAAAACCGATGTCGCCTTTGACGCGCAGGATAACTGCCAGAAGAGCGCCAACGTCAATGCCTACTGGGAACCAAACACCCTGCGCTGCCTTGACCGCCGTACCGGCCGGGCGATCAATCCCTGAGCACGCTGGCGCCTGCGGGCGCCGCCTTTCCGTCCCCTCTTTTTCGCTTTAACCACAGGAATTCCCATGACCGACGCGCTACACGTCAGACTCCGCCCCCTTGAGCGCGAAGATTTGCGCTTTGTTCACCAGCTCGACAACAACGCCAGCGTGATGCGCTACTGGTTTGAAGAGCCCTATGAAGCCTTCGTTGAGCTTTCCGATCTGTACGACAAGCATATTCACGACCAAAGCGAGCGTCGCTTTGTGATCGAATGCAATGGCGATAAAGCCGGACTGGTGGAGCTGGTTGAAATCAACCATGTTCACCGCCGGGCCGAGTTCCAGATCATCATCTCGCCCGACTTCCAGGGAAAAGGTCTCGCCACCCGCGCCGCGCGGCTGGCGATGGACTATGGCTTTACCGTGCTCAATCTGTATAAGCTGTATCTGATTGTCGATAAAGAGAATGAAAAAGCGATCCATATTTACCGCAAGCTCGGCTTTATGGTCGAGGGTGAACTGATCCATGAGTTTTTCATTAACGGCGAGTATCGCAACACCATCCGCATGTGTCTGTTCCAGCATCAGTATCTGGCGGAACACAAAACGCCGGGGCCGTCCCTGCTGAAGCCGACGGCTCAGTAATAATCAATGCGGTTTTTAATCGTGTAGTGGCGGGTCAGCGGCGGCTGGACGCTTTCATCGATCACCTGCAGCTCACAGCTCAGCGGATTGTCATGGCGATCGTAGTCGCAGGTCTGGCGCACTGTGCCCAGCGTGCGGTCGTTGAAGGTGCTGATGGCGGTATAGTCCATTTTCTTGCGCGGATCCTTCGACGGCGTTGAGGCAACGGTAAATCGCTCCTCTTTGGCGGTGGTGGTTTTCCCCAGCGGATAGCCATCGCTGTCGTAGCGGTAGGTGGCGGTGGTCTCTTTGCCGCGGGCGCTGATAATAAAGCCGTTATCATCCGTTTCCCAGCTCACGCCGGTGGCGGGCATCTCCGCCAGCTGACATTTCCCCTGCAGACGCAGCCGCTTCTCATGGGTGCGGCCATCGACGTAATAGTTGGCGTCCAGCAGCAGCGTAGCGCCGGTGTTATTCTCCACATCCTCCAGCGTCAACAGATCGAAACATCCCTCTTTTGACAGCTGCGCGCTCACCTTTTTGACCACCACATCGTGTTCGTCCAGGAGCGTCTGGCTAAAATCTTTCACCGGTCCGCGCAGCGGATCGAACTCAAATTCATTGGAAAAACTCGCCATCTCCGGGGTGAAGGCTTCCGGGACGCTTTCGCGGTCGCACGCCGTCAGCAACAGCGCGGTCGGGATCAGCCAATACAGTCTTTTCACAGGTGATTCCTTTTGTGTACATCCAATCATATTAGCAAATACAATTGTTTACACCAGTTCTGCTATGCTTAAATCTGGATAACATCGATAAGGAGCGTAAGATGAAACTATCCCTCTGGACAGGCGCCGCGCTGCTGCTGTGCTCCACGACCGTACTGGCGGCGCCCGACTCTTGCGAGCGGGTCAAAAATGATATTCAACAGAAGATCATTAACAATGGCGTACCGGAAACGGCCTTCAGTCTGGCCATTGTGCCCAACGACCAGGCGGACCAGCCCGGCGCTCAGGTGGTGGGTCATTGCGCCAATGACACCTTCAAAATCACCTACACCCGTAACAGCGACAGTCCCGCCGAAAACGACGCACAGTAAGCCCACTTCGCTTTCAAACGAAAGATCTTATCCCTGCATTGACCAGGGATAAGATCTGCCGGCTACCCATAATGTATTATCGCTCACCCCGGCGTCTGTTAATGACGCGGCGGCCCTTCTCCGCCCAGCATAACCATCATGGAGTGAGCAATGTCGAATCAGGAATCTTCCGGCGGCGTCACCCGACGCGCGTTACTTAAATCCACAGCCCTCGGTTCTCTGGCGCTGGCCGCCGGCGGGCTTCCCCTCCCCTTTACGCTGCGCAGCGCCGCGGCGGCAGTACAACAGGCTGCCGGCGACAACACCCGCATTGTCTGGGGCGCCTGTTCGGTCAACTGCGGCAGCCGCTGCGCCCTGCGGTTGCACGTGCGTGATGATGAAGTGGTGTATGTCGAAACGGATAACACCGGCGACGACCGCTATGGCGATCACCAGGTCCGCGCCTGCCTGCGCGGGCGTTCGATTCGCCGGCGCATCAACCACCCGGATCGCCTTAACTATCCGATGAAGCGCGTGGGAAAACGCGGAGAAGGTAAATTTGAGCGTATCAGCTGGCAGGAAGCGCTGGATACCCTTGCTGACCGCCTGAAGCGCGTCGTCGCGGAATATGGCAACGAAGCCGTGTACATTAACTACTCATCAGGAATTGTCGGCGGGAACATCACTCGCTCCTCGCCTTCCGCTTCGCCGGTGGCGCGGCTGATGAACTGCTACGGCGGCTCGCTTAACCAGTACGGTACCTACAGCACCGCGCAGATCGCCTGCGCCATGCCCTACACCTACGGCAGTAACGACGGCAACAGCACCTCAGATATTGAAAACAGCAAGCTGGTGGTGATGTTCGGCAACAACCCGGCGGAAACCCGCATGAGCGGCGGCGGCATTACCTGGTATCTGGAACAGGCCCGCGAGCGCTCCAACGCGCGGATGATCGTTATCGATCCGCGCTACACCGATACCGCCGCCGGTCGCGAAGATGAGTGGATCCCCATTCGCCCCGGCACGGACGCCGCGCTGGTCGCCGGTATCGCCTGGGTGTTGATTAACGAGAATCTGGTGGATCAGCCGTTCCTTGATAAATACTGCGTCGGCTACGATGAGAAGACGCTGCCGGCCGGGGCGCCTGAGAATGGCCACTATAAAGCCTATATCCTCGGCGGGGGCGACGACGGCGTCGCCAAAACGCCGCAGTGGGCCTCGCGTATCACCGGCATCCCAGCCGATCGCATCATTAAGCTGGCGCGCGACATCGGCATGATCAAACCGGCCTATATCTGCCAGGGCTGGGGGCCGCAGCGCCAGGCCAACGGCGAGCTCTCGGCCCGGGCAATCGCCATGCTGCCGATCTTAACCGGCAACGTCGGCATTAACGGCGGCAACAGCGGCGCCCGCGAATCGACCTACACCATCACCATCGAGCGTCTGCCGGTGCTGGAAAATCCGGTGAAAACCGCCATCTCCTGCTTCACCTGGACCGACGCCATCGCCCGTGGTCCGGAAATGACCGCCACCCGCGACGGCGTGCGTGGCAAAGAGAAGCTGGATGTGCCAATCAAATTCCTGTGGAACTACGCGGGCAACACCCTCATCAACCAGCACTCCGACATTAATAAGACGCACGATATTCTGCAGGACGAGAGCAAGTGCGAAACCATCGTGGTCATCGACAACTTTATGACCTCGTCGGCGAAATATGCCGACCTGCTGCTGCCCGACCTGATGACCGTTGAGCAAGAGGATATCATTCCCAACGATTACGCCGGCAATATGGGCTATCTGATTTTCATCCAGCCCGCCACCTCGGCGAAGTTTGAACGCAAACCGATTTACTGGATCTTAAGCGAAGTGGCGAAACGGCTCGGCGACGATGTCTACCAGCGTTTTACCGAGGGGCGCACGCAGGCGCAGTGGCTGCAGCATCTGTACGCCAAAATGGTGGCGAAAGATCCGGCGCTGCCGGCCTACGAGGAGCTGAAGCGAATGGGCATCTACAAACGCAAGGATCCGAACGGCCACTTCGTCGCCTATCGCGACTTCCGCCGCGATCCCGAAGCGCATCCGCTCAACACCCCGTCCGGCAAAATTGAGATCTACTCCAGCCGGCTCGCCGAGATTGCCGCCCGCTGGCAGCTGGAGAAAGACGACGTCATCAGCCCGCTGCCGGTCTACGCCTCCACATTTGAAGGCTGGGACGATCCGCTGCGCAGTCAGTATCCGCTGCAGCTATTTGGATTCCACTATAAGGCGCGCACCCATTCCAGCTACGGCAACGTGGATGTGCTGCAGGCCGCCTGCCGTCAGGAAGTGTGGATCAACCCGCTTGACGCGGAAAAACGCGGGATTAATAACGGCGATCTGGTGCGGGTGTTCAACCAGCGCGGCGAAGTCCGGCTGCCGGCGAAAGTGACGCCGCGCATCATGCCGGGCGTGTCGGCGATGGGCCAGGGCGCGTGGCACGACGCCAATATGGCCGGCGACCGGGTTGACCATGGCGCCTGCATGAATACCCTGACCACCCATCGCCCGTCGCCGCTGGCGAAAGGGAATCCGCAGCATACCAACCTGGTCGATATCGAGAAGGTTTAAGGAGTAAACCATGAGCACGCAATATGGATTCTTTATCGACTCCGCTCGCTGTACCGGGTGCAAAACCTGCGAGCTGGCCTGTAAGGACTATAAAAACCTGACCCCGGAAGTCAGTTTCCGTCGCATCTACGAGTATGCCGGCGGCGACTGGCAGCAGGACAACGGCGTCTGGCAGCAGAACGTTTTTGCCTATTACCTCTCCATCGCCTGTAACCACTGCGCCGATCCGGCCTGCACCAAAGTCTGCCCGAGCGGGGCGATGCACAAGCGCGAAGACGGTTTTGTGGTGGTGGATGAAGAGGTGTGCATCGGCTGCCGCTACTGTCATATGGCCTGTCCGTACGGCGCGCCGCAGTACAACGCCGACAAAGGCCATATGACCAAGTGCGACGGCTGTCATGAGCGCGTCGCCGAGGGGAAAAAGCCGGTCTGCGTCGAGTCCTGCCCGCTGCGGGCGCTCGATTTCGGGCCGATTGCTGAACTGCGTGCTAAGCACGGCCAACTGGCGGCGGTAGCCCCGCTGCCCTCGGCGCACTTCACTCAGCCGAGCATCGCGATCAACCCTAACCGCAACGCCCGGCCGTGTGGCGATACCACCGGTTATCTGGCAAACCCGAAGGAGGTGTGAGATGGGAAGCGGATGGCATGAATGGCCGCTGGTGCTGTTTACGGTACTGGGGCAATGCGTGGTGGGCGCGACACTCATCAGCGGTCTGGTCTGGCTCGAGCTGGCGGACCAGCGCGAAGCGCGGCAGCGTCTGGTGCGCAGCATGTTTTTTATCTGGCTGCTGATGGGGATCGGCTTTCTCGCTTCAGTTATGCATCTCGGTTCGCCACTGCGCGCGTTTAACTCGCTGAACCGCGTCGGCGCCTCGGCGCTGAGCAACGAAATCGCCAGCGGCGCCTTGTTTTTCGCTGTGGGCGGATTCTGGTGGCTGCTGGCAGTGCTGGAAAAAATGCCGGCGGCGCTGGGCAAAATCTGGCTGGTGATCACCCTGCTGTTGGGGCTGCTGTTTGTCCTCGCGATGACCCGGGTTTATCAAATCGATACTGTACCGACATGGTACACTGGCTACACCACCAGCGCCTTCTTCCTGACGATACTTCTTAGCGGGCCGCTGTTCGCCGCCCTGCTGTTGCAAATGGCGAAAGTCGACGTTAACGGCTGGTTTATTGCTGGGTTGAGCGTGGCCGCGCTGGTCATCAGCGCCGCGGTGATCGTCATGCAAAGCGCCGGGCTCAGTACTATTCACAGCTCCGTTCAGCAGGCGGCCAGCCTGTTGCCGAATTACGGCAGACTGCAGGCCTTACGCCTGATCCTGCTGGCGCTGGGACTCGGCTGCTGGCTGTGCCCGCTGATCCGTCGCCAGCCGCCGCGCGCGGCGGGGCTACTGGCTGGTCTGCTGCTGGTCTTGATTGCTGAATGTATTGGCCGCGGCCTGTTTTATGGGCTACATATGACCGTCGGTATGGCGGTTGCCGGTTAATGAGACGGCGCGCCGGCGCGCGCCGCAGAAAGGAATAAGTGATGATGCCGTTCCCACACCGCGACGCCGTCGCGTTAAGCGCCCGTACCCTGGGCGCGTTGTTCTCTTATGCGCCGAATAACGCGCAAATCGCGCCGCTGGTCGCCGCCTTCCAGGACGGCAGCTGGCAGCAACAGTGGCCCTACCCGGTTGCCGCCCCGCTGGCATCGGGGTTTGCCGCGTCGGTTGAAGAGTCGTTGCCGGAAGCCTGGCAGCGCCTGTTTATCGGACCATGGGCCCTGCCGGCGCCGCCATGGGGATCCGTCTGGCTGGATAAAGAATCGGTGCTGTTCGGCGAATCCACGCTGGCCCTGCGCGAATGGATGCGCGCGAACGGCATCGCACTGGACGCCGATCGCAACGAGCCGGAAGACCATTTCGGCACCCTGCTGCTGCTGGCGGCGTGGCTGTGCGAAACGGATCAGGAGGCGTTGTTTGGCCAGCTGCTGGCCTGGCATCTGCTGCCGTGGTCCGGACGCTTCCTGAGCGTCTTTGTCGAACGCGCTGCCCACCCCTTCTACCAGGCGCTGGGTCAGCTGGCGCAGGCGACCCTGGCGCAGTGGCAGGAGAATCTGCCGATCGCCGTGGCGGAAAAGCCGCTCTATCGCTAATCCCTTTACCGCGCCGGTAGTCGGCGCGGTTTCCTTATTTGCACGCCTGACCGTGACCCGCACTTATCGCTTTTGCATATAAGGTTATTCCCTATCACAATAAGGCCATGTTTTCCGAATCTCGCCATGACCGATGCACCGTCTTCATCCCTATCCTGACGTGCAGGTGATGTTTCGTCGCCTGCTGATCGCCACGCTGATTGGCCTGCTCGCCGCCCTGGCGGTGGCCCTGTTTCGCCATGCCATGGTGGTGCTGGAAACGCTGTTTCTCGGTAACGACAGCGGGAGCCTGGTCAACGCCGCGCAGTCGCTGCCGGCGTGGCGGCGACTGATTACCCCGGCGCTGGGGGGACTGGCGGCAGGGACACTTCTCTGGCTCTGGCAGCGGCGCAGCATTGCCCGCCCGCGCGCCGCCACCGATTATATGGAAGCCCTGGAAACCGGGGACGGTTGCTTCGATACGCCGGCAAGCCTGGTGAAGTCGCTGGCCTCGCTGCTGGTGGTGGTCACCGGCAGCGCGATTGGCCGGGAAGGCGCCATGATCCTGCTGGCCGCGCTGGCGGCCTCGCTGTTCGCCCGCCGCTTCACGCCGCAGGCAGAATGGAAGCTGTGGGTCGCCTGCGGCGCCGCCGCCGGGATGGCCAGCGCCTATCATGCCCCGCTGGCCGGCAGCCTGTTTATCGCTGAAATTCTCTTTGGCACGCTGATGCTGGCCTCGCTTGGGCCGGTTGTCATCTCGGCGGTGATCGCCCTGCTGCTCACCCAGTTTCTCAACGGCGGCGCCGCGCCGCTGTACCATGTCGTCCTGCAGCAGGACCTTAGCGCGCTGCACTATGGCCTGATGCTCGCCACCGGACTGCTGGCCGGGCTGTGCGGGCCGCTGTTTATCTGGCTGATGGCATACAGCCACCGCGGGTTCGTCAGGCTGAAGCTGGCGCCGCCGTGGCAGCTGGCGCTGGGCGGGCTGATAGTCGGCGGCTTATCGCTCATCACTCCGGCGGTGTGGGGCAACGGCTACAGCGTGGTGCAAAGCTATCTCCTGCTGCCGCCGCCCGGCGCGCTGCTGGTGGCGGTATTCCTGTGCAAACTGCTGGCGGTGCTGGCCAGCAGTGGCTCCGGCGCGCCGGGCGGGGTGTTTACCCCCACGCTGTTTGTCGGTCTGGCGATGGGCATGCTGTTTGCCCGCTTCAGCGGGCTGTGGCTACCGGGGGATCAGGAGATGGCTTTGATGATGGGACTGACCGGCATGGCGGCGTTTCTTGCCGCCACCACCCATGCGCCCATTATGTCGACCCTGATGATTTGTGAGATGACCGGGCAGTATACGCTGCTGCCCGGCCTGTTGATCACCTGCGTGGTGGCGTCGGTGCTGTCGCGGACGTTACGCCGGGATTCGATCTATCGCCATCACGTTGCCGAGCATGTCTAAGTCGACGTAGCGGCTTAGCTCACGCTGCTCGGCGCGCGGCAGATACGGCAGCTCGCCAATGAGCGGCGCCGGCAGCTTTTTGCTGAGCACATCGATGATTTCGGCGTAGTGCGCCAGACCGGGGTTAATGCGGTTGGCCACCCAGCCGATCAGCGGTAGCCCGTCATTGGCGATCGCCTGGGCCGTCAGCAGCGCATGGTTGATGCACCCTTCCTGGATCCCCACCACCATCAGCACCGGGAGCTGCTCCTGTACCACCCATTCGGAGAGCGGTCGCAGGTCGTTCATCAGGCTGCGCCAGCCGCCGGTGCCTTCAACCACCACATGTTCAACCTGCCCGGTCAGCCGCTGCAAACCATCCGACAGCAGACCGTAGTTGATCGGGCAGCTGTGCGCCACGCTGCTTTCGTCTTCGCTTAAGGCGATGGGATTGACAGCCTCATAGGGTAACGCCAGCGTGGAGACGCTCTGCAGCACCAGCGCGTCTTTGTTACGCAAACCGTCCGGCGTCTCTTTGCTGCCCTTCGCCACAGGCTTGTACCCGGCCACGCTTTTGCCTCTGGCAGCAAGTGCCTGCAACAGCGCACGGGAAACCACTGTCTTCCCGACAGAGGTGTCTGTACCTGTAATAAAGAAACGCTTAAACATCACTAACCCCACAGTTTTGTCGATGAAATATACGGGAGAGAAATAATCAACAGTGGGCAAAGTCTACGTGAAGCCGCTGGGGGTCAGCTTGAGATAGCGCAATTTTTGGTGTGACTATGAAAAAATGTTAACCCTGTAACAGTCGTATGAGTAAGGATCCGTTATAGAGCGCATCCTTGACCAACGCCGCGCCAGCCATCGTTCCGCGGTTGGAGAACTGGGTGCTTTCAACCGCGATATGCTGGCTGTAGGCCGGGAGTGATTGTTGCCGAATGCAGCTGGAAATTGCCGGAAAAAGAATGTCTGCCGCCAGGTTAAACGGCGAGCCAATCAGGATTTTCTGCGGGTTAAACAGATTGACCATGATCGCCAGAATGCGGCCGACGTGATTACCGACGCCGCTGATAATGTCCCGGGCCAGCAGATCGCCCTGCAGCGCCGCCTGACATAGCCACTCCACGCTCAGCGGACGCTGATGCAGTAGCGAGCTCATCGACTGCGCCATCCGCATCTGCGCCAGCTCCAGCACGCTCTCCACGCTGGCGATCGTTTCCAGACAGCCATGGTTGCCGCAGTAGCAGCGTTTGCCGTAGGGGTCGACCTGGGTATGACCGATCTCCACGAGACTGCTGCTGCCGGCGTGCAGCAGACGTCCATCGGTGATAACCCCGGCGCCAACGTTGTGATCGATCACTACCTGAATGACATCCCGGGCGCCGCGCGAGGCGCCAAACAGCGATTCCGCCATGGTCCAGGCGCTGATGTCATGCTGAATATAGACCGGCACCCCGGTATGGTTGGCCAGCGTTTCGCCCAACGGGACGTCTTTGACTTCTTCATAAAACGGCATGCGATGAATAATGCCGTTTTCAGTATCAATGATACCCGGCATCGTGATGGCGATGGAGGTGAGACGTTCCAGCTTCTTCTGGTGGCGAATAAAGAAGCGATCGATATGGTCGATAATCCGCGTCAGAAACGGCGTGCTGTCGGCAAGCGCCAGCTCCAGCTGCTCCTCCACCACCAGCTGGCTGCTTAAATCACGCAGCGAAAGGTGGATCTCGCCGCGGCTGATGCGCACCGCCAGATAGTGCCATGCCTCGGTTTCCACCATCAGCCCCACCGCCGGCCGCCCGCGGCTGCCGGGCTCCTGAATTTCGGTCTCCTGCACCAGGTGCGCTTCCAGCATTTCGCGGACAATTTTGGTGATGCTGGCGGGCGCCAGTTGCGCAAATCGGGAGAGGTCGATACGCGATACCGGGCCGAGCTGATCAATCAGGCGATAGACGGCGCCCGCATTGGTCTGCTTGATTTGATCGATATGGCCTGGTTGACTATCCGCTACCACCATTGACTCCCTTTATTTTCGCGCTTCGAAATAAACTTTCGGCTATGGTGAAGCACTTCGATGGTGAACGTCAAATTTTTGCTTAGCCTTGTGATTTACCGCACATTTCCAGCCCATTTTTGCTTCAATTGCGCTCGCTTTTCCAGGCCAGCAGCGTGTCACGAAAGCGTTTTGCCAGCGCTCCCTGCTCATGGTGTTTCGACCACACCAGCCACATCTCTGACACCGCATCCTGTTCGTCGATCGGCAGCCAGCGCATTTCGCTGAGCTGCACGCGCTGAAAGGAGGCCGGCAGGATCGACACCCCCAGCCCGGCGGCCACCAGGCCAATAATGGTCATCGCCTCCCCCACCTCCTGGGCAATCACCGGCGTATGGCCGTAGCGGCGCAGCAGGCCAAGGATATCGTCATACAGGCCGGTACCGACATGCGGGTCGAAAAAGACGAACGGCTCCCGCGCCAGCGCCGCCAGGCTGACCGAGGGCAGGCGGGCCAGCGGATGGTCCGCCGGGACCATCGCCAGCAGCGGCTCACGCAGGACCCGCTGCCACGCCAGGGTGTCCGGCAGTTGAGTATTACGCAACAGGCCAAGGTCGAGGGCCCCCTCGCTCAGCGGGACAATCTGTTCGCGGGTATTGGTCTCGCGGGTGAGAATATGCACATCCGGGTAGCGCTGACGAAACAGCGACAGCGTATCGGATACCGCCTTGATGAAAGGGGCCGAGGAGGTAAAGCCGATACGCAGTTCGCCCGTTTCCCCATGGTGCAGGCGGGCGGCGCGGGCGGCGGCGTCCTCCACCTGGGCGAGAATTTGTCGGCTGTCGGCGAGAAACTGTTTGCCCGCCGCCGTCAGGCTGACGCTGCGGTTGGTGCGGGCGAACAGGCGGGCGCCGGTCTGCTGCTCGAGGATCTGAATTTGCTGGCTTAACGGCGGTTGAGAGATGTTCAGTCGCGCCGCGGCGCGGCCAAAATGCAGCTCTTCGGCGACGGCGACAAAGTAGCGCAGATGACGCAACTCGATATTCATATTTAAAACGTCTTATTTGAGATTATTAATATATTAGACAGAATATTTACATTTTCATACCCTAAAAATGTGAGCTGAATGGTCACAACACTCTGTTGGTAAGCAGCAACTTCTATCCAAGGAATTCTCTGTGAGTCGTACAACAACCGTTGACACCGTGCCGGCGGACGAGGTCAGCGTCGCTGGTGCATCCCGCCCGGATCAATTTATTAAGCGCGGCACCCCGCAGTTTATGCGCGTCACTCTCGCGCTGTTCTCCGCCGGTCTGGCCACCTTTGCCCTGCTCTATTGCGTGCAGCCGATCCTGCCGGTGCTGTCGAACGAGTTCGGCGTATCGCCGGCCAGCAGCAGTATCTCTCTCTCCATTTCCACGGCGATGCTGGCGGTGGGCCTGCTGTTTACCGGCCCACTATCGGACGCCATTGGCCGCAAGCCGGTGATGGTCACCGCCTTGCTGCTGGCCGCCTGCTGCTCGCTGTTGTCGACCATGATGACCAGCTGGCACGGCATCCTGATTATGCGCGCCCTGATCGGCCTGTCGTTGAGCGGCGTGGCGGCGGTCGGCATGACCTACCTGAGCGAGGAGATCCACCCCAGCTTCGTGGCCTTCTCCATGGGACTCTATATCAGCGGCAACTCCATCGGCGGCATGAGCGGCCGCTTGCTCACCGGGGTCTTTACCGATTTCTTCGGCTGGCGCGTGGCGCTGGCGGTGATCAGCGGCTTCGCTCTGGCAGCGGCGATTATGTTCTGGCGTATCCTGCCCGAGTCGCGCCATTTCCGCCCGACCTCGCTGCGGCCAAAAACGCTGCTGATTAATTTCCGCCTGCACTGGCGCGATCGCGGCCTGCCGCTGCTGTTCGTCGAAGGTTTCCTGCTGATGGGGGCCTTTGTCACTCTGTTTAACTACATTGGCTACCGTCTGATGATGTCGCCGTGGTCGTTAAGCCAGGCGGTGGTGGGTCTGCTGTCGGTGGCGTATCTCACCGGAACCTGGAGCTCGCCGAAAGCGGGCGCCATGACCGTACGCTATGGCCGCGGTCCGGTGATGCTCGGCTTTACCGGCGTGATGCTTTGCGGACTGCTGATGACGCTCTTTTCTTCCTTGTGGCTGATTTTCATCGGCATGCTGCTGTTCTCCGCCGGCTTCTTCGCCGCGCATTCCGTCGCCAGCAGCTGGATTGGCCCACGCGCGCGCCGCGCCCGCGGTCAGGCGTCATCGCTATATCTGTTCAGCTATTATCTTGGCTCAAGCCTGGCGGGGACGTTAGGCGGGGTGTTCTGGCACCGCTACGGCTGGAACGGCGTCGGCGGATTTATCGCGCTGCTGCTCCTTGCCGCGCTGTTGACCGGCACTTGCTTGTATCGCCGACTAAAATAATCGCCCGTGACGTGGCCTGCGGGCCACGTTTCACCACATGCCCATGATAGATGACAAGCCCATCAGCTCTCTGACGGCATCAACGGACAGTAAGGCAATAAACAGCCAGGTGAACGGATTCATAAACCACCCCCGAACCTCCAGACCTGTGTAATCGATCACAGTTTAGTCACGATACGTTACCGATTTCTGCAATACCGCTCACAGAGCCACGCTTTTTTTCCTGCTATCACCCGGCTGATGCTATACCACGCCTCCTGCGCGCAACGCTCGACCCGCCAGGCGTATCAGGATAGTGTAGAGGCATACCGATAATCTGTTCATTCACCTGTCACGGACCGAACGCTACTATGACTGAAAATACGCCTTATCAGCAGCTTACCCGCACGTTTCAGCGCCTGTCGCGCTTTTCGCATCTCTCCGCCATCGCCGGCTGGGATATGTTCGCCATGATGCCTCCGGGCGGTAGCGCCGCCCGCGGCGAAGCGCTGGCGGAACTCGGCGTGCTACAGCATCAGATCCTGACCGATAAAAAAGTGGGCCAATGGCTGCAGGCGGCCCGCCAGCAGGATCTCAACGACCTCGAACAGGCCAACCTGCGGGAAATGCAGCGTCAGTACGATCAGGCGGCGCTGCTGCCGGAAAGCCTGGTGGAGGCCAAATCACTGGCCGGTAGCCGTTGCGAACATGCCTGGCGCAGCCAGCGGCCGGCTAACGACTGGGCTGGCTTTGCCGAAAATTTGCGCGAGGTGGTCAGGCTGAGCCGCGAGGAAGCGCAGATCCGCGCCGACGCCCGGGGCGGCTCACGCTATGACGCGCTGCTTGATATTTTCGAGCCGGATATGACCAGCGCCCGGCTGGACAGCCTGTTTGCCGACCTCAAGTCCTGGCTACCTTCCCTGCTGCGGCAAGCGGTCGACAAGCAGGCGACGCGAACCTTGATCGCCCCGCAGGGGCCGTTCCCGATCCCTGAGCAGCGCGAGCTGGGTCTGCAGGCGATGCGCATCCTCGGCTTTGACTTTGACGGCGGGCGTCTGGACATCAGCGCCCACCCGTTCTGCGGCGGCGTCCCTCAGGATGTGCGCATCACCACCCGCTACAACGAAAACGACCTGCTAAGCGCCCTGTTCGGCGTGATCCACGAGACCGGCCACGCCCGCTATGAGCAGAACCTGCCCCGCCCGTGGATCGACCAGCCGGTAGGACTGGCCCGCTCTACCGCCATTCACGAGTCGCAAAGCCTGTTCTTTGAAATGCAGCTGGGACGCAGCGAGCGCTTCCTCCACCGCCTGTTGCCGGCGGTGCGCGAACGCTTTGGCGATCGGCCGGCCTTTAGCGAGGAGAATTTTGTCGCCTGGAACCAGCGGGTGAAACCAGGCTTTATTCGCGTTGATGCCGATGAGGTCAGCTACCCGGCGCATGTGATCCTGCGTTATGAAATTGAACGCGCGCTGATCGACGGCGAGATCGAGGTGGAAGATATTCCGTCGCTGTGGGATGAGAAAATGCAGCACTGGCTGGGACTGTCGACCACCGGCAACTACCGGGACGGCTGTATGCAGGATATTCACTGGACCGACGGCGGCTTCGGCTACTTCCCTTCCTATACGCTGGGGGCGATGTACGCCGCGCAGCTGATGGCCGCCGCCCGCCGCGCGCTGCCGACGTTAGACCGCGATATCGCGGAAGGGGATTTCAGCGCCCTGTTTGACTGGCTGCGGCAGAATATCTGGCAGCATGGCAGCCGCTTCACCACCTCGCAGCTGATCCAGCAGGCCACCGGAGAGGATCTTAACAGCCGCTACTTCCGCGACCACCTTACCGCCCGCTATCTGTAATCGTCCGCGCCGGGCTGCCCGGCGCGTCCTTCGCTCCCCGCCTTGTACATTCGGTTACACGCCGATACCAAACACTCACGGAAAGCCCGAAAAGACAAGCATATAGTAATTTCACCGGCCCCGCAGTGGGGTTGAAATTAAGAAAACTTTTCGAGGATATCAGAATGAAAAAAGTATTAGCTCTGGTCGTTGCCGCTGCTATGGGTCTCTCTTCCGCCGCTTTCGCTGCTGACGCAGTAAGCACCACTCAGGCACCTGCTGCTACCCACAGCGCTGCTGCCAAGACCACCCATCATAAAAAACACCATAAAGCCGCAGCAAAACCAGCTGCAGAGCAGAAAGCTCAGGCTGCCAAAAAACACAAGAAAGCTGAAGCGAAACCAGCCGCTGCCCAGAAAGCCCAGGCCGCTAAAAAACACAAAAAAGCAGAAGCTAAACCAGCCGCTCCGCAGAAAGCCCAGGCCGCTAAAAAGCACCACAAAGCTGCCGCTAAACCGGTAGCCCAGAAAGCCCAGGCAGCGAAAAAACACCACAAAACCACCAAACACCAGGCCGCTAAACCTGCTGCACAGCCGGCAGCATAATTCCTCCCGGTGAACCAACCTTCTTAAATAATCGGCGCTGTTTCAGCGCCGTTTTTTCTGGAGAGCACTATGCTGCGGCGCTATCGTTTTGAGCTCATCCTGATCCTGTTAATCATTTGCGCAGTGGTTGCGACCCGCTTTTTCCTCTATTAATTGTTTCGCCCCTTCTCCCGTTTTGCCGCCTGGCCCAGACTTCCCGGAAGGTGAATGTCGCGCAAATATTATTGCCTGCCTCTTACCACTCTCTGTACCCTGCCGCTGCCAGCGGCGCAAATAATGCCCGGCGCCCGAAGACGCCAGACACGTTAGCAAGAAACCATCGCGCGCCTGGCCCCCACGCGGCGGCCAGACTCATCACAAAGCACGTACCGCTTCCATCACCAGATAGCCGGTTGCGCCCCAGATGGCCACGGAGACCAGGGAAACATAGACCAGTGCGCGAATACCTTTTTTAGACATATACCCTCCGAACGCCGGGGAAATAGAATTCAGGCTATCATCGCCGGTATTACCTCTCTATTTACTCAACGGCGGGGTGACGGTAACAATGTTTTCGGTGAGAAAATGTTTCGCATTGAAAATTATTACGTGAGGCGTAAAGAAGTGCGAATTCTGGTGAAGTTCTGGCGGGTAAACGTATTATTTTTGCGCATTCCGCTGACAAACCAGGAATAACCTTAAAGAAGTGTTGCTGCATTATTCGCCAATTTCAGTACGTTCTGATACACGAATGTTCTTGCGCCAGACCGCGCTTTCTGCGGAAATAGCAGCAGAAGGTTACTGGTATTAACCGATTGAAATCAGACGGTTTTACCCGCGCCAGGGCCCACCGCGCGCAGATGAGACATGCCGTTTGGCCTGATAAGAATTATTGTTTACTTTCATAAACTTAAATCTCCTGCTACTGTCAATAGACATCATAGCCTCCCCAGAGAGTGATATGCGTAGAAACGTTCTGTTATTACTGTGTTCATTTTATCTGTTACCTCTGGGCGCACATGCCGATGATAACGGACTGAGCGCCAAAGATATTAAGACGTTGTTTTTCGGTCACGATGACCGTAAAGCGGTGAGCCGTCCGGAGGAGAGCCCGTGGGACGCGATTGGCCAGCTGGAGACCGCCAGCGGCAATCTGTGCACGGCGACGCTCATCTCCCCCAACCTGGCGCTGACCGCGGGCCACTGCCTGTTAACACCCCCGCGCGGCAAGCCGGATAAAGCGGTCGCTCTGCGCTTTATTTCCCGCAAGGGGAACTGGGTGTATGAGATCCACGGCATTGACGGACGAGTGGATCCCGGCTTAGGCAAGCGCCTGAAAGCCGACGGCGACGGCTGGATCGTTCCCTCCGCCGCGGCGCCCTCGGATTTTGGCCTGATCGTGCTGCGCTATGCTCCCTCAGGCATCACGCCGATCCCGCTCTTCCCCGGCAGTAAGGCCGATTTAACCGCGGCGCTGAAGGCGGCGGACCGGAAAGTGACCCAGTCAGGTTATCCTGAAGATCATCTGGATAATCTTTATAGCCACCAGGACTGCATCGTCACCGGCTGGGCGCAAAACAGCGTTCTGTCGCACCAGTGTGACACCCTGCCCGGCGACAGCGGCTCGCCGCTGCTGCTGAAAACCGCAGACGGCTGGCAAGTGATCGCCGTGCAAAGTTCGGCTCCCGGCCCGCAGGATCGCTGGCGAGCGGACAACCGCGCCATCGCGGTGACCGGCTTTCGCGATAAGCTGGAGGCGCTGGCCGGAGAGTAATTACCCCTGCTGCTGGCGCCGCTGCAACAGGTCGGCGATCGGCATCGGTTTACTGAAGTAAAAGCCCTGTAGCCGGTCGCAACCGGCCCGCCGCAGCAGCGCCAGCTGTTGCGGATCTTCAACCCCCTCAGCCACGACCGTCATCCCCAGCGCGCGGGCGATGCGCACCGTGCCGCGCACCATCTCCGCCGCCTGCGCATCACAGTCCACCCGCCCGGCGAGGGATTTGTCAATCTTCAGGCTGTCAAAACGAAAGCGGCGTAAATAGCCGATGCTCGAATAACCGGTGCCAAAATCGTCCAGCGCCACGGCGATGCCCTGGGCCTTCAGATTCTCCACCACCGCCTGCGAACGTTCCGGATTTTCCAGCACATAACTCTCCGTCACCTCCACTTGCAGGCGTGACGGCGGAAAGCGGCAGGCAGCGACCGTCTCCATCACCCGGCTTTCAAAAGCCGGATCGCGAAATTGCGCCGGGGAGATATTCACCGACAGCAGCAGATCGCTCACCGGCTGCAGATCGCTGCAGGCACGTTGCAGAACGAACTGGCCGAGGGTGTCAATCAGGCCGCTGCTCTCGGCAATGGCGATAAATGCATCCGGCGCCAGCGCACCCTGCGGGCGACGCGGCCAGCGCAGCAGCGCTTCAACGCCGGTCATCGTCAGGGTATCGGCATCGACTACCGGCTGATACCAGACCTCAAATTCATCCTGCTCCAGCCCCTGACGGATGCCATTCTCGATCATCAGCTGATGACGTCGCACGGCATCCAGCGCATCGTCATACCAGGCCGTCTGCCCCTTGCCGCTCTTCTTGGCGTGGTACATGGCGATATCCGCCCGGCGAAACAGTTCGGTACTGGAGCATTCCGCCGGGGTTCCGCTGGCGATGCCGATGCTGGCGCCGATATAAATTTTGCGTTTGCTCAGTGCCACCGGCGCTTTCAGCAGCTCCAGCGCCGCCCAGGCGAACGCCGCCGCCCGGTCGATCGCTTGTTCGCCGCTCACCGCCATGGCGAATTCATCCCCGCCCATTCTTGCCAGCATGGCCTCCGCCGGCACCCGTTTTTGCAGCGCGCTGGCGATATGGCGGATCAGGGCGTCGCCCACATCGTGGCCATAGTTATCATTCACATCTTTAAATCCGTCCAGATCGATAAACACCACGCACTGCATGTCGTGCTTACTCGTGTCGCACACCTGGCTTAACCGCAGCAGCAGCGCTCGTCGGTTGGGCAGCCGGCTGAGCCAGTCAATCAGGGCGATCTCCCGCGCCTGACGTTCGCCGCGGGCCAGCTTATACATGCCGAGGCTGCTGAACAGAATAAACAGCAGGATCAGGCTGGCGGCCACCCCGGCGATCAGCCGCATACTGCCTGATGAGGCCAGGGCCGCTTCGGCGCCGGGCAGACGCGGCTGCCACGCCAGATAGCCCAGCACCTCGCCTCCCTGCGTGCGCAGCGGAATACGGTGTTCCCCGGGGCCGTCGCTGAGATGGAGATGACTTATCTGGAAGGTGTCGCCTAAACGCTGCAGCAGCTGAGGACTGATGTGCCGGGTAATGACCAGATAGCGCCGGGTATCGTCAGCCACCTGCAGCCGGCCGGTCGTCGGCCGGATCAGGCCGATGCCGACGAAAGCGATCCCTGCCTCGGTGCGCGTGATGCCAGCGAAGGCGTTTTTGCCCTCGCGCAGAGCCTTTGCATGATAACGGATCAGACTGGTCAGCCCGGCGCCGAGAAATGAAAGGTCTGTCCGGGGCATCACCTGACTCTGAAAGGCGCCCCACAGAATGTGATAATGTTCATCAAGGACAAAGGTGCCGTCGTACAGGTTATTGATTTTGAAGCCCGATCCCCAGGTGTCGTACAGCCATTTTTGATCCAGTCTGGGGGCGTAAGTCTGGGTCACCGCATCGTCCCAGATGGCATTGTCCAGCACCAGGGACAGCACCCGGTTGACCGATGTCTGCACCGCCCCTTCCACCGACAGGACCGAACGCTGCTGGTCAATTTCATTGGATTTGCTGGCAATGAGGTGTTGCGACAGGTAAAGCAGGGAGATCACCGACGCGGTGAGGCCGAGCCCGGCGAGAAAAATCATTATTGACAACGTCCTGGCGGAAGGAATTTTCCGCCAGCCGAAAGCTGTGAACATGCGCAGTCCTCATCGTCACCGGGCACAATAACTGCGGGGCCGGTCTTGAGGTAAGCATACTACAGCGGACCCGTTTTGCCGCCTGGCTTTGCAGGCGGCGCGACGTCAGGCGAGTTTAATTAACACCATGCCGGCAACCAACAGGATGACTCCCGCCCAGCCTTTGTTATTCAGGCGCTGGCCAAACAGCACCCAGCCAGCGGCAATGGTCGCCGCGATACCGAAGCCGCCCCACAGCGCATAGGCAACCGACAGATCGATGCCTTTTACCGCCTGCGAGAGGGCGCTGAATGCGCCCAGCACCGCCGCCAGCGACAGAATGCCATAGACCTTGCGGCGGAAACCGTCGGAAAACTTCAAAAAGACGTTGGCAATAATCTCCAGAACAATGGCGATAGCCAACCAGGCGGCGTGGATCCACTCAAACTGCTGCATGAGCCACCTCCTGCTTCGACGACGCTTTTTTCTGGGTGCCGGACTTAATCAGGACGATCCCCACCACCAGTGTGGTCAGACCGGCTATTTTCAGCAGCGATAAGCTTTCATCAAATAACAGAACGCTGAACAGGGTGATCAGCAAAATGCCAATCCCTTCCCATAACGCGTAAGCCACGCCGAGGGCAATTTTTTTAACTGCAAAGGCGAGAAAAATATATGACAGAGCTATCATGGCCAGCATTAAAATATAGCCGGTATGCCCACCGCTGATGCTTGCCCATTTCATCGACAACGTGCCGGTAATTTCAGCAACAATAGCTAAAGCTAATAAAATCCAATAAAACATGATCCCTTCTCCTGCTTGAGAATATAATCCATTACCGTTTACGAGACGCGTAAACCGGAAAATTTCTGACGTAGATTTCGCTGTGCGCTTGGCGCCAGCTCAGGCAGAAAGAAGGTGACTATAGCGCCGAATGCCAGTGCTGTTCGCCGGCAAAACGGGAAAAAGTGAGGGATACTGCGGGGTGATTTAAAATATACATCCTGAACTGATTGTCCATAAAATTACAATTATCCGCGGTGTTGCTTCTCGTCCGGTGCGGATGGAAATTGTCCTCAGTAGTTAAACACAGGTAGATTTGTAGCATAGTGCTACATTTAATTCAAAGACTTTGCAATTCTTTACGCCGCGGTTTTGCAGCAATGCGTTTTTTCTGAAAAAAAACGTCATTATGCTAATGTAACGCAACCTGTTAACAGGCAAGGAAGATTGAGGACGGGATCCTATGGCTAAACCTATTATTACACTTAACGGACTAAAGATGGTCATCATGCTGGGCATGCTGGTGATCATCCTGACCGGCATTCGCTTTGCGGCAGACATTATTGTCCCGTTTATTCTCGCGCTTTTTCTGGCGGTGATCCTTAATCCGCTGGTGCAGCTGCTGGTCCGCTGCCGGGTGCCGCGCGTGCTGGCGATCTCACTGCTGATAGGCCTTATCGTGATGTTAGCCGTTGTGCTGCTGGCCTCGCTGGGGACCTCGCTTAACGAGCTGGCGCGCACCCTGCCGCAGTACCGCAACTATCTCTACGAACCGATGCAAACCATCGCCCCCTGGCTGCAGCGCCTGGGTTTTACCGTCTCGGTGGTGGAGCTTAACAAATACATCGACCCCAACGCCGTGATGACCCTGGTCACCAGTCTGCTCACTCAGCTGTCGAACGCCATGTCCTCGATTTTTCTGCTGCTGCTGACGGTGGTGTTTATGCTGCTGGAGGTGCCGCAGCTCCCCGCTAAACTCCAGCAGCTGATGTCCCGCCCGGTAGAAGGCATGGGGGCTATCCAGCGCGCTATCGACAGCGTGTCGCATTATCTGGTGCTGAAGACCGCGATTAGCCTGGTCACCGGGCTGGTGGTCTGGGGAATGCTGGTTCTGCTGGACGTGCGCTTCGCCTTTATGTGGGGGCTACTGGCCTTCGCGCTGAACTATATTCCCAATATCGGTTCCGTACTGGCGGCCATCCCGCCGATCCTGCAAGTGCTGGTGTTCGGCGGCCTGTACGAGGCGCTGGTGGTGCTGGCCGGCTATCTGATCGTTAACCTGGTGTTCGGCAATATTCTCGAACCGCGGATCATGGGGCGCGGCCTGGGGCTCTCCACCCTGGTGGTGTTCCTGTCATTGATCTTCTGGGGCTGGCTGCTGGGTCCGGTCGGTATGCTCCTGTCGGTGCCGTTGACGATTATCGTCAAAATTGCCCTTGAGCAGACCAGCGGCGGGCAGAGCATCGCCTTCTTACTAAGTGATGTGAGCAAACAGTAACCCTTCCCCGGGCCGGTGGCTGACCGGCCCTCCTCTCCTTGTCAGCTGCAGTAGACCACTACGCCTTTTGTATTATTGATCCTCATCACAAAGGGCCACTCACCATTGTTACTCTCAGGCTAACGATTGGCCGCCGTGCTTAATTGATGCTCCGCGCCCCGCGTCGCACACTACCCTCCACCAGGACAAACAAAACGATTTGTCGAATCAGGAGGTTAATAATGAATGCCGAACAAACGACGGGGCGGGTCTGGAACCGTCGCCGGACGGAAAAGCAACGGCGGCTGGCCAAGGCCAACATCCCGGGCAAAGTCATCCCCACTGACCAGCTGGTCAGCGTACTGGAAAACCTGCTCGCCCCCGGCGACCGGGTGGTGCTGGAAGGCAACAACCAGAAGCAAGCCGATTTTCTCTCCCGCATGCTGGCGGAAGTCAATCCGCAGAAAATCCACGATCTGCATATGATCATGCCCAGCGTCGGGCGCAGCGAGCACCTTGACCTGTTTGAAAAAGGCATCGCCCGTAAGCTCGATTTCTCCTTCTCCGGTACCCAAAGCCTGCGCATTTCGCAGCTGCTGGAAGATGGGCTGCTGGAAATCGGCGCCATTCATACCTATATCGAACTCTACTCCCGCCTGTACGTGGATCTGTCGCCTAACGTCGCGCTGATCGCCGGCTACAAAGCCGACCGCAAAGGTAACCTCTATACCGGGCCGAGTACCGAAGATACCCCGGCGCTGGTGGAGGCCGCCGCCTTCCACGACGGCATTGTTATCGCTCAGGTCAACGAACTGGTGGACGACGAGTGCGATCTGCCCCGCGTCGATATTCCCGGCTCGTGGATTGATTACGTGGTGGTCGCCGACAAGCCGTTCTTTATTGAACCACTGTTCACCCGCGACCCGCGCCTGATTAAGCAAGAACACATTCTGATGGCGATGATGGCGATCAAGGGCATCTACGCAGAGCATCAGGTGCAGTCCCTCAACCACGGGATCGGCTTCAACACCGCCGCTATCGAACTGCTGCTACCGACCTACGGCGAACAGCTCGGCCTGAAAGGCAAAATCTGTAAACACTGGACCCTGAACCCGCATCCGACCCTGATCCCGGCGATCGAGAGCGGCTGGGTGGAGAGCGTGCACTGCTTCGGCGGCGAGCTGGGGATGGAAGAGTACATCCGCGCCCGCCCGGATATCTTCTTTACCGGCCCGGACGGCTCCATGCGTTCCAACCGCGCCTTCTGCCAGCTGGCGGGTCAGTACGCGGTGGATATGTTTATCGGTTCGACCCTGCAGGTGGATGGACTGGCTAACTCCTCGACCGTCACACGCGGCCGCCTTTCCGGCTTCGGCGGCGCGCCGAACATGGGCCACGATCCGCACGGCCGCCGCCACGCTACCCCTGCCTGGCTCAATATGATCACCGAGCCGGACCCAATGCAGCGCGGTAAAAAACTGGTGGTGCAGATGGTCGAAACCTTCCAGGCCGGCGTGAAACCGACCTTCGTTGAGACCCTCGACGCGGTCGACGTCGCTAAAACCTCCGGCATGCCGCTGGCGCCAGTGATGATTTACGGCGATGACGTCACCCACGTGCTGACCGAAGAGGGTATCGCCTATCTGTATCGTGCGGAAAGCCTGGAAGAGCGCCGGGCGATGGTCGCCGCAGTGGCCGGGATCACCGACATTGGCCTCGGGGTGGACGCAAAACGCGTGGCTGCCCTGCGTCAGAGCGGCAAAGTGGTCTACCCGGAAGATCTGGGTATTCGCCGCAGCGAGGCAACCCGTTCACTGCTGGCCGCCGGCAGCGTCGCCGACCTGGTGGAATGGTCCGACGGACTGTACAACCCACCGGCAAAATTCCGGAGCTGGTAATGAAAATTCTCTCTCCCCTGCACGCCGAAAGTCTTGTCAGCTGGCTGGCGGACACCGCCAGCGCCTGCCTGATTGACGAAGCCCGTCTGAGCCCGAAACCGGGTCTGGTCGACAGCCGCGGCAGTGGCGCGCATCAGGACCTCACGCTGGCGCTGATGGAACGCTCCGCCCGCAGCCTGCAGCCGACCTTCCACGCGCTGGCCCAGCAAAGCTGGCGCCGCCCGGCGGATATCGCGCTGCGCGAAACCGTCGGCCGCCTCGGTCGCGAAGGCGAAGCGCAGATGATGCAGGCCACCGGCGGGGTCAATACCCACCGCGGCGCCATCTGGGCGCTGGGGCTGCTGGTCAGCGCGGTGGCGATGTTGGGTGGAGAGGGTCAATCACAGACGATCGCCGACACCGCCGCCGCCCTCGCCCGCCTGCCCGACAGCCTGGCGCCGAAAAGCTTCAGTAAAGGGCTGCGCGCCAGCCGCCGCTGGCAGGTGCCTGGCGCGCGCGAAGAGGCGCAGCGCGGTTTCCCGCATATCACCGCCCTGGCGCTGCCGCAGTTACAGCAAAGCCGCGCCCGGGGCGCCAGCGAGCCGCAGGCGCGACTTGACGCGCTGATGGCCATCATGACCTCGCTGAGCGATACCTGCGTGCTGTCGCGCGCCGGCATGAGCGGCCTGCAGACCATGCAGCAGGGCGCCCGCGAGGTGCTGGCGGCCGGCGGTTGCGCCAGCGCCCCCGCCCCCGCCGCCCTGGCGCGGCTTGACGCGCAGATGCTGGCGCACAACGCCTCGCCGGGCGGCGCCGCCGATCTCCTTGCCGCCACCCTGTTTCTCGACCGGGTTGCCGGCTAACGCATTCAGAGGATGTTATGGAACAGATTACATTGTCATTTCCTGCCAGCCGCGCCCTCAGCGGCAGAGCGTTGGCAGGGGTTGTAGGTTCAGGCGATATGGAGGTGCTCTATACCGCCGCCGGGAGCGATACGCTCCGCGTGCAAATTACCACCTCGGTGGATAACAGCCAGGCGCGCTGGCAGGCGCTGTTCGACAGGCTGAACCTGATCAACGGCCTGCCCGCCGGGCAGTTGGTTATTCACGACTTCGGCGCCACGCCGGGCGTCGCCCGTATTCGTATTGAACAAGTCTTTGAGGAGGCCGCTCATGCGTAACGATCGCAGCTTTATCGAACTGCGCGCTCGCGAACGCGCACACGCCCTGCTGGACGACGGCAGTTACCGCGAACTGCTGGATCCGTTTGACGGCATTATGTCGCCGTGGCTCGGCGCGCAGGGCATCGTCCCGCAGTCCGACGACGGTATGGTGGTCGCCAAAGGCACGATCAACGGCCAGCCGGCGGTGGTGATTGCCATCGAAGGCACCTTCCAGGGCGGCAGTATGGGCGAAGTCTCCGGCGCCAAAATGGCCGCCGCGCTGGAGCTGGCGGCGGAAGATAACCGCAACGGTATCCCGACCCAGGCGGTGCTGTGCCTCGAAACCGGCGGCGTCCGGCTACAGGAGGCCAACCTCGGTCTGGCCTCCATCGCCGATATTCACGCCGCAATTGTCGACCTGCGCCGCTACACCCCGGTGGTCGGCATTATTACCGGTACCGTCGGCTGCTTCGGCGGTATGTCCATCGCCGCGGCGCTGTGCAGCTACCTTATCGTCACCCGTGAAGCCCGTCTCGGCCTCAACGGCCCACAGGTTATCGAGCAGGAAGCCGGCATTGAAGAGTACGACTCACGCAACCGGCCGTTTATCTGGAGCATGACCGGCGGCGAAATTCGCGCCGCCAGCGGCCTGGTCGACGCGCTGGTTAACGATGGCGTCAACGCGGTCAAAACCGCGATGAACGAGGCGATCGCCAAAGGCGTACCGGCGCAGCACCGCAGCGACAATTATGACGATTACCTGCGCCGTTTAAGCCAGTTCGACACCCGCCAGCAGGCGGATACCGCGCAGATTAAACAGCTTTTTGCCCGGGAGGAGAAATAATGAGCCAGTTCCCAAACCGCGCCGCGCTGTGGCTGAACAAACTGGCGCCCGACGCGCCGCTGATGAGTGGTCTGTGCCCTTCGGTGCAGGTCGCAGATGGCCAGATTGATGGCGAAAGCGTCCGCTTTATCGCCGTGGTACCTGACGCTAACAACCACTACCCGCGCGCCGCCGGCGGCGAAGTCGGCCTGCTGGAAGGCTGGACGCTGGCGAAAGTGGTCAACGAAACCATCGCCGCTGACGCCGACCAGCCTGGTAAACGGCCGATCGTCGCCGTGATCGATGTGCCGAGCCAGGCCTATGGCCGTCGCGAGGAAGCTTTTGGTATTCACCAGGCGCTGGCCGGAGCGGCAGGCGCCTACGCCAAAGCCCGTCTGGCCGGCCACCCGGTGATTGGCCTGATTGTCGGCAAAGCGATGTCCGGGGCGTTTCTGGCCCACGGCTATCAGGCCAACCGCCTGATAGCCTTTAACGATAGCGGCGTGCTGGTTCACGCGATGGGGAAAGCATCGGCAGCGCGCATTACGCTGCGTACCGTAGAGGCGCTGGAGAAACTGGCGGCGACCATCCCGCCGATGGCCTACGACGTCAGCAACTACGCTACGCTCGGCCTGCTCTCCGCCCTGCTTGATATCAACCATCCGGATGCGCCAGACGAAGGCGATCTGTCACTGGTCAGCCGTACCCTGCGCGACGCCATCGCTGACGCGCGCCAGGATCCCTCGCTGAAGTGCCGCCTGGGTGCGGAAAACCGCCGCAGTTCGCAGCAGGTCCGCGACCTTATGCGCGCCAGCTGGTAAGACGTTCGTTCGTACGTAAGTAGTAGAAGAAAACCTGCCGGAAGCCGTCCCCCGGAGCGCGTAATAACCGCGCCGGGCAGGGACGGCTTTTAGAAAAAATAACAATCGCGCCAGTACTCTATTTTATTTACAGGTGATTTATGACTTATGTGATTATTCATGCTCTTGCGCCGATTTTCGTCATTATGCTGCTGGGCTTCTGGGCCGGTAAGGCCGGTATGGTAGATAACAAAAACGTCTCGCTGCTTAATATTTTTGTAATGGATTTTGCCTTACCCGCCACGCTGTTTAGCGCGACGGTACAAACGCCGTGGGCCGGTATCGTCGCCCAGTCGCCGCTGGTGCTGGTGCTGACCGGCGCGATGTGGATCACCTACGCCGGGATCTACTTCCTCGCCACCAGCGTGTTCAAACGCACCCCGCAGGATGCCGCGGTGCTGACCCTCACCGTCGCGCTGCCGAACTACGCCGCGCTGGGCCTGCCGATCCTTGGCAGCGTGCTCGGCGAAGGCGCATCGACCTCGCTGTCGGTGGCGGTCTCTATCGCCTGCGGTTCGGTCCTGATGACCCCCTTCTGCCTGCTGATTCTGGAGCGTGAAAAAGCCCGCGCCGCGGGGGAAAACAGCGGTTCTACGCTGGCGATGCTGCCGGTGCTGATGTGGCGTTCAGTGAAAAAACCGATCGTCTGGGGCCCGCTGCTTGGGGTGGTGCTTTCCGCGATCGGCATTAAAATGCCGGACCTGCTGCTGGCCTCCATCAAACCGCTGGGCCTGGCCGCTACCGCAGCAGCGCTGTTCCTCACCGGGGTAATCCTCTCGGCGCGTAAACTGCAGCTCAATGCGCTGATCGCCACCTCCACCCTCGTAAAACTGCTGGTACAGCCGTTTATCGCCTGGGGTCTGGTGATGCTGCTGGGTCTGCATGGCTCCATCGCGATTACCGCGATCCTGATGATTGCCCTGGCCGCCGGCTTCTTCGGCGTGGTGTTCGGCAACCGCTTCGGCGTGCAGTCCCCGGATGCTGAAGCCGTGCTGTTGTTAAGCTCGGTTCTGTGTATCCTGTCGTTACCGCTGTTTATCTCTTTGACTTCAGGACTGTAAACCATGTCATCAACGCCGCGTCCCCACGATTTAGTTTGGTTAAACCACGCCAGCGCCCTGGAAGATATTGCCGAGCCGTGGGTGGTTCAGCAGTGGCGAGCCGCGCTGCCGGTGGTGGTGAGGCGCGACGTTGACGGCCAGGCCCGCATCCCGGTTGGGGTGCGGGGCATGAAGCGCGAGCAGCGCGCCGCCGGCTGGGTACAGGCGCAGAATATCGTGCGCAGCGTCACCCCGGAGATGCTGGTGGAGCGCGAGCGCCTGCTGGGCTCTCCTTTTGTTTCGCAGCCGCCGGTGCAGGCGGCTATCGCCCTGACGCTGGACGACTGGCCCTGGCGCTGGGGCGTCACCGGCAGCACTGGCTACGCGCTGGCGACCGAAATCCCGGTACTCCATGCAGCAAGCGATTTGGATCTGCTGATCCGCGCGCCGCAGCCGCTGGCCCGCGAGGCGCTGCTGGAATGGCAGTCCCGGGTGGCCAAGCTCCCGTGCCGCGCCGATACCCAGGTCGAAACGCCGTACGGCGCCTTCGCCCTCAATGAGTGGCTACGCGATGGGCGGGCGCTGCTGAAAACGTCACACGGTGCGCGCTTAACTACTGCGCCGTGGCGCAGGGAGGAATGATGAAGATTTTGTTTACTTTTCCCGGACAGGGCGCCCAGCGTCCCAACATGCTGGCGGCTATCCCCGACCGCGAAGCGATCCTCAGCCAGGCGCGCGCCGTGCTGGGGGATGAAGTCGAGACTCTCGATAGCGCTGATGCGCTAAAACACACCCGTGCGGTCCAGCTCTGTCTGCTGATCGTCGGGGTAGCCTGGGCGCGCGAGCTACAGCGCCAGGGCGTTAATCCGCAGATGGTCAGCGGCCTCTCCATCGGCGCCTTTCCCGCAGCGGTCATTGCCGGCGCGCTCGATTTCGCCAGCGCGCTGCGGCTGGTAGCCCTGCGCGGCGATCTCATGGAACAGGCCTATCCTGAAGGTTACGGGCTGACGGCGATTATGGGCCTGACCCGCCCGCGGGTTGAGGCGCTGATGCAGGGCCACGAGGTCTATCTCGCCAACCTCAACGCCGAAACGCAGATTGTAATCGCCGGACGCGATGAAGCCATGGCCGAAGTGGCACAGCTGGCGCTGCAGGCGGGCGCCAGCAAGGCGCAGCGGCTGGCGGTCAGCGTGCCATCGCACTGTGCGCTGCTGGATAAACCCGCCGCAGCGCTGGCAAAAGCCTTTGCCAACCTGACCTTAACGCGCCCGCAGTGCGCCTATTTAAGCGGCTCGACAGCGCGCGTGCTGTGGGATCCGCAGCGGATCGCCGACGATCTGGCGATGAACATGGCGCGCACCGTCCACTGGCAGGAGGCGATGATCGCCGCCGATGAACGCGACGCGAGACTGGCAATCGAGATGCCGCCCGGCGGCGTGCTCACCTGCCTGACCCGCCAGGCGGGCTGGCGCGGGGAGACCCTTTCGCTGGAACGCAGCGGCGTGGACGTTGCCCGCCATCTGGCGCAGCGGCTTAACGAATAAGGCTCCGGGCGTACATCCTTCCTTCCGCCGCCAGCGCCAGCAGGTCGGCATCGCGCTCGCGATGGTGTGAATAGACAATCGAGATCAGCTGGCGCATCTGGTACGGCTCCGCCAGCTTTAACAGCTGTACATCTTTTTCATAGACTTTCTTCATTCGCCCCGGCAGCAGCGCAAACCCGACGCCCGCCTGCACCAGGCTAATCATCGAAAAGATGTCATTCACCCGGGTGACGATCTCCGGCTCGAAACCAGCGATATGGAATGCTTCCCGAAATCCGGCATAGGTGGCGAACCCCTCCGCCAGCGACACAAACTTGCGATCGGCGTAATCGCGCAGGTCGGCGAGTTGTGAGGCATCCAGCTGCTCCGTCGCCGGGGCGGCGAGAAAAATATCGTCCTCAAACAGCGGCACCACGTCGAAAGCGGTATTATTGAATTCCCCTTCATTGGTGGCGATCAGGATAGCGTCGAGAGCGTCGTCTTCCAGCATATCCAGCAGCATCTGGTTAGAGCCCATGGTCAGATCCAGCTCCAGCTCAGGGCGCCGCAGCTTCATGCCCATGATAATGCGCGGGACGGTTTCCAGGGTCAGGGAATAAAGAGTGCCGATGCGCAGCCGCCCCTGGCCGACGCCGGCGACTTTGCGCGTCGCCTCAAGCCCCCGGCTCATCAGACTCATCACATCCTGACAATATTCCAGCAGCGTCCATGCCGCCTGCAGCGGCAGTAAATTGCGCCCTTTGTGAACAAACAGCGGGCAGCCCACCCCCTCTTCCAGCGTATGCAGCGCGCGGTGGACGCTGACGCTGCTGAGCTTCATCGCTTCGGCGGTTCTGGCGATATTGCCTTTCGCCATAAACATCATAAAGACCGACAACTTGCGGAAGGTGATCTCCTGGTTGATATCGTCTTGCATAGCCCTTCCACACTCCTGATTTGCTTTTCTTTTTCAATTCAAATCAGTATATCGTTTATGACGGCAAAGTTGCAGGCAGAGCGCGGCGCAGGCGGGGAATGGACGCAAAAAAGGGAAGACCGTGGTCTTCCCTTTTGTTCACTTTCAAGTTTGCTTTTACAGCGCCATATCATGCTGCGGCGAGGCGTCGCGCTGAGGCTCAACCGGCTTCGCGGTCGCGGTGGGCGCAGCCGCTGGCATCTGGATCACCGGCGGTTTCGTCAGCTGCAGGGTCGCGGCGGTATCATCCCAAACCTGCTGGGTCAGCGCCACGTTGCCGTTCAGCTTCTGGCCGTAGCTCGGCACGATCTGGTGGATACGGGTCTGCCACTCCGGCGAGTTAAACTGCGTCGGGAACATCTGCTTGAGCACATTGAGGGTGATCGGCGCAGCGGTGGAAGCCCCCGGCGACGCGCCAAGCAGCGCGGAAATGGTTTTCTGCTGATCGACCACCACTTCGGTGCCCAGTTTCAACACGCCGCCCTTCTCTGCGTCTTTCTTAATGATCTGCACGCGCTGGCCGGCCTGGATCAGCTTCCAGTCCTCTTTACGCGCGTCAGGGTAGTACTCTTTCAGCGCGGCGAAGCGGTCATCATCGCTGAGCATCACCTGGCTGACGAGATATTTCACCAGATCGAAGTTGTCGAGACCGACGTGGGTCATCGGCAGCACGTTGTCAGTGGTAGTGGTGCTCAACAGGTCGAAGAAGGAACCGTTCTTCAGGAACTTGGTCGAGAAGGTGGCGAAAGGCCCAAACAGCACCACGCGCTTGCCATCGAGGTAGCGGGCGTCAAGGTGCGGTACCGACATCGGTGGTGCGCCGACCGAAGCCTGTCCATACACTTTCTCGAGGTGCTGCGCGGTGACCGCCGGGTTCTCGGTCATCAGGAACGAACCACCCACCGGGAAGCCAGCATAGTTGTCCGCTTCCGGAATACCGGTTTTTTGCAGCAGCTTCAGCGCACCGCCGCCGGCGCCAATAAAGACGTATTTCGCATCGATGGTCTGCGCCTCGCCGCTCTGCACGTTCTTAATGGTCACGTGCCAGGAGTTATCGGCATTGCGTTTGAAATCGGTGACCTCAGAGGAGGTTTGCAGGGTGAAATGGCTGTTTTTCTTCAGGCTGCCGATCAGCTGCCGGGTGATTTCGCCATAGTTAACGTCGGTACCCACCGGCGTCCAGGTGGCAGCCACTTTCTGCTGCGGATCGCGGCCTTCCATCACCAGCGGCGCCCACTGTTTAATTTGCGCGTGGTCGGTGGAGAATTTCATCCCCTGGAATAAGGTGGTCTGCTGCAGCGCGGTATAACGCTTCTGCAGATAGTCGACATTATCGCCCCAGACGAAACTCATATGCGGCGTGGAATTAATAAAGGAGTGCGGGTCGTGCAAAATACCGCGCTTCACCTGTGCCGACCAGAACTGACGGGAAATCATGAACTGTTCGTTAATATCCAGCGCTTTGCTGACGTCAATCGATCCGTCCGCCCGCTCCGGCGTATAGTTCAGCTCCATATTCGCCGAGTGACCGGTACCGGCATTATTCCAGCCGTTGGAGGATTCCAGGGCCACGCCGTCCAGTTTCTCCACCATCGTCAGGTTCCAGTCCGGCTGCAGCGCCTGCAGCCAGGTGCCAAGCGAGGCGCTCATGATCCCGCCGCCAATCAGCAGGAAGTCGGTTTTTTTAGAGGTATCCGCTTCAGCATGCGTCGCCGCGCTGACGAACATCGCTAATGCGGTAAAGGAAATAATCGTTTTTTTCATTGCAGGCATAATAGAATTATCACGTAGCACACGGTAATAAGAGGCAGCATATTAACGCACTTTTACTTTATTTTAAAATATCATTTACACTCTCGCATTTTTAATCAAATAATTATTTAACTTAAAAAATCAGAGCGGCACTAAAAAATAAGCGTCGGCGTAAAATCTCACTGAAAATTCAGCGCAATTACCGGAATAAATAGAGGAGAGGAATTTCTTTAGTTAATAAAGTGCAGGCGCGCATACCGTTTGTGCGCGCCTGGCTAAAGGCTTAATGGGCGGGAGTGACAGCGCTGCGCTGGGCTTCGCGCAGGGCGAGACGCAGATGATCGTGATGTTTGGTCAGCAGCTCCCGCGCGTGCCAGGCGTCCAGCCCGCTGAGCAGCATCAGGATGGCGGTGCGGCACTGGTGGTGGCAGCTGGTCAGCGCGGCTTTCGCTTCGCTGCGCGTGCAGTCGGTGGCCGCCATGACAATCGCCACCTGCCGCTCCGCCCAGTGTGGACTGTCAGCCTGCAGATCCACTCGCAGGTTGCTGTACACCCGGCCGTCACGGATAGCGAGGCCCGTCGACACCATGTTAAGGATCTGCCGCTGGGCCAGCCGGGCCTTCGGATTGGTCAAGCCCGCCACCGCTTCCGGCCCGGTTTGCGGAGCAATAATAATATCCGCCAGCTGCGCCGCCTCGCTGGCCGCCTGCTGAGTCACCACCGCGATCGGAGCCCCCAGCGACCAGGCGTGGCGCATCGCCCCCCAGACCCATGGGGTCTTGCCGCTAACGGTAAGCGCCAGCAGCATATCGTGGCTGGAAAAGTCCAGCGACTGCAGCTCGAAGGCGCCTAGATCGTAATTATTCGCCGCGGTCTCCCGCTCGGCCATCGCCGGCGTCTGCCCACCTGCAATCAGCCCCACCAGCGCGTGTTTGCCTTCCGGAGAGTAGTCGCTGACCGCCTGGACAGCCGTGCGGCCTGATTCCCCGGCGCCGATAATAACCAGACGCCCTCCCCGGCTCATTGTCGCGGTGGCGATATCAATCAACCGGGCGATATCCGGCAAACAGGCGCCAACCGCCTCCGATATCTGCTTATCATCCTGATGCAGCATCGCCAGCATGTCGGCGGTGGCGAGGCGATCGATGTGGGTGGTATCCGGGTGACGACGTGCCTGCATTGACGCGGTTAGCGAACTGCTCATAACAACCTCCATTTACGACAGAAAAAGCGCATCTCGGCGAAATCAGCGGCCTGATGCATATCCTTATATTCATCAGGACTATTTAACCTCTGTCGCCACTATAAGGGGAATCTTCCGCGCTTTACCGCCGTCGGGGTCACAGTTTACCGTCCCGATCGCCCGTTCACGGGCAATTGCCGATTATCTGAACAATCCTGTCTCAGCTCTCATCTTCGCCGTCCGCCTGCATGGCCAGCCAGAAGGATTGCTGACAGAGGTTATAAAATTGTTTGCGCATTGGCTGCACCACCAGGCCGGCGCTATCGATAACCTGCCACTCGATCCAGCACTCCGGGCAGGAGGCGGCATCCTGTTGCGGAAGTTCGAGTTCGTAGCGGTGCTGGATCACCACCCCGCTGCGATGTCGCCAGCGCGCGATCTGCCACTCTGCTTCCGCTTCATGGTCCTGTTCACGATGCTGTGCCAGTTGTTCAACGTGCTGTTGCCGGAGAATATCCCGGACCAGAGATGCCAGTTCCATCATGTCTGCCTTAAGCCTGTGGCGAAAAGCGACAGTTTATCGTGGACGGGACGAGGCTACCGTAGCAAAAGCGGCCTTTTGCTTTGATTACACGGCTTTATGAATGCCACGCTATCAGCGATAATAATCATTTACTGACTCTATCCGGGATCGTCATGAAGGCATCAGAGCACCCGCCTCGCGTTCGTCAACGCGCCTTACCGTTAAAGCTGAGCACCGCCGTCTCCTTGATGATCGGCAGCGTGATCGGCGCCGTGCTGCTGCTGGTCTATGCCCTGTGGTATATGCAGATCAGCAATGCCACTCGCGATGGTCTGAAAGAGACCGCGCTGGCGGTGGCGCGCACCATGGCCGATATGCCGCAGGTGAAGCGCGGACTGGAGGCGCCGCCGCAGCAGCAAATTATTCAGCCGCTGGCGCAGACCATCACCCGGCGCAACGACCTGCTGTACGCTATCGTCACCGATATGCAGGGTATTCGCTATTCGCATCCGGATAGCTCAATTATTGGCAAACCCTTCATCGGCCACGATATCCAGCCGACGCTGCAGGGAAAAGAGAACGTGGCCATTAACCACGGCGTGCTGGCCCCGGCGCTGCGGGTGTTTACCCCGGTGTTCAACGATCAACATCAGCAGATTGGCGTGGTGGTGGTCGGCATTTCGCTGAGTAAAGTGGACGAGCAGATCGCCAACAGCCGCTGGGACGTGCTGCTGACCATCCTGTTCAGCGCGCTGGTTTGCGCCCTCGGCACCTGGAGCCTGGTGCGCGGCCTGAAGCGCGTCCTGCTGGGGCTGGAGCCGCACGAAATCTCCACTCAGTTTCAGCAGCGTCAGGCCATGCTTCACGCCCTTAAGGAGGGGGTGGTGGCCGTCGATGCCCATGGTGAGGTTAACCTGATCAACCCGGCGGCGCGCGAGATCCTCTTTTCCGGGCCGGACAAGACGCTCGCTCATACCCCGCTGCTCGCTGACCTGCAGACGGTTTTGCACAGCGGCGAGCCGATGTATGACCGCGAGCTGGGATGCAATGGCCTGTTGCTAATCAGCAACACGGTGCCTATCCGCAGCCAGGAGGCCGTGGTCGGCGCCATCTGTACCTTCCGCGATAAGACCGAAGTCAGCCAGCTGCTGCAGCGGCTGGACGGTATGATGAGCTATGTCGATGCCCTGCGCACCACCTCCCATGAATTTATGAATAAACTGCACGTGATCCTCGGCCTGCTGAATATGAAAAGCTATGGCAAACTCGAGGAGTACGTGCTGCAGACCGCCCATCGCTACCAGGCGGACATCGGCGATATTCAGCACCGCATAAAATCCCCAGTGGTCGCCGGCTTTCTGATAAGTAAAATGCAGCGCGCCACCGAGTGCGGCTTTACCCTTAAGCTGGCGGAAGAGAGCCTGGTGCCGGATTGCCCGAATGAGAAGCAGGTCACCGTGCTGGTGACGGTGCTGGGCAACCTTATTGAGAACGCGCTGGATGCCATGAACGGTCAGGCGGAGGGCGAGATCGGCCTGCTGCTGCACTATCAGGACGGCTGGCTAAGCGGTGAAGTGAGCGACGACGGGCCGGGGATCCCGGAAAACAACATCGACGCTATCTTTAACAAAGGCTTCTCCACCAAAGGCGAGAATCGCGGCGTCGGGCTGTTTCTCGCCAACCAGCAATTACGCGAGCTGGGCGGCACCCTCGCCGTCGAGTCGGAACCCGGCGTATTTACTCAATTTTTTGTTCATCTCCCCTGGGATAGTAAAAGGAAACGTGCGTGATAAATGTGTTGATTGTTGACGATGATGCCATGGTGGCCGAACTGAATCGCCTGTACGTGGCAAGGGTTCCCGGCTTTCGTTGCAGCGGGAGCGCTTCGACGCTCAGTCAAGCCCAGGAGATGATTAACGATCCGCAACAGGAGATCGATCTGGTGCTGCTGGATGTCTATATGCAGCAGGACAGCGGGCTCGATCTGCTGCCGACTATCCGTCAATCGGGGCGCGCCATCGACGTCATCATGATCACCTCAGCGGCGGATGCCGCCACGGTGCAGACCGCCATGCATTACGGGGTAGTCGATTACCTGATCAAACCCTTCCAGTTTCCCCGTTTTGAAGAGGCGCTCACTACCTGGCGGGAGAAGCGCAAGCTGATAACCGGCCAACCCTATTACGAGCAGGCCGACGTTGACCGCCTGCTGCACGGCGGCACGCCGGAGGCCAGCGACGCGCGCAAGCTGCCCAAGGGGCTGACCGCGCAAACCCTGCGCACGCTGTGCCAGTGGATTGACGCCCACCCGGACGTTGAATTCTCTACCGATGAGCTGGCGGCGGCGGTGAATATCTCCCGCGTTTCCTGCCGTAAGTATCTGATCTGGCTGGCGCAGATCAATATTCTCTATACCACTATCCACTACGGCGCCACCGGGCGGCCGGTCTATCGCTACCGGCTGGTGGCCGAACAGTACAGTTTGCTTAAGCAGTACAGTCAATAACGCGGTAGCCGCTATCCAGCGGCGCAAAGCGCAATCGCTGCGGCGATGAAAGTATAATGTCGCGATTTTTGGTGACGAAAATCGCGTCGATATCCTGCCGTTGACGCAGCGCTGCGCAGCCTTTCTCGACGCCGAGACCGAACAGCAGCGTGGTCCAGATATCGCCGTCTAAAGAATCAGTGGAAATCACCGTGACGCTGTCGAGTTCGTTATCCAGCGGGTAACCGCTGCGCGGGTCGAGAATATGGTGCCAGCGCCTGCCATCCTGCTCGAAATAACGTTCGTAGGTGCCCGAGGTGACCACCGACTGTCCGTTAACCGTCAGAGAGCCGATCAGCGCCTGCGCATCGGCAAACGGTTTTTTCAGGCCAATGGCCCATTCGCCAAGGGTATGCACGTTGCCGCCGAGGTTGATCAGCGCCTTTTCCACCTGCTGCTGACGAAGATAATCACGCACCCGGTCAGCGATATAGCCTTTGGCGATCGCCCCAAGATCCAGCTCCATCCCCGGCTGCTGAAGAAACACGCTGCCGGTTGCCTCATCCAGGATCACCTCTTGCGGGCGGGTCAGCGCCAGCCGGGCCCTGATTTCGCCGGCGTCAGGCACACGGTGTCCCTGAAAGCCAATTCGCCACAGCTTCACCAGCGGCCCAATCGCGAGGTTAAAGGCGCTGTCGCGCACCATGCTGGCGGCTTTGGCGCACTGAATGAGCTGAAAGACCGGGCGGCTGACCGTCACCGGGTGACGTCCGGCGGCGTGGTTGATATCCATTACCTGCGACTCGGCGCGGTTAACGGTAAGCAGATCTTCGTAGCGTTTGATTAACTGAAATACGCGGGAGGCCAGCGCCTCATTATGGGAGCAGAGTTTGAGCAGGATGGGAGAACCCATCAGAACGGCGGAGTAGCTATAGACGCGGTTATCAGACATCGGGCTCTCCTTAGAAGGGATAAGCCGGGCGGCGAGAGCGCCAGCCCGGCATCAGCAATTACGTCTTATCCTCTGGCGCGTTTCGCCGCCTGGCGACCCGCGAGGGTGCCGAAAATGATGATATCCGCCACCGCGTTACCACCGATACGGTTGCCGCCGTGGATCCCGCCAACCACCTCACCGGCGGCGTAGGCGCCGCGGATCGGCTGCCGGGCAACGTCCAGCACTTCGCCATCGGTGTTAATGGTCACGCCGCCCATGGTGTGGTGCACCCCCGGGGCGATACGGATGGCATGGAACGGACCTTCGTTAATCGGCGCGCGCAGCGCGGTGGTACGGCCAAACTGTTCATCATGCTGTTTTTCCACCGCCCCGTTGTAGCACTCGAGGGTGGCGAGAAAGGCATGGTAATCCATCCCCAGTTTATCCGCCAGTTCACGCGGCGAGCTGGCGCTGGTGACGAAGCCTTTGGCGATATACTCATCGGCGGCTTTGTTTTTCGCCCGCACATGTTCGTCAAAGACGATGTACGCATAGTGTTCCGGTAGGGCGATAATCGCCGCGGAGACTTTATCGCGGGTCTCCATTTCGTTGAAGAAGCGGTTACCCTGCTGGTTGACGAGGATCGCCCCGCCGCCGCGAATCGACTCGGAAATCAGATAGGAGGTCTGCTGTTCAACGGTCGGGTGGATTTGAATTTCGCCCATATCCACGGTACCGGCGCCAATGCGCTCCAGCAGCGCGATACCGCTCCCGGTGGCCCCTTTGTGGTTGGTGGTGACGAAGCCTTCGAGGTCAGGACGATACTTCACCACCATCGCGCTGTTGGCGCTGAAGCCGCCGGTGGCCACCACAATGCTTTTAGTCTGGATCTCTACGATCTCGTTTTCGTCGTTGATCAGACGCACACCGCTGACTTCATCGCCGCTCATCAGGATCTCTTCCACCGAGGTATCCAGCAGGACGTCGATGCCGCGTTTGGTGATGTTGCGCACCAGGCCGCTAATCAGATAGCCGCCGACCGCTGACCCGTCGCGCGGACGGTGGGTGCGGTCAATGCTCATCCCGCCGGTGGTGGTGATATCATTGAGCATAATGCCGCGGTCCGCCAGCCATTCAATGGCTTGCGGGGCATTCTCCACAAAGCGGCGCAGCAACTGCGGATTGTTTTTATTGTGCCCGCCCCTCAGGGTTTCCTGATAGAACAGCTCTTTGCTGTCCTGAATGCCTTTCACGCGCTGGAAGCGGGTCTCCGCGGCGTTCATCCCGGCGGAAGCCTTGATGGTGTTCCCGCCAATGGTCGGCATTTTCTCGACGATCAGCACGCTGGCGCCTTCGTCGTGAGCCTGAATGGCGGCCGCCAGGCCGGCGCCGCCGCTGCCGACGACCACCACATCATAGCTTTTCGGCGCGGCGTCATTGCCGCCCTCTTCCGCCGCCAGCGCTTTGCTCGATTTCAGCATCGCTTTGGCGACCGCTTTTTTCACCGCCTCGCTCTGGCTGGTGGCCCCGGAAATGGCGTCGACGTGCGGGGTATTGGCGGTGAGAATACGTTCGCGGATCTCTTCGAAGCTGGTGGTGAACTCCACGGTCTGCACCGGGCTCGCCGCCAGTTCGATATCGGCGATATGGTCATTTTCGAGGCTGACGTTGATCACCAGTTCATTGGCGTCATCCTGAACGGTTTCAACAAACATCCCCGGCTTAAATTTAGCGTCGCCCATGCTCATGTCGCGGATCATCGCTTCCACCAGCGAGAAGCGCCACAGCGGTTCCGGAATGTGCAGCGCTTCGCGCTGGGTGCTGTCGATAAACAGCTCCAGCTCTTCACCCGCGGCGATACGAGCCGCCCAGTCAGGATAGGCGATGCAGGCGCGGCCCACAGCGATCAGGTCATAGCCGTGATCGAGGCCCAGCTCGGCATCGGCAACGTTAACCACCCCGCCGACGCCCATCACCGGCACCTGAGCCAGAGTGTCAGAGCGCATGGCGCAGTATTTCTCGATCAGCGGCGTCGGGTCGCTGGTATCGACGATAGAGGGACGCAGGGTCGCGCCCACCGAGAAGTGCAGATAATCGACGCCGCGAGCGGCCAGTTTTTCCAGCAGATACATGGTGTCATCGAAGCGGATCCCCGGGACCTCCATCTCTTCTGGCGAGAAGCGGTAGCCGATGATAAAGGCATCGTCAGCGTACTGGCGGGCCATTTTAAGGGTGATGTCGAGAACCGCCAGCGGGAAGCGGGCGCGATTGTCGCGGCTACCGCCCCATTCGTCGTCGCGCTGGTTGGAGTTTGGCGAATAGAACTGCTGAATAAGGTAGGTGTTGGCGCCGTGAATTTCGACCCCATCGAAGCCGGCAAGGATAGCGCGGCGGACGCCCTCGCCAAACTTGGCGATCATCCCCTCCACTTCTTCTCCGCTCAGCGCCCGCGGCATCGCGGCGCCCTCACGCGGGGCGGCGATGGCGCTCGGCGCCACGGGCTGACGTCCGCCAATCAGCTGCGGGTCGACCATGCGGCCGCCGTGATAGATCTGCAGAATCGCTTTCGAACCTTCCGCTTTAATTGCTTCAGCGATTTTCGCCAGGCCGGCGATTTTTTCATCGTTATCGATACCGATAGCGCCCGGGAAGGCCAGACCGTAGTCATCAATAAAGCAGCACTCAACAATAATGGTGCCGATACTGCCGGCGCGGGCGCGGTAGTACTCCACCAGCTCGCTGGTGACAGTCCCGTCGAAATAACCGGTGCAGGTGGTCATCGGCGCCATCAGCAAACGGTTTTTCAGTTCCGTACCATTTGGTAAAGTAAATGGCTGCAAAATACGTTCGTTACTGGTCATAAGTTACGCTCCAGATTTTGAAATATTAAAAATTCAGAATGGGGTGACGGAATCATTAATGGTTGTGGTTTTTTAATTCCTGTTGTCATGCTAATAATATAGCGACTTTTTTAGTTACTAAATCAATTACGTTAGTTATAAAACTATTTAACCCCAGCAATAACATCGCTACCCCTATTGTATTATTAAAATAATAAATAGCATTTACATAATACAAATGAAGGATAACATTTTAGATACTTGCGTTAACATTCAAAACGACCAACCATCAAAATTATTTGTCATTATTTCAAATACATACACATGCATAGAGTAAAAAAAGCATTAGTTGTACATTTTTTATTTTAACATTTATCGATATTTTCGCCAAAATAACACCTCATCAGATAGGGTTATATCGAAAATAAAAAAATAGTAAGATCACCTGCTTTTCTTGATCTCGATCAATTGCAACGACCATTGAAAGCGCAATATATAAATAACCAACAAATTTAATTTAACGCCCATCAAACCGCGTTAAATAATCGCCACGACGATACTCAGAAACGCAAAATAAAAACTAAAGTAACTTTTGTAATTAAAGAAATCACTGAGCGCATCGCTGGCGGAAACGTTATTTTCAACAACTTGCAGATACTCATTATGAAAGAGAAAAAGACAACCATACCGCCTGCCGGTGCAGTCAATCCAACGACTGCGAATAAAAAACGTCTCCTGATGATGGCGCTGCCGATTATCGTTGCTGTGCTGTTACTCTTCGTCCCGGTCCCGGACGGCCTGCCGCCGTACGCCTGGCACTACTTCGCTATCTTCGTCGGGGTGATCGTCGGGTTGATTTTTGAACCACTGCCTGGCGCCGTTATCGGCATCACCGGCGTGGTGGTCATCGCCCTGTGCAGTCAGTGGCTGCTGTTCAGCCCGGAACAGATGGCCGCACCCGGCTTCAAAATGGCTGGCGCCTCCTTTAAGTGGGCGGTGAGCGGCTTCGGCAACTCCACCGTGTGGCTTATCTTCGGCGCCTTTATGTTCGCCGCCGGCTACGATAAAACCCAGTTCGGCCGCCGCCTGGCGCTGATTCTGGTGAAATATCTCGGCCGTCGCAGCCTGACGCTGGGCTACGCCATCACCTTCGCGGATCTGCTGCTGGCGCCGTTTACGCCGTCGAATACAGCGCGCAGCGGGGGCACCATTTACCCAATTATCGCCAACCTGCCGCCGCTGTACGGTTCAAAACCGAACGATCCGAGCGCGCGTAAAATCGGTTCCTATCTGATGTGGGTAGCGATCACCGCCGCCTGTATCACCAGTTCGATGTTCCTGTCGGCACTGGCGCCGAACCTGCTGGCGCTGGCGCTGGTAAAAAGCATCGTCGGTATCAACATCTCCTGGGGCACCTGGTTCATCGCCTTCCTGCCGCTTGGCGTACTGCTGATCCTGACCATGCCGCTGCTGGCCTACTGGTTCTACCCGCCGGAAGTGAAAGTCAATAACGAAGTGCCGCTGTGGGCCGCTCGTGAACTGGAAAAACTGGGCAAACTGTCGCGCAATGAGATCCTGCTGCTGGTGTTCGTCTGCTTCGCGCTGATGATGTGGATCTTCGCCGCCGACTGGATTGAACCGGCCCTGGCCGCCCTGCTGGTTATCGTGCTGATGCTGTGGACCGGCGTGCTCTCCTGGAGCGATATCACCAACAATAAAGCGGCGTGGAACACCTTTGTCTGGTTCGCCACCCTGGTGGCGCTGGCCGACGGCCTCTCCTCCACCGGCTTTATCGCCTGGCTGGGTAAAGAGGGCGGCGCGCTGATGAGCGGTATCTCCCCGGGGATGGCGACCATCGTCCTGCTGCTGGCGTTCTACCTGCTGCACTATCTGTTTGCCAGCACCACCGCGCACACTACCGCGCTGCTGCCGGCCATGCTGACCATCGCCGCCACCATTCCGGGAATGAATATGGAAGTGTTCGTTCTGCTGATGGTGACCTCGCTGGGCGTGATGGGGATCATCACCCCGTACGGTACCGGCCCGAGCCCGATCTACTACGGCAGCGGCTATCTGCCGACCAAAGATTACTGGCGCCTCGGCACCATCTTTGGTGCCATCTTCCTGGCCGCCCTGCTGCTGATTGGCTATCCGTGGATGTCCATGATGTTCTGATTCATAACCGCCGGGAGCACCCCGGCGGTTTTTATCTTTATGGAGTAAGTGATTATGTCGACTAAACCGTTTGTTTATCAGGATCCATTCCCGCTGGCGCACGACGATACCGAATACTATCTGCTCAGCAAAGAGCACGTCTCCGTCGCCGAGTTTGACGGCCAGGAAGTGCTGAAAGTGGAACCGCAGGCGCTGACCCTGCTGGCGCAACAGGCCTTCCACGATGCCGCCTTTATGCTGCGCGTCTCCCATCAGCAGCAGGTGGCCTCGATTCTGCTCGACCCGGAGGCCAGCGATAACGATAAGTATGTCGCCCTGCAGTTCCTGCGCAACTCGGAAATCGCCGCCAAAGGCGTCCTGCCCACCTGTCAGGACACCGGCACCGCCATCATCATGGGTAAAAAAGGCCAGCGCGTCTGGACCGGCGGCGGCGACGAAGCCGCCCTGGCGCAGGGCGTGTACAACACCTATACCGAAGATAACCTGCGCTACTCCCAGAACGCCCCGCTGGATATGTATAAAGAGGTCAACACCGGCACCAACCTGCCGGCGCAGATCGATCTCTACAGCGTAGACGGCGACGAATATAAATTCCTGTGCATGGCGAAAGGCGGCGGTTCCGCCAATAAAACCTATCTCTATCAGGAAACCAAAGCGCTGATCACCCCGACGAAGCTGAAAAACTATCTGGTCGAGAAGATGCGCACCCTCGGTACCGCCGCCTGCCCGCCGTACCACATCGCCTTTGTCATCGGCGGGACTTCGGCGGAAGCGACGCTGAAGACCGTCAAGCTGGCCTCCACCCGCTACTACGACGGCCTGCCGACCGAAGGCAACGAGCACGGTCAGGCGTTCCGCGATGTGCAGCTTGAACAGGAACTGCTGCAGGAAGCGCAGAACCTCGGCCTCGGCGCGCAGTTCGGCGGCAAATACTTCGCCCACGATATCCGGGTGATCCGCCTGCCGCGCCACGGCGCCTCCTGTCCGATCGGCATGGGCGTCTCCTGCTCCGCCGACCGCAACATCAAAGCCAAAATCAACCGCGACGGCATCTGGATTGAGAAGCTGGAGAGCAATCCGGGGAAATATATCCCTGAGCATCTGCGTCAGCAGGGCGAAGGCAAGGTGGTCAGCATTAACCTGAATCAGCCGATGAGCGAGATCCTGGCGCAGTTGTCCGCCCATCCGGTTTCCACCCGCCTGAGCCTCAACGGCACCATTATCGTCGCCCGCGATATCGCGCACGCTAAGCTGAAAGAGCTGCTCGACAACGGCGAGGAACTGCCGCAGTACGTAAAAGATCATCCGATCTACTACGCCGGCCCGGCTAAAACGCCTGCCGGTTACGCCTCCGGCTCCCTCGGCCCGACCACCGCTGGCCGCATGGACTCTTACGTCGATCTGCTGCAGTCCCACGGCGCGAGCATGGTGATGCTGGCGAAAGGCAACCGCAGCCAGCAGGTCACCGACGCCTGCCACCAACACGGCGGCTTCTACCTCGGCAGCATCGGCGGCCCGGCGGCGGTGCTGGCGCAACAGAGCATCAAGAGCCTCGAGTGCGTGGCCTACCCGGAACTGGGGATGGAGGCTATCTGGAAAATCGAAGTGGAAGATTTCCCGGCGTTTATTCTCGTCGACGATAAAGGCAACGATTTCTTCCAGCAGATCCAGAACAAGCAGTGCGCTGGCTGTAAACAGCACGGCTAACACCCCCTTCTGGCGCTAACAGCAGGCCGTCGCCGTTCAGGTGACGGCTTTTTTTATGCCCGCGCCGCGCCAGCTTGAATTCACTTCCTGCCAGGCTATGCTCAACTACAAGTCCTACCTTGCTTGCTGAAAAATAACAATAATTCTCTTTCTCAGGTGCTTCTATGAACAGGATAAGCGTGGTTATCCTCTGGGTACTGGCGCTGCTGGCGTTACAGCCGGCGCTGGCCGCAGAGCCGCGGCAGCAGCCAACCGCTCGCGAAAAGGCGCGCACGGTATATATTTTCCACCAGCCGGTAGTGATGTTGCAGGCGACCTTTGGCCAGACGACGCCAGAAGAGCGCGTGCTGCGCACCCGCAGCGCCCTGCGCGCATTTACCGAGGAGGATATTCGCCAGCCGCTGCGGATCGTGCCGGTTATTCGCTATGGTCAGCCGGGACGGCTGTTTCTGATGAACGGCAAACCGGTGCTGCTGTTGAGCCAGGCGGATCTCGACGAAGGTGATGATTTAACCCTCGACCAGGCGGCCCAGCGGGTGCTGGCGCGGATGGAAGCCCAGCGCACCGGCCTGCAGGAACAGTTCAATCAACGCTATCTGCTGATCTCCGCCGGTAAGGCCCTCGCCGGGGCGCTGCTGCTGGCGCTGTTTTACTACGGCGCCTTCCGCACCTGGCGGCGGGTACGGCGCTTTTTCCAGCTGCGGATCCTCGAAAAGCGCAGCGCTATTCCCCAGCACTGGCGGCGCTTTCTCGGCAATATCGAGGTCCGATTGTATGCCGCGCTGGCGATCTTCGTCGGTGTCCTGGCCTGTTACATCTGGCTGAGCTGGGTCTTCAGTCTGTTTCCCTGGACGCGCGTATGGAGTGAATCGCTGGGTGACTGGTCGCTGGGGGTGATCCGCGATATCTCGCTGTCGATTGTCGCTTCCCTGCCGGGGCTGATAATCGTGGTGCTTATTTTTCTCATTACCTGGCTCATCATTCGCCTGGTGAAAGTGGTTCTCGACCAGGTCGCCGCCGGCCGCATTCAGGTTCCCGGCATTCATCCGGAGACCGTGAGCGCTACCCGTCGGCTTATCTCGGTGGTCATCTGGTTGTTCGCCCTCTCCGCCGCCTACCCGTTTCTTCCCGGCGCCAACTCCCTTGCCTTCAAGGGCATCAGCGTGTTCTTCGGCCTGATGCTGACCCTCGGCTCGACCGGGGTGATGACCCATGCGATGAGCGGCCTGGTGCTAATCTACTCCCGGGCGCTGCGTAAAGGCGACTGGATCCGCCTCGCTGACAATGAGGGACAGGTCAGCGAGATTGGCGTCCTGGCGACCAAGATCCTCACCCGTGAAAATTACATCGTGACGGTACCGAACGCGGTGGTGGTGAGCGGCAAGATTGTCAATCTCAGCGCCGAGAGCAGCGACGGCGGGTTCAATCTCACTACCAGCGTCACCATCGGGTACGATACGCCCTGGCGCCAGGTTCATGCGCTGCTGGAGCTGGCGGCGAGACGCACCCCCGGGGTCGATCAGCAAATTGCGCCGGTGGTGCGTAAGCTGGGGTTGCTCGACTGGTACACCTCGTATGAGCTGCAGGTGCGCTTATTACCCGCGACGAAGCTGCCAGATGGCCGTAACGCGTTACACAGCTGCATTATCGATGTGTTTAACGAATTCGGGGTGCAGATTATGTCGCCGAACTATGTGATGCAGCCCCGAGCCGCAGTGGTGGTGCCGCAGGAAGCCTGGTACGCCGCCCCGGCTGTCGCGCCGCAGGAGCCTGAGAAATAAGGGTTAACGTATCGGGAATGTCGCCGGGTGGCGGCTACGCCTTACCCGGCCTACAGGATCCTCTCACAGGCTTACACCTCGCAGGCCCGGCAAGCGCTGCGCCGCTGCGCAATCTATCGGCGCCGTACCCGCCATTATGCCGGGTGGCGGCTACGCCTTACCCGGCCTACGTACTTACGACCTGCCGTTAATTTATTCACCATTGTTGCTGAAACTGCCGATGCTGGCGGCCTCAAAATCGCTGAGACGTTCCCGGAAGGCCGGGGCAGCCCGCATGGATGCGGGCTGAGGGCCGTGTTTTGCATGGACGCTGCCTCGGCCCGACCCGAAGCCTGCAGGGATAAGTCGAAGGGACCGCGCAGCGGCGATTTTGCTGGCCGGAGCCCGGGGGTACAGGGGGCGGCGGCGACTGGCCGCCCCCTGTGCGCTCCCTGCGCCATAAGAGACATAACGCAGAAGATCAACCGGGAGCGCAATCTGCCCGAAATTAACATAGACGTTGTAGCCCTGCCAAACGTTGTGGCCCTGCCAAACATAGTGCGAACAGGGACATTTCCGGTTGTGCCGTTATTTCGCCGGGTGGCGGCTACGCCTTACCCGGCCTACGGGGTCTACAGGCGATCTTCGCTTCCCAGGCCCGGCAAGCGCTGCGCCGCCGGGCAATCTATCGGCGCCGTACCCGCCATTATGCCGGGTGGCGGCTACGCCTTACCCGGCCTACAACAACTGCCGGGCAATCCGACTCGGACGACGACTTAACCCCGCCCGGCGTCGATGTCGTCAAACACCTGCTGCGCCAGATGCATCGTGGCATTGGCTGCCGGCAGCCCGCAATACAGCGCAGAGTGCATGATCAGCTCTTTCAGCTCATCGCGGGTCACCCCGTTGTTAAACGACGCGCGTAGATGCATCTTCAGCTCCGCCTCGCGATTGAGAGCGATCAGCATGGCAATGGTGATCATGCTGCGGGTGTGGTGGTCGAGCCCCGGACGCGTCCAGGTCTCACCCCAGGCGTAGCGGGTGATAAAGTCCTGAAACTCGTCATTCAACGGCGTCAGATGCTGCAGGGTACGGTCGACGTGGGCGTCGCCCAACACTTTGCGCCGCACCGCCATTCCGTCCTGGTAGCGCTGTTTATCCTCCATGGCGTTCTCCCTGGAAAAAGCTCAGCAGCGCTGAAGTAAAGCTTTTCGCCGCCTCAATGTTTGACAGATGCGATGCCGGCAGAACCACCACCTGGGAAGCGGGGATCTGCTGCTGCAGAAAATTGGCGTCAGCGACCGTGGTGACAGGGTCACTTTCCCCGGCGATGATTAATGTCGGCAGCGGGATCTTCCCCGCTTCGCCCCGCAGGTCGGCGGCGGCCAGCGCCTCACAGCAGGCGGCATAGCCTTCGGCATCGGTATGGGTCAGCTGGTGACACAGGGCCTCCACCACCTCCGGCGCCTTCTGGCGAAACGCGTGGGTGAACCAGCGGTCCGCCGCCCCGGCGGCCACCACCGCCATTCCTTCCTGGCGTACCGCCCGCGCCCGCGACAGCCAGCTGGCCTGATCGCCGATGCGCGCCGCGGTGTTGGCGACGGCCAGACCATAAAAACGCTCTGGCGCAAAGCGGCCCAGCCACAGACCGGTCAGACCGCCCATCGAAATCCCGCAGAACCAGGCCCGGTCGATATTCAGATGATCGAGCAGCGCAATTACATCTTCCCCCAGCTGGGCGAGGGTCACTTTGCCATTTTTCGTCGTTTTACCGTGGCCGTGGGTGTCGTAGCGCAGCACCCGGAAATGGGCGGTTAGCGCCTCAATCTGCGGCTGCCACATCGCCCGGGTGGTGCCCAGCGAGTTGGAGAGAACGATAACCGGCGCACCTTCCGGTCCGTCGAGTTGATAATCAAGATTCATCATGTTGCTCCTGATAACGCGCCAGCACCTGGCGCACAAAGCATTCGGCGCTGCCGGTCGCCGTTGCCGGGTCCAGCAGCGTGGTTAAACGTTCGCGGGAGAGATACTGGCTGACCTGCGGATCCGCCGCGAGCAGATCGACCAGCGGACAGTGGCGGTCCAGCGCCTGACGGCACAGCGCCTCAATATGATGATGCGCCTCGGCTTTGCCGATGAATTCCGCCAGCGCCAGGGTCACCGCCTCAGCCATGATCAGCCCGTGGGTAATATCGAGGTCGGCGCGCATCTTCTGCGGGAAGACCTGCATGTCGCGCACCAGCGCCTCGCTTTGCGCCAGCGCCCCGCCCACCAGGGTAATCAGCTCCGGCAGCGTCTCCCACTCCGCCTGCCAGCCGCCCAGCGCCCGCTCGTGCTGCTGAATCTGGCTGGCGTAGAGGGTCGCCATCAGCCCCGGCGTGCGCTGGGCGGCGGTCAGGATCGCCGCGCAGGCCACCGGATTACGCTTATGCGGCATCGTCGACGAGCCGCCGCGCCCTTCCGCTACCGGCTCGCCCACCTCAGCCACTTCGGTCTGCATCAGCAGGGAGAAGTCGTTAGCGAATTTCCCCAGGGTGCCGCAGACGCCGGCGAACCAGGCGCCCGCCTCCAGCAGCCGATCGCGCTGGCTGTGCCACGGGGTATCCGGCAGCGTCAGACCAAGATTCTGCGCCAGCGCCTGGCCAACCGCCGGCCCTTTCTCTTTTAGCGCGTCCAGGGTCCCCGCGGCGCCGCCGAACTGCAGCACCAGCAGACGCGGACGCATCTCGCGCAGCCGCTGCTGCCAGCGCAGGAGCGCGTCGAGGGTACCCGCCAGCTTCAGGCCAAAGGTCACCGGCAGCGCGTGCTGCATCCAGGTCCGGCCCGGCATCACGGTATCGCGATAACGATCCGCCTGCCCGGCGAGGGCCGCCAACAGCTGCTCAAGCAGGGTCTCAGCGGCCTCCAGCGCCCCGCGCAGCTGGAGCACCAGACCTGTGTCGATGGCGTCCTGACTGGTGGCGCCCCAGTGAACGTAGCGCGCGGCGTCCGGATCGCGCGCTTTTACCTGGGCCGTCAGCTGTTTCACCAGCGGGATCGCCAGGTTACCCGCCCCCACCGCCGCCTCGCCGAGGGCGGTAAAATCGATCGCCTCGTGGCGGCAGGCGGCGACAATCGGCCCGACCGCCGCCGTCGGCACCATGCCGCAGGCGGCCTGCGCCTGGGCCAGCGCCGCTTCAAAATCCAGCATGCCCTGCACCCGCTGCGCGTCGCTGAACCAGTCGGTCAGCGGACTGCTGCGCAGCATCGGGGTCAACAAACTCATTCTGGCTCCTTAAACACGTTCAATAATCAGGGCGATCCCCTGCCCGACGCCGATGCACATGGTGCACAGCGCGTAGCGGCCGCCGGTCCGTTTCAGCTGGTAAGCCGCGGTCATCGCCAGGCGGCCGCCGGAGGCGCCGAGCGGATGCCCCAGGGCGATCGCCCCGCCGTTGGGGTTCACATGGGCGGCATCGTCCGGTAAGCCCAAATCGCGGGTCACCGCCAGCGCCTGAGCGGCGAAGGCTTCATTCAGCTCAATCACGTCCATCTGGGCTAACGTCAGGCCGGTCTGCGCCAGCACCTTCCGCACCGCCGGCGCCGGGCCAAAGCCCATAATGCGCGGCGCCACCCCCGCCGTCGCCACGCCGACCACCCGGGCCAGCGGTTGAAGATCGTTGGCCGCCAGCGCGGTTTCGCTGGCCAGCAGCAGCGCGCAGGCACCATCGTTAACGCCGGAGGCATTCCCGGCGGTGACGCTGCCGTCGGCGCGCACCACGCCGCGCAGTTTAGCCAGCGCCTCCAGCGAGGTGCTGCGCGGGTGTTCATCGCGGCTAAACCGCAGCGGCTCGCCTTTGCGCTGCGGCACCTGGACGGCGATCAGCTCATCGGCGAAACGTCCTGCCTCCTGGGCCGCGGCGGCGCGCAGTTGACTGCGCAAGGCGAACGCGTCCTGATCGGCGCGGGAAATGGCAAACTCATCGGCGACGTTTTCCGCCGTCTCCGGCATGGAATGGACACCGTACAAGGCTTTCATCTGCGGGTTAATAAAGCGCCAGCCGATGGTGGTATCTTCCATCTGCATGTTGCGGCTAAAGGCGCTCTCCGCTTTACCCATCACAAACGGCGCCCGGGACATGCTCTCCACCCCGCCGGCGATCATCAGCTGCGTTTCACCGCTTTTAATCGCCCGCGCCGCGACGCCGATCGCGTCGAGGCTGGAGCCGCACAGGCGGTTGATGGTGCTACCGGGCACGCTCTCCGGCAGCCCGGCCAGCAGCAGCGCCATGCGCGCCACGTTGCGGTTGTCTTCCCCGGCCTGGTTGGCGCAGCCCAGAATCACATCGTCAATGCGCGAGGGATCCAGCCCCGGGTTACGCTCCAGCAGCGCTTTCAGCGGCAGCGCCGCGAGGTCGTCGGCGCGCATCGTCGCCAGAGTACCACCAAAACGGCCAAAGGGTGTACGCACCGCATCACAGATAAATGCCTGATTCATCATAGGTTCCTTACGCGCTTTCCGCCAGTTGTTCAAAGGTCAGCGTCACCGGAGTGATGCGCTGCAGCTCTTCAAAAGAGAGACCGTTAAAGATTTCCCGCACCACCGGGCCGCGGTCGGTAATGTCGATCACCGCCAGGTCGGTATAGATCCGGCTAACGCAGCCGACCCCGGTCAGCGGATAGCTGCACTGTTCCACCAGCTTGCACTCGCCGTCGCGGGTCAGATGGTCCATCATCACAAACACCTGGCGAGCGCCGATGGCCAGATCCATCGCCCCGCCGACCGCCGGGATAGCGTCCGGCGCGCCGGTGCTCCAGTTGGCGAGATCGCCGCTGGCGGAGACCTGATAGGCCCCCAACACGCAGATATCGAGATGGCCGCCGCGCATCATGGCAAAGGAGTCGCCATGGTGGAAATAGCAGCCGCCCTGCAGGAGGGTGACGTACTCTTTTCCGGCATTGATCAGCTCCGGATCTTCTTCGCCAGGCAGCGGTTTCGGCCCCATGCCCAGCAGGCCGTTCTCGCTATGCAGGAACACCTCTTTGTCGGCGGGCAGGTAATTGGCAATCCGGGTCGGCAGGCCAATACCGAGGTTAACGTAAGCGCCTTCGGGGATATCGCGGGCCACGCGCTGGGCCATTTCGTCACGGGTCAGTTTTTGCATCTCGGGCTCCTCAGGCGCGTTGTGCGGCAGTCAGGTTTTCCAGCGAGAAGAGGCGCTGGACGAAAATGCCGGGGGTGATAATGTGTTCAGGGTCGAGGTCGCCCAGCGACACCAGCTGCGAGACTTCAACGATGGTGGTTTTCGCCGCCGTCGCCATAATCGGGCCAAAGTTGCGTGCCGCCTTGCGATACACCAGGTTGCCCCAACGGTCGCCCTGGTGAGCTTTAATCAGCGCGAAATCGGCTTTGATCGGATACTCCAGCACATAGTGGCGGCCGTCGATTTCCCGTGTCTCCTTCCCTTCCGCCAGCGGCGTGCCGTAGCCGGTGGGGGTAAAGACCGCGCCCAGCCCGGCGCCGGCGGCCTGGATCCGCGCCGCGAGGTTGCCCTGCGGCACCAGCTCAAGCTCCACTTTGCCGCGGCGATAGAGGTCATCAAAAATCTGTGAATCGACCTGGCGCGGGAAGGAGCAGATCATTTTGCGCACCCGGCCAGCCTTCAGCAGCGCCGCGAGCCCCACTTCGCCGTTACCGGCGTTGTTGTTAATGATGGTCAGGTCGCGGGCGCCCTGGTCTATCAGGGCGTCAATCAGAAAGGTCGGCTGGCCGGCAGGACCAAAGCCGCCGATCATAATAGTCGCCCCGTCGTGGATCCCGGCGATGGCCTCGCTCAGCGTCGATACGCTTTTATCAATCATCAGGTCGCTCCATTGATGTGCGGTAATCGCACTTTTATTCGTTGTTCGCACAAAATGTGACCCGCTTAACGATGTCGGTCAAGGGCGATAATCGAAATATGGTGCGATAATCGAACATCGGTTATCTTTAGCGAAAGAATGTGATCGATGGCAAATATGGGGAACAGAAATGGATAAGCATCCAGACGATTTACTGACCGGCGACGGCGATCCGTTTAAGGGCGATCCTAACTTTATGGCCTCGCTGGCGCGCGGCCTGGAGGTCATTCAGGCATTCACGCCGCAGCGGCCCCTGCTGTCTATCTCACAGATCAGTCAGAAGACCGGTATTCCGCGCGCCGCGGTGCGCCGCTGCCTGTATACCCTGAGCAAGCTGGGGTTCGTCTATGCCGAAGACGGTAAAAACTTTCAGCTACGGCCGCGGATCCTGTCCCTCGGTCACGCCTGGCTGGCCTCGACGCCGCTGGCGCGTTCGGCGCAGCCGGTGCTGCGGCATCTGAGCGAAATGCTCAACGAGTCCTGCTCCATCGCCACCCTCGATGGCGACGATATTCTGTATATCGCCCGCGCCTCCAGCTCGCGGATCATGACCATCGACCTCGATATCGGCAGCCGCCTTCCGGCGTGGGCGACCTCGATGGGCCGGGTGCTGCTCAGCCATCAGCCAGAGGAGAAGCTCAACGATATGCTGGCCAGGGTAACCATGATCCGCTATACTCCGCAGACGGTGGACTCGGTGGCGAAGCTGCGCGCCGAGCTGAAACGGGTGCATCAACAGGGGTATGCCCTCAACGATCAGGAGCTGGAGATGGGCCTGCGCTCCCTCGCGGTACCGCTGTTTAACGCCCAGGGTCAGGTGCAGGCGGCGCTGAACGTCGGGGTGCATGCGGGCCAGATGTCGGCCCGCGAAATGATCGACCGCGTGCTGCCGGAGCTGCAAAAAGCCGCCCGCGAGCTGACGCTGCTGATGCGCTAACGGCTGCGCTTGGCGTGCTGCTCCCAGGTTTCCTGCTTCGCTTCGGCCGATTTACGCAGCGCGACATAGCAGGCGCCGCTGCCGCCGTGGTGCGGAAGCGCGGCGCAGAAGGCCTGCACCTCCGGCAACTCTTCCAGCCAGCGCGCCAGATAGCTGCGGATGATATTGGCGTGGGACTGATCGTCGCGGCCTTTGCCGTGAACGATCAGCACATTGCGTAACCCCTCTTTCTGCGCCTGCACCATAAAGGCGAAGAGCATCTGCCGGCACTGCTCCACCGGCTGGCGCAGCAGGGAGAGGCTCGCCTGCTGGCCGTATTTCCCCCGCCGCAGCTTATCCAGCACGCCGCTCTGCAGCCCTTCGCGCTTAAACTCCAGCGGCGTGGCGAGCGGTACGATATCGAGATAGCCGGTAGTGAGAAAATTATCCAGTTGCAGGGTGTCGACGCGCTGCGGGGCGCGACTGTTGCGCCCGGGATGCCAGTGCACGTCATTGTTACGTTTCAGGGGCTGGACATCTTCCATGGCGTCAAGAAACAGGGATTTGTCATCAAGGTTCATGGGCTCTCCTCCAGCGGCTGTCGCCAGCTACTATAGCCGCCTCGTGCTCCCCCCTCAATGCGTTTATCCCCGTCTGCTGGCAAAGTGAGCGCGACGGGCGGTTAAGGAAACCATTGTCGACTCTGGCGGCGAAACAGGGTGATCAATGACGCCGTTAGCGGCGTCTGTCGGGTGTCGCGCCGCTGGATCAGAAAATAGGCCGCCGTCGGCAACGCTTCGCGGACGGGGATCATCATCAGCTTGTCCGCCATCAGCGGATCGTTGCCGAGCTCCACCGGCAGGATACTGAGAAAATCGCTTTTCACCACCAGGCTGATGCACGACGAGAAGGTCTCGCACACAATATTCACCTTTGGCGCCAGCCCGGCCTGATTAAACCTGTCCTGCAGCTGTTTAAAGTAGCTGCCGCGCGGCGTCGGCATGGTCCAGTGGTGATCCATCAGCTCCACCAGCGAGGTGGCCTGCGCCGCCGGATGCCCCGCGCGAGCGAACACCGCGAACGGTTTCTCAAACAGTTTTTCAAAGCTGAACTCATGGTCGTACGGCCCGGGATAGTAGGTATTGATGGTGAAATCCAGCTCTCCCTGGCGCAGCTCATTGATCATCGCCAGCAGCTGGCCCTCCATGATCCGCACCGTCACCTGAGGATGCTGCTGATGAAAGCGGCAGATCACCGACGGCATCAGCGACCGGGCGACGCTGGCGCCAAGGCCAATATTGATCTGCCCGGCCTGCTCTCCCTGACGCTGCAGCAGTTCATCCTGCGCCGCCCGCAGCTCCTCAAGGATCAGGCTCGCATGTTGATAAAAACTTTCGCCATTGTCAGTCAGCGCCACCCCCTGGCGGCGGCGGACGAACAACTGAGCGGAAAGCCCCTCCTCGAGCTCTTTAATCGCTTTGGTCAAGGCCGGCTGCGAGATCGCCAGCGAGCGGCTGGCGCCGCGAATACTCCCTTCCCGGGCCACCTCGACGAAGGCGCGAATTTGATGAAATTTGATCTGAAAGGCCATGCTTTTGGTGATAACCGTTGTTTATCAGACGCAAGAAAATGACATCTACTGTAATCCATCAGGCTGTGGCAGGTTAAGAGCGTTAAGGCCTGTAGCGTGTCAGTGATAAACAAAAGCTATCACATCGTGAACGCCATCACATTTTTTACTTATGACAGGATAAGCTATGCCGCAACTTGATGAATACCTGCGCCAGCTGGCGCCAGCCATGACCCAATGGCGCCGCGATTTTCACCTGCACGCTGAATCCGGCTGGCTGGAGTTTCGCACCGCCAGTAAGGTGGCGGAGATCCTCGACGGGCTCGGCTACCAGCTGGCGCTGGGGCGCGACGTCATCGATGCCGACAGCCGGATGGGGCTGCCGGATGAGGAGACCCTGGCCCAGGCTTTCGAGCGCGCCCGCGAGCAAGGGGCGCCGGAACGCTGGTTGCCGGCGTTTGAAGGCGGGTTCGCCGGCGTGGTGGCGACGCTCGACACCGGACGTCCCGGCCCAACCCTGGCCTTTCGCGTCGACATGGACGCCCTCGACCTCAATGAGCAGCACGATGACAGCCATCGCCCCCATCGCGACCATTTCGCCTCCTGCAACGCCGGCATGATGCACGCCTGCGGCCACGATGGGCATACTGCCATCGGGCTGGGGCTGGCGCATGTGCTCAAGCAGTATGTCGCCCAGCTCAATGGCGTCATTAAACTGATTTTCCAGCCTGCTGAAGAGGGTACCCGCGGCGCCCGCGCGATGGTGGCCGCCGGCGTGGTGGACGAGGTGGACTATTTTACCGCCATCCATATCGGCACCGGCGTCCCGGTCGGCACCGTGGTGTGCGGTGGCGACAACTTTATGGCCACCACCAAATTCGATGTGGAGTTCAGCGGCGTGGCCGCTCATGCCGGCGGCAAGCCTGAAGATGGGCGCAACGCGCTGCTCGCCGCCGCCCAGGCCGCCCTTGCCCTGCACGCCATCCCACCGCACAGCGCCGGCGCTTCGCGGGTCAACGTCGGGGTGATGCAGGCCGGCACCGGACGCAACGTGGTGCCCTCCTCGGCTCTGTTAAAAGTGGAAACCCGCGGCGAAAGCGAAGCCATCAACCAGTATGTTTTTGACCGGGCGCAGCACGTCATCGCCGGGGCCGCGGCGATGTATCAAGCCGGGTACGAGTTACGCATGATGGGGGCCGCCACCGCCAGCGCCCCGTCGCCGGCGTGGGTGGCGTACCTGCGCGAACAGGCCGCGCGGGTGCCCGGCGTGCAGCAGGCGGTGGATCGCATCGCCGCCCCGGCGGGATCGGAAGACGCCACCCTGATGATGTCCCGGGTCCAGGCGCGCGGCGGCCTTGCGTCATACATGATATTCGGCACCGAACTGAGCGCCGGTCATCACAACGAGAAGTTTGACTTCGACGAGAGCGTAATGACGGTCGCGGTCGACACCCTGGCGCGCGTCGCGCTTAACTTTCCCTGGCAGCGGGGGGTGTGATGGACCCGATTTTTCAGTTTGTTGAAGAGGTAATTGAGGCAAGCCGCGAGACCTATTGCGCCATCGCCGATGATATCTGGGACCACCCGGAGACGCGCTTTGAGGAGTTCTGGTCCGCCCGGCGGCTGGCGGACGCCCTGGAAGCGGAAGGTTTCCAGCTGACCCGTGATGCTGGCGGGATCCCCAATGCTTTTATCGCCAGCCTCGGCGAGGGCCAACCGGTTATTGCCCTGCTGGGCGAGTTTGACGCCCTGGCGGGTCTCAGCCAGCAGGCGCATTGCGCGGAGCCGACATCGTCAACGCCGGGGGGCAACGGTCACGGCTGCGGGCACAACCTGCTCGGGACAGCGGCTTTCGCCGCGGCGGTTGCCGCCAAAAAATGGCTGCAGCAGCACGGCGGCGCGGGCACCCTGCGCTTCTACGGTTGCCCGGGGGAAGAAGGCGGCTCGGGCAAAACGTTCATGGTGCGCGAAGGGCTGTTTGATGACGTCGATGCGGCCCTCACCTGGCATCCGGAGGCCTGGGCCGGGATGTTCAGCACCCGCACCCTCGCCAACATTCAGGCGGCGTGGCGCTTTACCGGCACCGCCGCCCACGCCGCCAATTCGCCGCACCTGGGGCGAAGCGCCCTGGACGCAGTCACCCTGATGACCACCGGCAGCAACTTCCTGAATGAACATATTATCGAGAAGGCGCGGGTTCATTACGCCATTACCGATACCGGCGGCGTCTCGCCCAACGTCGTCCAGGCCCAGGCGGAAGTGCTGTATCTGATCCGCGCCCCGGAGATGGCAGATGTAGAGCAGATCTTCGCCCGCATTGAGAAGATTGCCCAGGGGGCCGCGCTGATGACCGAGACCCACGTCAGCTGCCGCTTTGAAAAAGCCTGTTCCAGCTATCTGCCCAACCGCACGCTCGAAGCGGCGATGTATCAGGCGGTAGCGCATTACGGCACGCCGGCATGGAGCGACGACGATCGCGCCTTTGCCGCGGCGATCCGCGCCACGCTCAGCGCCAACGATATCAACAACAGCCTGAACAATATCGCCGGCACCGGCGGCGAGGCGGGGAAAACCTTCGCTCGTCGCCACCGCGATACGCTGCTGATTGATGAGGTGGCGCCGTGGGCGGCCACGGATACGATTCTCGCCGGCTCCACCGACGTCGGCGACGTCAGCTGGAAAGCGCCGGTGGCCCAATGCTTCAGCCCCTGCGTCGCGGTGGGTACCCCGCTGCACAGCTGGCAGCTGGTGAGCCAGGGACGCACCGCCATCGCCCATAAAGGGATGCTGCTGGCGGGGAAAGTCCTCGCGGCGACGGCGATCCGTTTATTCAGCGACCGCGCGCTGCTGGAGGCCAGCCAGCGAGAGCTCAGGCAGGCGCTGGCCGAACATCCTTACCGCTGCCCGATTCCGGCGGAGGTGAGACCGTCGGTTTTACGATAACCATAAGACCAGACCGCTCCTGACAGACGCTGACCGGCATAGCGGCACGCACCGACCATAATAACCGCCGGCAGTACGGGAGCAGGCCTGCCCAACACAACAACGACAACAGAGGAACGCCCATGAGTATGTCATCCATACCGTCGCCTTCCCCCGCCGGAAAGCGCTATGGCTGGGTAGAGAAGATCGGTAATAAGGTCCCGCACCCGTTTTTGCTGTTTATCTATCTTATCGTGGCGCTGATCGCCGCCACGGCGATACTCTCCGCCTTCAACGTCGGGGTGCAAAACCCTGCGGACGGGTCGCGGGTGGTGGTCAAAAACCTGCTCAGCGTGGAAGGGCTGCACTGGTTTTTACCGAACGTGATTAAAAACTTCAGCGGTTTCGCGCCGCTGGGGGCGATCCTCGCCCTGGTGTTGGGCGCCGGCTTTGCCGAGCGGGTGGGCCTGTTGCCCGCGCTGATGGTCAAGATGGCCTCCCACGTTAGCGCCCGTTATGCCAGCTATATGGTGCTATTCATCGCCTTTTTCAGCCATATCTCTTCCGACGCCGCGCTGGTGATCATGCCGCCGCTGGGGGCGCTGATGTTTCTCGCTGTCGGTCGGCATCCGGTCGCCGGCCTGCTGGCGGCGATAGCCGGCGTGGGCTGCGGCTTTACCGCCAATTTACTGATCGTCACCACCGACGTGCTGCTCTCCGGGATCAGCACCGAGGCGGCCAAATCCATCGATGCCTCTCTGCACGTCAGCGTGATCGACAACTGGTACTTTATGGCGACCTCGGTGATCCTCCTGACCCTCGTCGGCGGTTTAATCACTGACAAGCTGGTGGAGCCGAGGCTCGGACAGTGGCAAGGCAGCCGCGACGAAAAGCTGCAAACCCTGACCACTGAGGAGCGTTTCGGCCTGCGCATCGCCGGCGTGGCGACGCTGGCGTTCGTGGCGGTCATCGCCCTGATGGTGGTTCCTGAAAACGGCATTCTTCGCGATCCGGTTCAGCACACGGTGATGCCCTCGCCGTTTATCAAAGGCATCGTGCCGCTGATCATCTTTTTCTTCTTTGTCGTGTCGCTGGCTTACGGCATCGCCACTGGCAAAATTCGCCGTCAGGCCGATCTGCCGCAGTTGATGATTGAGCCGATGAAAGAGATGGCCGGATTTATCGTGATGGTCTTCCCGCTGGCGCAGTTCGTGGCGATGTTCAACTGGAGCAATATGGGCAAGTTTATGGCCGTTGGCCTGACGGACCTGCTGGAGAGCGCCGGCATGAACGGCGTCCCGGCGTTTGTCGGTCTGGCGCTGCTGTCGGCTTTTCTGTGCATGTTTATCGCCAGCGGCTCGGCCATCTGGTCGATTCTGGCGCCGATCTTCGTGCCGATGTTTATGCTGCTGGGCTTCCACCCGGCGTTTGCGCAGATCCTGTTTCGCATCGCCGATTCATCGGTGCTGCCGCTGGCGCCGGTTTCACCGTTTGTACCGCTGTTTCTCGGTTTTTTACAGCGCTACCGACCCGACGCCCGCCTCGGGACTTACTACTCGCTGGTGCTCCCTTACCCGCTGATTTTTCTCGCCGTCTGGCTGCTGTTGCTGGTGGGCTGGTATCTGGCAGGACTGCCCATCGGCCCTGGCATTTATCCGCGGCTCCCTTAAGCCGCTGAAGCGCCAGGGACGGCTGCTTACTCTTAACGCGGCACCTTCATTTTGACCTTACGGGGGACATCTGCGGCTCCGGCGAAGATGCCGAAAAGCGCGCGATACCCGCGTTCGAGCAACAGCGTGAGGCCGTGGATAACCAGGCCGCTGAAGATCAATACGATTACACCAGTCAGTATATATTGCATAGCCCCACCTCTGAGTTATTAACCGCGCCGCGACGACGCGGTGGCACCTTCCCGGGCGCGCAAAGCGGCGCGGAGGACCGGCGTCGTCAGCTTAAAAGTAGCAAAAACCATGCCCGATAACCCGCCAGGATCGATCCAAAAATAAATCAACGTACAGGCCGCAGGAAGCCGGCCGGGGATACGGGTTTATCTTTTGGGAGTATAGTTGACCGCCGCCGGCGCGTGGTATCGTGTGGCCCTCGTGTACGATGGTGGATGACTGAAACGATGTTGACCTTGCTGCAGGATAAAATGGATACCCCGCTGGGGGCGCTGTGGGTACTCTGCGACGAACAGTTTAATTTACGCGCCGTCGAGTGGGACGAGCACCGCGATCGGATGGAAACCCTGCTCGACGTACACTATCGCCGGGAAGGCTATCAGCGCGTCGACTGCCGCAATCCGGGCGGTCTCAGCAGTAAGCTGAACGACTATTTTGCCGGCGACCTGGCCGTTATCGAGACCCTGCCTACCGCCACCGCCGGCACCCCTTTCCAGCGCCAGGTCTGGCAGGCGTTGCGCGATATCCCCTGCGGCCAGGTGATGCACTACGGTCAGCTGGCCGAAGCGCTCGGTCGTCCCGGCGCGGCACGCGCGGTGGGGGCCGCCAATGGCGCCAACCCGGTGAGTATTGTGGTGCCTTGCCATCGGGTCATCGGGCGTAACGGTACGATGACCGGCTATGCCGGCGGCGTGCAGCGTAAAGAGTGGCTTCTGCGCCACGAGGGCTATCTGTTGCTTTGACTGAAAATGCCTTTTCTGGAATTTTCAGGTAATTTTACAATCAAATGTGGCTGAATAATCTATTTTTAATCAAGCAGATATCAGCCTGTTTTGATTTCCCCTGCTGATATTACGTGTTTCAGAGCCTGAAGACTTACCTGCTCATCAAAAAGATGTTAAAATTGACCAATATCAATTAAGGCCTGAGCAGACATATGATCCCTGAGAAGCGAATTATTCGACGCATTCAGTCTGGCGGTTGTGCTATCCATTGTCAGGATTGCAGTATCAGCCAGCTCTGCATCCCCTTTACTCTGAACGAGCACGAGCTTGATCAGCTGGATAATATTATCGAGCGGAAAAAGCCCATCCAGAAAGGTCAAACCTTGTTCAAAGCCGGTGATGAGCTGAAATCGTTGTATGCCATTCGCTCCGGGACCATCAAAAGCTACACCATCACCGAGCAAGGCGATGAGCAGATTACCGGCTTCCACCTGGCGGGCGATCTGGTGGGCTTTGACGCCATCGGCACCGGCCTGCACCCGAGCTTCGCCCAGGCGCTGGAAACGTCGATGGTATGCGAGATCCCCTTTGAAACCCTCGACGATCTTTCCGGAAAAATGCCGAATCTGCGTCAGCAGATGATGCGCCTGATGAGCGGTGAGATCAAAGGCGACCAGGATATGATCCTGCTGCTTTCCAAAAAGAACGCCGAAGAGCGCCTGGCCGCGTTTATCTATAACCTGTCCCGCCGTTTCGCGCAGCGCGGTTTCTCTCCCCGTGAGTTCCGTCTGACCATGACCCGCGGCGACATTGGCAACTATCTCGGCCTCACCGTCGAAACCATCAGCCGTCTGCTGGGGCGTTTCCAGAAGAGCGGCATGCTGGCGGTGAAAGGCAAATACATCACCATTGAAAACGGCGACCTGCTGGCCCAGCTGGCCGGTCAGGCGCGTAACGTCGCTTAATCTCCGCGCAACACCTGGTCAGGATCGGCAATTTTTTCAGATTTGTTGATCTGACCAGGCTCCTCCCCTGTTTCAATTCATCCATATAGGTTATCTTTTTAATAACTGACGGTAGCTGCAGTTGTAAGGAGACCCTGTATGGCGAAGTATCAGAGCATGCTGGTAGTAATCGATCCTAACCAGGACGACCAGCCGGCGCTAAGGCGAGCGGTGTACCTGCACCAACGGATTGGTGGACGCATCAAAGCCTTTTTGCCGATCTATGATTTTTCTTATGAAATGACCACCCTGTTGTCGCCGGATGAACGGACGGCGATGCGTCAGGGCGTCATTGCCCAACGAACGGCCTGGATCCGCGAGCAGGCGAAATTCTATCTTGAATCCGGTGTGCCGATTGACGTGAAGGTGGTGTGGCACAACCGCCCCTTCGAAGCCATTATTCAGGAAGTGATCAGTGAGAAACACGACCTGCTGCTGAAGATGGCCCACCAACACGACAAGCTGGAAGCGGTGATCTTCACCCCGACCGACTGGCATCTGCTGCGTAAGTGCCCTTGCCCGGTCTGGATGGTGAAAGACCAGCCATGGCCAGAAGGCGGTAAAGCGCTGGTCGCCGTCAATCTGGCCAGTGAAGAAAATTATCACAACACCCTCAACGAGAAGCTGGTGCGCGAGACCCTGTCGCTGGCGGAAGAAGTCAACCACACTGAAGTGCACCTTATCGGCGCCTATCCGGTCACCCCGATCAATATCGCGATTGAGCTGCCGGATTTCGATCCCAGCGTCTACAACGACGCCATCCGCGGCCAGCATCTGCTGGCGATGAAAGCCCTGCGGCAGAAGTTTGGCATTGACGAGAAATTCACCCACGTGGAAAAAGGGTTGCCTGAGGAGGTGATCCCGGATCTCGCCGAGCATCTGCAGGCGGGGATCGTGGTGCTGGGTACGGTCGGACGAACCGGCCTCTCCGCGGCGTTCCTTGGCAATACCGCGGAGCAGGTTGTCGACCACCTGCGCTGCGATCTGCTGGTGCTTAAACCAGAGGCCTATCAGACGCCGGTGGAACTGGACGACGACGACGACGATTAATCTTCCCTCCCGGAACGTTCATCATCCCCCGCCTCGCGGGGGATTTTTTTGCCCGCTTTCCCTCAGGCACAAAAAAGGGCCGCTTGCGGCCCCGTCATGGCATGGCGACCCTGAACGACTCAGTGGATACCCAGACGCCAGGCCAGATCGATCTCTTCTTTCAGCTCCAGCGAGGAGAGCGCCATCAGGTCAGCAAACTCCAGTTCCAGCAGTTTAAGTTTTTTCAGATACTGCGCTGGAGTCATGACGGTGGTGTCGCGGCGTAAGAATTCGATGGCCATCTGCGTTGGGGTTAACTCGGTATCCATAATATCCTCTGTCTGATGTAAGAACCGGAACATTATATCACCTTTTACCGCTTATTTTATGAACAATCCCTGGCATCCTTGTGCATATAAAAAAGCCGTCTCACAGGAGACGGCTTATAAACAAACGTTGTAAAACAATAATGTTACATTACAGCGCTTTCAGGATCGCATCGACGCTGGCTTGGGCATCACCGAACAGCATATGGGTGTTCTCTTTAAAGAACAGCGGGTTCTGTACGCCGGCGTAACCGGTGTTCATCGAACGCTTAAAGACCACCACGTTCTGCGCTTTCCACACCTCAAGCACCGGCATGCCGGCGATCGGGCTCTTCGGATCGTCCTGCGCCGCCGGGTTGACGGTATCGTTAGCGCCGATGACCAGCACGGTGTCGGTATCGCTGAAATCATCGTTGATCTCATCCATCTCCAGCACGATGTCGTAAGGCACTTTAGCCTCCGCCAGCAGGACGTTCATATGTCCCGGTAGACGGCCGGCGACCGGGTGAATGCCAAAGCGCACCTTAATGCCGCGCGCCCGCAGCTTCTCGGTAATTTCTGCCACCGGATACTGCGCCTGGGCCACCGCCATACCATAGCCCGGGGTGATGATGACCGAGTGCGAATTTTTCAGCATCTCCGCCGTCTCTTCGGCGCTAATTTCGCGGTGCTCGCCCACTTCTTCATCGCCGCCGCTGGAGGAGCCATCGGTGCCGAAGCCGCCGGCGATCACGCTGATAAAGGAGCGGTTCATCGCCTTACACATAATGTAAGAGAGGATGGCGCCGGAAGAGCCCACCAGCGCGCCGGTGACGATCAGCAGGTCATTGCTCAGCATAAAGCCCGCCGCCGCCGCCGCCCAGCCCGAGTAGGAGTTGAGCATCGAGACCACCACCGGCATGTCCGCGCCGCCGATGGAGGCCACCAGGTGCCAGCCGAAGGCCAGCGCGATCGCGGTCATCACCAGCAGGCACAGGACCTGGGTGCCGGTGCTGTCGGAGCGCACAAAAATCACCATCAGGATGAAGGAAACCACCAGCGCCGCCAGGTTAAGCTTATGGCGATTAGGCAGCATCAGCGGTTTGGAGGAGATCTTGCCGCGCAGTTTACCAAACGCCACTACCGAACCGGTGAAGGTCACCGCGCCGATGAAGATGCCGAGGAACACTTCGGTCAAATGGATATTGACCAGAATCTGCTCCATGCCGGTTTCATGCTGCAGGTAGCTGTTAAACCCTACCAGCACCGCCGCCAGGCCAACGAAGCTGTGCAGGATGGCCACCAGCTCCGGCATCTCGGTCATTTCGACCTTCTTCGCCAGACGAATACCGATTGCCCCACCGATCACCATCGCGAGGATAATCCAGCCGACGTTGCCGGCGTCCGGACCCAGAATAGTGGCGATCAGGGCGATGGCCATCCCGGCGATGCCGAAATAGTTGCCCTGCTGCGAGGTTTCGTGTTTCGACAGACCCGCCAGGCTGAAAATAAACAGGATTGCAGCAACAATGTATGCAGCTGTAACTAATCCACCAGACATGTGCTACCCCTTATCCTTTGCGAAACATTTTCAGCATGCGCTGAGTCACGGTAAAACCACCGAAAATATTAATGCTGGCGATCAGTACCGCGATAAAGCTCAGGAAGCTGACCCAGCCGCCGTGGCCTATCTGCAGCAACGCGCCAACCACGATAATGCCCGAAATGGCGTTCGTCACCGACATCAGCGGCGTATGCAGCGCATGGGAGACATTCCATACCACGTAGTAACCCACCACGCAGGCCAGCGCGAAGACGGTGAAATGGCCGAGGAACTCTTTAGGCGCCACGTTGGCCAGCCAGCCGAAGAGAATAATCGCCAGCGCTATCAGCGCATATTTGCGCCACGGCGACGCCGGTTTCACCTCTTCTTTCGGCGCTTCCACTTTTTTCGCCGCGGCCTGCGGCTGAGCGGAGACCTGAATCGGCGGCGCCGGCCAGGTGATTTCGCCTTCACGCACCACGGTCACGCCGCGCACCACCACGTCATCGAAATCGATGACGATATTGCCGTCTTTCTCTTTGCACAGCAGCTTCAGCAGGTTCACCAGGTTGGTGCCGTAGAGCTGGGAGGACTGGGTCGGCAGACGGCCTGGCAGGTCGGTATAACCGATAATTTTAACGCCGTTGGCGGTGGTCACCACTTCGCCCGGCACGGTGTACTCGCAGTTGCCGCCGTTTTGCGAGGCGAGATCGACCACCACGCTGCCCGACTTCATGGCGTCAACCATTTCCCGGGTGATCAGCTTCGGCGCCGGCTTGCCCGGAATTAACGCCGTGGTGACGATAATATCGACCTCTTTCGCCTGGGCGGCGAACAGCGCCATTTCGGCCTGAATAAAGGCCTCGGACATCACCTTGGCATAGCCGTCGCCGCTGCCCGCTTCCTCTTTAAAATCCAGTTCGAGGAATTCGGCGCCCATACTCTGCACCTGCTCCTTCACTTCCGGACGGGTATCGAAGGCGCGAACAATCGCCCCCAGGCTGTTGGCGGCGCCAATCGCCGCCAGACCGGCCACCCCGGCGCCGATAACCATTACCTTGGCGGGCGGAACTTTGCCTGCCGCGGTAATCTGCCCGGTAAAGAAACGGCCGAATTCATGGGCCGCTTCAACGATAGCGCGGTACCCGGCGATATTGGCCATTGAGCTGAGCGCATCCAGCGACTGGGCGCGGGAGATACGCGGCACCGAATCCATCGCCATCACGTTGATATTGCGGGCCGCCAGTTTTTCCATCAGCTGCGGATTTTGCGCCGGCCAGATAAAACTAATCAGCGTGGTTCCTGGATTCAACAGGGCAATTTCATCGTCATTCGGGGCATTGACCTTGAGGATGACATCAGACTGCCACACCTCGTCGCCGGTCACGATCTCAGCCCCCGCCTGGGCGAAGGCCTCATCGTCAAAGCTGGCCAACTTCCCGGCGCCGCTTTCTACCGCGACGCTAAAGCCGAGTTTGAGCAACTGCTCAACGGTCTTCGGCGTGGCGGCGGCCCGGGTCTCCTGGGCTAGCCTTTCTTGTGGTACACCAATACGCATAGTTTTCCCTTCCATCGGTTTTTGATGATGGTTTACTTTTCTGACCAACAACGACAGGACGGCAAAATCGTCCTCGCCGTCTTTCGCTGTCTGCAAAATGAAACAGTAACAAACTTTTTATAACCTACTGAAAATAGCGATTGTGATCTACAGCGATAAAACAGAAATTTTGATTTTATTGCTTATTGTCAGCACAGATGGTTCCGGGCAGCAATATTTACCTGAATTTGCCTTTCAGGCCTGATAATCCGCTTATCCAGTGGTATAAAACGCCATTTATCGCCATTGAGATCATTGTATTAACATTACATTAACTAATAAAAGTGGTATCGATTATCGTTTTTGCTGGTCAAGCGGCTGTTTTTTCAACATATCGAAAAATGTTATCTTTCCGTGGTATACGATTCGGGCGGCAAGCAAAAAATGACGCAGACAGTCACGGCGATTAAATGCAATAATCAAACGTTTTCAGTCAACAACAACACCAGTATATGGTTTGCGCAAGGCAAAGGATTATTTTTATGAAGCTTAAAAACACCCTCCTGGCGTCTGCTCTCCTGACAACCGCCACGTTGTCTGCCCACGCAGCGACCGAGTTGACCCCGGAGCAGGCGGCTGCGCTGAAGCCCTACGATCGCGTTGTCGTCACCGGCCGGTTTAATGCCATTGGCGACGCGGTGCAAGCGGTATCGCGCAAAGCTGACAAAGACGGCGCGGCCTCATTCTATGTTGTCGACACGTCGGATTACGGCAATGGCGGCAACTGGCGCGTCACGGCTGACCTCTATAAAGACGACGCGCCGAAAGCGGATGCGCCGAAAAATCGCATCATCAATGGCGTGATGGAGCTGCCGAAAGATCAGGCCGTTGAGCTGATGCCTTACGACACCGTCACCGTCCAGGGCTTCTATCGCAGTCAGCCGGAAGTGAACGACGCCATCACCAAAGCGGCGAAAGCGAAAGGCGCCTATGCGTTCTTCATCGTCCGCCAGGTGGACGCCAACCAGGGCGGCAACCAGCGCATTACCGCCTATATCTACAAAAAAGATGCGGAGAAACGCGTTCTGCAGAGCCCGGACGCTATCCCGGCTGATTCTGAAGCCGGCCGCGCGGCGCTGGCCAAAGGCGGCGAAGCGGCGAAAAACGTCGAAATCCCGGGCGTCGCCACCACCGCGGCGGTTGGCTCCGGCACCGGCGTAGGTCGTTTCTTCGAGACCCAGTCGTCGAAAGGCGGACGTTACACTGTCACGCTGCCGGACGGCACCAAAGTTGAAGAAGTGAACAAAGTGACCGCGGCGCAAATGGTGCCGTTCGATAACATCAAGTTCACCGGTAACTATGGCAACATGACGGAAATCTCTTATCAGACGGCGAAACGCGCGGCGAAGAAAGGGGCGAAGTACTACCACATTACCCGCCAGTGGCAGGAACGCGGCGGCAACATCACCATCAGCGCCGATTTGTACAAATAATCGCTGCTGACTGGCTAAAAAGGCGGCGCATTGCCGCCTTTTCATTTTTTTTCATCCCCCGCCATTGCATGGCCCCCGGACACTCCGTAAAATCCCGCGCCTTAGCGCAATCCTCCATTTTTATGCGATTTCGCAAAATAAATATTCTGGAACAGCCATTTTCACCTCGGGAATGCAATGGAAAAGAAACTGGGCCTGAGCGCCCTGACCGCCCTGGTCCTTAGCTCAATGCTCGGCGCTGGCGTATTCAGTTTGCCGCAAAATATGGCGGCCGTGGCCAGCCCTTCCGCTCTGCTCATCGGCTGGGCGATCACCGGCGTCGGGATCCTGTTCCTCGCCTTCGCGATGCTGCTGTTGACCCGTATTCGCCCCGACCTCGACGGCGGGATCTTCACCTACGCCCGTGAGGGGTTCGGCGAGCTGATCGGCTTCTGTTCCGCGTGGGGCTACTGGCTGTGCGCGGTGATTGCCAATGTCTCTTATCTGGTGATCGTCTTTTCGGCGCTCAGTTTCTTCACCGATACCCCTGAGCTGCGCCTGTTTGGCGATGGCAACACCTGGCAGTCGATCGTCGGCGCTTCAGTTCTGCTGTGGGTAGTCCACTTTCTGGTCCTGCGTGGGGTGCAGACGGCGGCGGGGATTAACCTGGTCGCGACCCTCGCCAAGCTGTTGCCGCTGGGGGCGTTTGTTGCCCTCGCCGCCCTGGCCTTTCAGCTGGATACGTTCCGCCTCGATTTCAGCGGCCTGGCGCTGGGCGTACCGGTGTGGGAGCAGGTTAAAAACACGATGCTGATCACTCTGTGGGTGTTCATCGGCGTCGAAGGCGCGGTGGTGGTCTCCGCCCGCGCGCGTCACAAGCGCGACGTTGGGCGCGCGACGCTGCTGGCGGTGCTTTCTGCCCTCGCGGTGTATCTGCTGGTCACCCTGCTGTCGCTGGGCGTGGTGCCGCGTAGCGAACTGGCCGAAATGCGCAACCCGTCGATGGCGGGACTGATGGTCAGACTGATGGGCTCGTGGGGTGAAATTGTGATTGCCGCCGGGCTTATCGTGTCGGTGTGCGGCGCCTATCTCAGCTGGACCATCATGGCCGCCGAAGTGCCTTACCTCGCGGCCACCCACAAAGCCTTCCCGCGCCTGTTCGCCCGTCAGAACCGCAACAACGCCCCCTCCGCCTCGCTGTGGCTGACCAATATCAGCGTTCAGGCGTCGCTGGTTTTGATCTGGCTGACCGGTTCGGACTACGGCACCCTGCTGACTATTGCGTCAGAGATGATCCTCGTGCCCTATCTGCTGGTCGGCGCCTTTTTGCTGAAAATCGCCACCCGTCCGCTGCATCAAGCGGTGGGTATCGGCGCCTGCATTTATGGCTTATGGTTATTATACGCGTCGGGACCTGTGCATTTGCTGTTGTCGGTGGTACTTTACGCTCCGGGTCTTCTGGTCTTTTTGTACGCCCGGCGTACGCACCAGCACGATCGTTCGCTCAAACGCCGCGAATTGGCGCTAATTGGTTTATTGCTGGTTGCCGCTGTGCCGGCAACGTGGATGCTGGTGGGGTAAGCGGTCGCCCTGCCGCCTAAATCAAAGGAGATACCCATGGCTGAACTACAGCCCCGCCCGGTTCTGATCACAGGAGGAGGCCGCCGCATCGGCCTCGCGCTGGCGCACCATTTTCTGCAGCAACACCAGCCGGTCATCGTCAGCTATCGCACGCCCTATCCGGCGATCGATGACCTGCGCCAGGCAGGCGCTCTCTGTCTGCAGGCCGACTTCAGCAGCGATGACGGCATTCTGACCTTTGCCGAAGCGGTTAAATCGCATACCAGCGGCCTGCGGGCCATCATCCACAACGCCAGCGACTGGATGGCGGAGAAGCCGGGAGTACCGCTCAGCACGGTGATCAACCGCATGATGCAGATCCACGTCCATGCCCCCTATCTGCTCAACCACGCGCTGGAAGAACTCCTGCGCGGTCACGGCCATGCCGCCAGCGACATTATCCATATCACCGATTACGTGGTGGAGCGCGGGAGCGATAAACATATCGCCTACGCCGCCAGCAAGGCCGCGCTGGACAACATGACCCGCTCCTTCGCCCGCAAGCTGGCGCCGGAGATCAAAGTCAACGCTATAGCCCCGTCGCTGATCATGTTCAATGAAGGTGACGACGAGGCCTATCGTCAGCAGGCGCTGGATAAATCGCTGATGAAAATCGCCCCGGGCGAGAAAGAGATCAGCGACCTTATCGACTATCTGTTTACCAGCCGCTACGTGACCGGCCGGTCATACGCCGTCGACGGCGGTCGCCCTCTGCGTTAGTGGAAGCGGCTCCAGCCAACAATCAACAGCCAGGCGCACAGCCCCCAGCACCCCACTGCGCCTGCCAGCGCTAACGGCAGGCGCATGATGCCGGTGAAGTACCACAGCGACAGCAGATAGATAAAATAGGGAACGATCGACCACATGCCGAACACGATAGTGGCGCGCAGGGCTTCAATACCACGCTCGCTGGCAACAATATAGTGGGCAATGAGCGCAAAGGTGGGAAACAGCGGAATAAGCCCGGCGATGGCGTAGTTTTTGGTTTTCGCCAGCACGCCAATCAGCACCACCACCAGCGCGCCCAGCAGCCCTTTGATTAACAGCCCCATGTCCATATGCCTTAACAATGAATCAACAAGTTAGCGCAGCATAGCGGAATTAGCGCTGTTTATAAAACAGGAATGGCGGGTAAAATAGCCGCGGTGTATGTTACTTCTTTTACTGATGTGCAATAGACATGAATAAAATCGTTTTTGTTGAGGATGATCCTGAGGTAGGAGCGCTGATCGCCGCCTATCTCGGCAAGCATGATATGGAGGTGGTGGTCGAGCCTCGCGGCGACCGCGCAGAGGAAGTGATCGCGCGGGAGAAACCGGACCTCGTGCTGCTGGACATTATGCTGCCCGGCAAGGACGGAATGACCCTCTGTCGCGATTTGCGTGGGCAATGGCAAGGGCCGATTGTTCTGCTGACCTCGCTCGACAGCGATATGAACCATATCCTCTCCCTGGAAATGGGCGCCAGCGATTATATCCTGAAGACCACACCGCCGGCGGTGCTGCTGGCGCGACTGCGTCTGCATTTGCGCCAGCATATCGCCCCGGCGGGTACAGGCGCGCCTTCGACGCTGACCCCGCACAAGACCATCTCCTTTGGCTCACTGACCATTGACCCGGTCAACCGCCAGGTGCTGCTCGGCGGAGAAAGCGTCGCCCTGTCCACCGCCGATTTCGACCTGCTGTGGGAGCTGGCCACCCACGCCGGGCAGATTATGGACCGCGACGCCTTGCTGAAAAATTTACGCGGCGTCACCTACGACGGGATGGATCGCAGCGTTGACGTCGCTATCTCGCGCCTGCGCAAAAAACTGCTCGACAACGCCACCGAACCCTACCGGATTAAGACGGTACGCAACAAAGGCTACCTCTTCGCCCCCCACGCCTGGGATAACTGAGCGGTCAGTCTGCGGCCCTGAAAGGGGCCCGTTTCACCGCCTGTTCCCCGGCGGCAAGCGCATCGCATTTTTTCGCCACCTTCGCGCTGGCTGACCGCCGCCCATTTGTCATATTGAGTAAATCAATATGTTTCGCCGTACAGAAGCCCATCACATAACCCCTCAATATGATTGTGCTCAAGGACTTAGCGTTGTCAGAGTGGCATAAAGCCTGAAAACACAGGACTTTTGCATGATGAAATACGTTGTACTTTTGGCACTTACTCTCTTCACGTCACTCTCTGGCTGGGCTTTTTCTCTCGACAACGCCGATATCCGGCTCCTCTGTCCACAGCGCGGGCAGATTAAGGTGCTTCTTCACCGCTATCAACATACCCAGCAATCCTGGGGAGATCACCATTTCGAAACCGGCGGCGGATACGTGCGCCAGGGGCCGCTGCTGGTGATCCCGTTTGCTAATCTTGATCAGATGATTTACCACCAGACCACCGGCGAATTTGCTTACTGGTATGCCGAAGCAGAACAGCTGGTGCGCTGTCGGCTGCTGAGCCTGGCCACCCTCTATCCGGTGGATATACCCTACTATCGCGAGTAGCAACCAGCGGCGCGCAGAATACGCTGGCCACAATCCTGGCCTCATGCAGACGTAAGCCCGCAATGAGTGACACTGTCACATTCTTAACGACGTCGCTACACCCGGCTGGCTATTGTCAGGGGGCATAAACCCTGCTTTGATAGCGTATCGGTTATGCCCGCGTGGGCTTCGGCTCGCCCCGGTAAATCCGTGACGTTTTCGCCCTGCCCTGCAGATGGTCCGGGGCGCCGGCAGGTTTCTCTTTTTGAATATGCGGTAATGTAATGAAAAAGCTGTTCGTGCAGTTCTATCTTCTGCTCTTCGTCTGCTTTCTGGTGATGACCATGCTGGTGGGCCTGGTCTATAAATTTACCGCTGAACGCGCCGGAAGGCAGTCGCTTGACGATCTGATGAAAAGCTCACTGTATCTGATGCGCAGCGAGCTGCGGGAAATCCCGCCTCGCGACTGGAGCAAGACGCTTAAAGAGCTGGACCTTAATCTGTCGTTCGACCTGCACATCGAGCCGATGAGCAAATTTAAATTGTCGGAAAGCTCGATGCAGCACCTGCGCGCTGGGGATATTGTCGCGCTCGACGACCAGTACACCTTTATCCAGCGCATCCCCCGCAGCCACTATGTGTTATCCGTGGGCCCGGTACCCTATCTCTATTTTCTGCATGAAATGCGCCTGCTGGACGTGGCGCTGATGGCGTTTATCGCTATCTCGCTGGCCTTCCCGGTGTTTATCTGGATGCGTCCGCACTGGCAGGACATGCTGCGCATTGAGACCGCCGCCCAGCGCTTTGGCGAAGGCCACCTCAGCGAGCGTATTCATTTTGACAGCATGTCCAGCTTTGAGCGGCTCGGGGTGGCCTTTAACCAGATGGCCGACAACATTAACGCCCTCATTGCCAGCAAAAAGCAGCTGATTGACGGCATCGCCCATGAGCTCAGGACGCCTCTGGTGCGCCTGCGCTACCGTCTGGAGATGAGCGAAAACCTCACCGAGGCGGAATCGCAGGCGCTGAACCGTGATATCGGCCAACTGGAGGCGCTCATTGAAGAGCTCCTGACCTACGCCCGTCTCGACCGCCCGCAGACGGAGCTCAGCCTGACCACCCCCGATTTTCCCGCCTGGATCAGCGACCACGTCGAGGATATCCAGATGGTCAACCCGCAGCGCGAGGTCTGCCTGGCGACGCTGACCCGCGGCAACTATGGCGCGCTGGATATGCGGTTGATGGAGCGGGTGCTGGATAATCTGGTGAATAACGCCCTGCGCTACAGCAGTCAGCGGGTGGCGGTCAGCCTGACCCTGCAGGGTGCCCGCGCGTCGTTGCAGGTCGATGATGACGGCCCGGGCATTGCCCCCGAGGAGCGCGAGCGGGTGTTCGAACCTTTTGTTCGTCTAGACCCCAGCCGCGATCGGGCGACCGGAGGTTGCGGCCTCGGCCTGGCCATCGTCCACAGTATCGCCCAGGCGATGGGGGGCGAGGTTCGCTGCGAGGCCAGTCCTCTCGGCGGCGCCCGCTTCTGCTTTAGCTGGCCGGTCTATCATCAGTTGCCCGATTTTACCTCTGCCTGAATAAAACTTGCGCAGCGGCCGCGGGCTGGGTATGCTGTAAAAATCGAATAGTATGTTGTAACTAAGGTGAATGCGATGGCCAGCTACGACCTCGTTGAACGTCTGAATGATACCTTTCGCCAGATCGAGCTGGAGCTGCAGGCGCTGCGCCAGGCGTTAACGACCTGTCGACTGCTGGCGGGCCGGGTGTTTGAGCTGCCGGCAATCAGTAAAGATGCCGAGCATGACCCGCTGGCGAACATTACTGTCGTCCAGCACACCGGGGAGGCGGCGCTGGATCTCGCCCTGCGACACTATGGCCATCTGTTTATCCAGCAGCAATCGGAAACCCGCAGCAGCAAAGCCGCCGTCCGCCTGCCGGGTGCTATCTGCCTGCAGGTCACCGCCGCGGAACAGCAGGCGCTGCTGGCGCGCATTCAGCAGATCAACGCCCTTAAGGCCACCTTCGAGAAAATCGTCACCGTCGACTCTGGCCTGCCCCCCACCGCCCGCTTTGAGTGGGTGCATCGCCATTTGCCTGGATTAATTACCCTCAGCGCCTATCGCACGCTAACGCCCCTTCTCGACCCGAGCACTATCCGCTTCGGTTGGGCCAATAAGCACGTGATCAAAAACCTGACCCGCGACCAGGTGTTGATGATGCTGGAGAAAAGCCTGCAATCGCCGCGGGCGGTGCCGCCCTGGACCCGCGAGCAGTGGCAGAGCAAACTGGAGAGGGAGTATCAGGATATCGCCGCCCTGCCGCAGCGGGCGCGGCTGAAAATTAAACGGCCGGTGAAAGTACAGCCGATTGCCCGCGTCTGGTATGCCAGCGAGCAGAAACAGGTGCAGTACGCCTGCCCCAGCCCGCTGATCGCCCTGATATCCGGCAGCCAGGGGGTCAGCGTGCCGGATATTGGCGAATTGCTCAACTACGATGCCGACAACGTGCAATACCGCTACAAACCGGAGGCGCAGTCGCTGAGATTACTGATCCCTCGCCTGCACCTCTGGCTGGCTAGCGAGTAGCCAGGCTGCCGACCATCAGCTCCGGGCGCACCCAGCTGTCGAATTCGGCTTCCGTCAGGTAGCCCAGCGCCAGCGCCGAGGCCTTCAGGGTCAGCCCCTCATGGTGCGCTTTTTTGGCGATCTCCGCCGCTTTATCATAGCCGATATGGGTATTCAGCGCGGTCACCAGCATCAGCGACTCGTTGAGCAGCTGGTTGATCCGCTCGCGATTCGGCTCAATCCCCACCGCACAGTGCTCGTTAAAGCTCGCCATGCCGTCCGCCAGCAGACGCACCGACTGCAGGAAGTTGTGAATGACCATCGGCCGATAGACGTTGAGCTCGAAGTTACCCGAGGCGCCGCCGATATTCACTGCCACGTCGTTACCCATCACCTGGCAGCAGACCATGGTCAGGGCTTCGCACTGCGTCGGGTTGACCTTGCCGGGCATAATCGATGACCCGGGCTCGTTTTCCGGGATGGCGATTTCCCCTATCCCGCAGCGCGGCCCGGAGGCCAGCCAGCGGACATCGTTAGCGATTTTCATCAGCGAGGCCGCCAGACCTTTCAGCGCGCCGTGGGCATGGACCAGGGCATCGACGGTGGCCAGCGCTTCGAATTTGTTCGGCGCGGTGACAAACGGCTGTCCGCTGAGCGAGGCCAGTTCGGCCGCCACCCGCACGGCATATTCCGGATGGGTATTCAGCCCGGTCCCCACCGCCGTCCCGCCCAGCGCCAGCTCGGCGAGATGCGGCTGGCTGGCGTCAAGATGCTTCAGGTTATGGTCCAGCATCGCCACCCAGCCGGAGATTTCCTGGCCTAAGGTGAGCGGCGTGGCGTCCTGCAGATGGGTGCGACCGATCTTAACGATATCCCTGAAGGCCACCGCTTTTTCGTTGAGCGTGGCCCGCAGCGCCTGCAGCGGCGGGAGCAATTTTTCCCGCAGGGCAATCAGCGCCGCGACGTGCATGGCGGTGGGGAACACATCATTCGAGCTTTGGCTTTTATTGACATCGTCATTGGGGTGGATTTTTCGCGCCATCCCCCGCTCACCGCCGAGCAGTTCACTGGCGCGGTTGGCCAGCACCTCGTTCATATTCATATTGCTCTGGGTGCCGGAACCGGTCTGCCAGATAGCCAGCGGAAACTCCTGGGGGTGTTTTCCGGCCAGCACTTCGTCAGCGGCGGCGACGATCGCCCCGGCTTTCTCCGGCGTCAGCAGGCCAAGATCCTGATTGACCTTCGCCGCCGCCCGCTTGGTCAGCGCGAGGGCATATATCAGTTCCCCGGGCATTTTTTCGGTCGAGATGCGGAAATGCTCCAGAGAACGCTGGGTCTGGGCGCCCCAGAGTTTATCGGCCGGGACGTCGATGGCGCCCATCGAGTCTTTTTCACTGCGATGCGTTGTCATTACTTTCTCCTTGGATGAAAAGTGCGTCATAGCGACAAAGCTCACCTGCTTAAAAGAGTAAGTATTGGCCAGATTGAAAAGTTGTTTTGGTGGTTCGTGCCGCGAAGCGGCATAAAAAAACCGCCCCGAAGGGCGGTCCAGACCGCTGACAAAATGCAATCGTCGGGATTGCCCGGCGGCGCTGCGCTTGCACGGGCCTACAGAGAATTGCTTAACTGTTTAATATTGCTGTTTTTCGTAGGCCGGGTAAGGCGGAAGCCGCCACCCGGCATTAAGGCGATCACAATAACGAAAACCGGTTTGTCATCGGCCATAGCCGCCCCGAAGGGCGGCCAGGTTTACTTCACGCAGCGGGCGCACTGCGATGTCTGGATCTGCTGGAAGAAGTCGTTGCCTTTATCATCGACGAGAATAAACGCCGGGAAGTCTTCCACGTCGATTTTCCAGATAGCCTCCATCCCCAGTTCTGGATACGCCACGCACTCAAGGCTGCGGATGCTCTGCTGAGCCAGTACCGCCGCCGGGCCGCCGATGCTGCCGAGGTAGAAGCCGCCGTGCTTGTGGCAGGCGTCGGTGACCTGCTGGCTGCGGTTGCCTTTCGCCAGCATGATCTTGCTCGCGCCGTGCGACTGCAGCAGATCGACGTATGAGTCCATGCGCCCTGCGGTAGTCGGGCCGAGGGAGCCGGAGGCGTAACCGTCCGGCGTCTTGGCCGGGCCGGCGTAGTAGATCGGGTGATCTTTGACGTACTGCGGCAGGGCTTCGCCATTATCAATAAGCTCTTTCAGCTTGGCGTGCGCGATATCGCGGGCCACGATAATAGTGCCGCTCAGCGACAGACGCGTGGACACCGGGTACTGCGACAGCAGCGCCAGGATCTCGCTCATCGGCTGGTTAAGATTCACTTTCACCGCTTCGCCTTCCCCGGCCTGGCGCAGATGCTCAGGGATATATTTCCCCGGATTGCTCTCCAGCTTCTCAATCCAGATGCCGTCGCGGTTGATTTTGGCTTTGATGTTGCGGTCGGCGGAACAGGAGACGCCCATCCCTACCGGGCAGGAAGCGCCGTGACGCGGCAGACGGATCACGCGGATATCGTGGGCGAAATATTTGCCGCCGAACTGCGCGCCGAGGCCGAGGTTCTGCGCTTCCAGCAGCAGTTCTTGCTCCAGTTGCACGTCGCGGAAAGCCTGCCCATGTTCGTTACCTTCGGTCGGCAGGCCATCGTAGTATTTGGTGGAGGCCAGCTTGACGGTTTTCAGCGTCGCTTCCGCCGAAGTCCCGCCGATGACAAAGGCGATATGGTACGGCGGACAAGCGGCGGTCCCCAGGGTGCGCATCTTCTCGACCAGATAGTTTTTCAGCTTCGCCGGGGTGATCAGCGCTTTGGTTTCCTGGTACAGATAGGTTTTGTTAGCCGAGCCGCCGCCCTTGGCGATGCAGAGGAATTTATACTCATCGCCATCGGTAGCATAGAGGTCAATCTGCGCCGGCAGGTTGGTGCCGGTGTTAACCTCTTTATACATATCCAGCGGGGCGTTCTGCGAATAGCGCAGGTTGTCCTGGATATAGGTGTTGTACACCCCCTGCGCCAGGGCGGCCTCATCGCCTCCGCCGGTCCAGACGCGCTGACCTTTTTTACCCATGATGATCGCGGTGCCGGTGTCCTGACAGGTGGGCAGAATGCCTTTGGCGGCGATATCGGAGTTGCGCAGGAACTGCAGGGCGACGTATTTGTCGTTTTCGCTGGCTTCCGGGTCGTTCAGGATATCCGCCACCTGCTGCTGATGCGCCGGGCGAAGCATAAAGGAGGCGTCGTGGAAGGCATGTTGCGCCAGAAGGGTCAGCGCCTGAGGGTCAACTTTTAGCACTTCCTGGCCGGCAAATTCGGCGACGGAGACGTAATCACTGCTGAGGAGATAATACTCGGTGTCATCCTTTTTGAGGGGAAAAGGATCCTGGTAAACAAACGGTTTATTCGACATTGTACTCTCACTTACTGCTTTGGCTGATTATGTTTCAGGCAGGGACTCCATGTGCCTGTAGAAAAGCGAGTCGATCAATCTTACACAATTTTTTAACAAAAACTGAGACAGGGACGACTTTTTCTTTCAGCAGTTGCTTCTCCAGCGTTTGCTGGTTTAATAGGGCGATAATTTTACTTTGATTGATACAGGGAATGAGAATGCAAAAGCTGATCAACGCCGTACAGAACTATGCCTGGGGAAGCCACACCGCCTTAACTGAACTGTATGGCATCGCCAACCCGGACAACCAGCCGATGGCAGAGCTGTGGATGGGGGCGCATCCGAAGAGCAGCTCGCAGGTCCTGACGGCCGATGGCCAGCCGCGTTCGCTGCGCGAGGTGATTGACGCGGATAAAGCCGCCCTGCTCGGCGAAAAAGTGGCGCAACGCTTCGGTGAGCTGCCGTTCCTGTTTAAAGTGCTGTGCGCCGCGCAGCCTCTCTCCATTCAGGTCCATCCTAACAAGCAGGCCTCCGAAGAGGGTTTCGCCCGCGAGAACGCCGCCGGCATCCCCCTCTCCGCCGCCGAACGTAACTACAAAGATCCGAACCACAAGCCGGAGCTGGTTTTCGCCCTGACCCCGTTCCTGGCGATGAACGCGTTTCGCGAGTTCAGCGAAATTGTCAGCCTGCTGCAGCCGGTGGCCAACGCACACCCGGCGATCGGCGCCTTCCTGCAGCAGCCGGACGCGACTCGCCTGAGCCAGCTGTTTGCCAGCCTGCTGAATATGCAGGGCGAGGAAAAAGCCCAGGCGCTGCAGGCGCTGCGCGAGGTGCTGGACCGTGAGCAGGGCGAACCGTGGCAAACCATCCGCCTGATCGCGGAATTCTATCCCGACGACAGCGGCCTCTTCTCCCCACTGCTGCTGAACGTGGTGAAGCTGAATCCTGGCGAAGCGATGTTCCTGTTTGCCGAAACGCCGCACGCTTATCTGCAAGGGGTAGCGCTGGAGGTGATGGCCAACTCGGATAACGTGCTCCGCGCCGGCCTGACGCCGAAGTACATTGATATCCCTGAGCTGGTGGCCAACGTTAAGTTCGAGGCTAAACCGGCGGGTGAGCTGCTGACCCAGCCGCAGCGCCACGGCGCGGAACTGGACTTCCCGATCCCGGTGGAAGATTTTGCCTTCTCGCTGCACGATCTCTCCACCGAGGCCAGCGATCTGGCCCAGGCGAGCGCGGCGATCGTTTTCTGCGTCGACGGCGAAGCCGTGCTGCGCAAAGGCGACCAGAGCCTGACCCTCAAGCCGGGCGAATCGGCCTTTGTGGCCGCCAATGAATCGCCGGTGCAGGTCAGCGGCCATGGCCGCGTGGCGCGCGTGTTCAATAAGCTCCAGTAAACGACTGACCTTTCAGGTCTCGCTTACTGATTATGACAACTCAGCCAGGCGGTCTCTCCGCCTGGCTTCATTTATGGACAAATGCTATGAAAAAATCGCTGGTCGCAGCAGGAATCATCGTGGCGCTGGGCGTGGTATGGACAGGCGGCGCCTGGTACACCGGTAAACAGCTGGAAGGCCGAATTGCCGATATGGTGCAGCAGGCTAACGCACAGCTACGCAGCAGCGCGCCGGAGTCAGGTCTGGAGCTGAGCTATCAGGACTACCAGCGCGGGCTGTTCAGCAGCCATCTGCAGCTGGTGGTGAAGCCCATCGCCGGTCAGGCTAACGGCTGGCTGGCCGCCGGACAGAGCGTGGTGCTTGACGAGGTGGTCGATCACGGCCCCTTCCCGCTGGCCTCGTTAAAAAACTTTAATCTGGCTCCGGCGATGGCTTCGGTCCACACCACGCTGGTGAAAAACGACGCCAGCCAGGCATTGTTCGAGATAGCCAAAGGCACTACCCCCTTCACCGTTGATACGCGCATCGCCTACAGCGGCGACAGCCAGTCGGCGATCGTTCTCAATGCCCTCGACTACGCCAAAGGGGATGAGAAAGTCACCTTCAGCGGCGGCCAGTTCCAGCTCGACGCCGACCGCGACGGCAAAAACATCAGCCTGAAGGGCCAGGCCGGCAGCGGTCAGATCGATGCCCTCAACGAATATAACCAGAAGGTGCAACTGCGCTTCGTCAACCTGACCACCGACGGCGCCACCGAGCTGGCCAGCTTCAACGAGCGTATCGGCCAGCAAAAAATGACCCTCGATAAGCTGGCCATCAGCGTCGAAGGCAAAGAGCTGGCGCTGGTTGACGGCATGGCGCTGGACGGCGGCTCGACGTTGACCAAGGACGGCAAAGGCGTGAACAGCCAGGTGAACTACACCGTCAACAGCCTTAAGCTGCAGGGTCAGGATATGGGCAGCGGCAAACTGACGCTGAAAGTGGATAACGTCGACGGTCAGGCGTGGCACCAGTTCAGCCAGCAGTACAGCGCGCAGTCTCAGGCGCTGCTGGCGAAGCCAGAGCTGGCGCAGAACCCGGAGCTGTACCAGCAGGCGCTTACCGAAACCCTGTTCAATGCGCTGCCGATCCTGCTTAAGGGCAATCCGTCGGTGACCATCTCCCCGCTGAGCTGGCGCAATGCCAAAGGCGAAAGCACCCTCAACCTCTCGGTTCTGCTGAAAGATCCGGCCCAGGTGACCGCTCCGCCGCAGACGCTGGCGGACAGCCTGGATCGCGTGGTGCAGTCCCTTGACGGCAAAGTGGTGATCCCGGTGGATATGGCGACGGAGTTTATGACTAAGATCGCCGGTCTGGAAGGCTACCAGCCAGCCGACGCCGCCAAACTCGCCGATCAGCAGGTCAAAGGCCTGGCGGCGATGGGCCAGATGTTCCGCATCACCACCATGGAAGATAATGCCATCAGCAGCAGCCTGCAGTACGCGAACGGCCAGGTGACGCTGAACGGCCAGAAAATGCCGCTGGAGGATTTTGCCGCGATGTTTGGTCTGGAAGCGCCTTCGCTACCGGACGGCGCGCCGCAGGACGGCCAGCCGCAGCAGGATGACGCCGCGCCTCAGCAGGACGACGCCGCCCCGCAGCCGTAACGTATCGGCTCAGGAGACGGCCACCGCGCGCCGTCTCCGTCATTTTCTCGTCACCAGCCGCGGGGGCATGATCTGGTTTCGCGTCTCGCCCGCGCCCTCCTCCAGCCGCCGCAGCATCGACTCCGCCAGCGTTTTGCCCATCTCGCGCGCCGGGGTAGTGACCCAGGTGAGCGGCAGGTCGTCAAGCGCGGCCTCGGGCACATCGGCGAACGCCGCCAGCGCCACCCGCTGCTCGAAGTAGCTGTCGACGCCATCTTCCCCGCTCTGCCTTCCAGCCCGCAGCAGACCGAACCACGCGCCGGTCGCCACCACGTTGTTGTAGCACACCACCGCGGTGATGGTCGGATTTTGCCCCAGCAGCGCGGTCATCGCCTCCGCCGCCTGCTTCTGGCTCGACTCGCACTCCAGCACCCATTCGCTGTGAAACGGCAGACCGTATTTCAGCAAGGTGGCGCAATAGCCGCCGACCCGCTCGGCGCGGGTCAGCGACGAGCTCTGGCCGCCAAGCCAGGCGATCCGCTGATGGCCGCGGCGGATCAGATGCTCGGTCACCAGCTGCGCCGCCTGCATGTTGTCCGGGCGGATCAGGTCGACATCGTCGAGGTAGCTGGCGCGGGAAGCGAACACCAGCGGCACCCTCGCCTCCGCCGCCCGCTCGCGCAGCTCGCTGCCGCGGTCGATGGCCCCGGCGATGATCACCCCGTCCACCCCCTGCGCCGCCAGCGTATCAAACCGCTGTGCCATCTTCTCGCCGCTGCGTCCCCCCTGGGTAAGAAACACCATTTTCCCCTGCCTCTCCAGGGCATCGGTGAGGCCGGCGGTTAACTCGGCATAGAACGGTTTAGAGAGATCGCTGACGATAAGGCCAATCACCCCGCTCTGTCCGCCGCGCAGCGAGGCGGCCTGACGGTTGCGCACAAATCCCAGCTGCTCGATGGCCTGATTAACCCGCTCGCCGGTGGCGCTGGAGATGCGCCCTTTGCCGCTCAGCACCAGCGAAACGGTGCTCACGGAGACGCCGGCGGCCAGCGCTACATCATTGATGGTGATCTTTTTTGCGATTGCCATAACCTGCTGGCTGACTCCCTTGCCTGTCGATAAAACGTTTTATCATTGTGCGATCTTTATAAACCTTATTATCGCTTGAATATGTGATTTTTATCGCACTAAAAAGTGGTAAAACGTTTTATCTTGCCGTGGCGTTAGTTCTTCCCGACCACTTGAGAATCAGGAACCGTGCTATGACGGCGAAAACCGCACCAAAAATCACCTTGTGGGAATTTTTCCAGCAGCTGGGAAAAACCTTTATGCTGCCCGTGGCGTTGCTCTCGTTTTGCGGGATCATGCTGGGGATCGGCAGCTCGTTAAGCAGTCACGATGTTTTGACCCTGCTGCCGTGGCTGGATATGCCGCTGCTGCAGGCCATCTTTATCTGGATGAGCAAAGTCGGCTCCTTTGCCTTCAGCTTCCTGCCGGTGATGTTCTGTATCGCCATCCCGTTGGGGCTGGCGCGGGAGAACAAAGGCGTCGCCGCCTTCGCCGGTTTTGTCGGCTACGCGGTCATGAACCTGGCGGTCAACTTCTGGCTGACGGCGAAAGGCATTCTGCCCACCACCGACGCCTCGATCCTTAAGGCCAACAATATCCAGAACATCATCGGTATTCCATCGATCGATACCGGGATCCTCGGGGCGGTTATCGCCGGGATTATCGTCTGGCTGCTGCATGAGCGCTTTCACAACATTCGCCTGCCGGACGCCCTGGCCTTCTTCGGCGGCACCCGCTTCGTGCCGATCGTCACCACCGTGGTGCTGGGTCTGGTCGGGCTGGCGATCCCGCTGGTGTGGCCGGTCTTCGCCATGGGGATCAACGCCCTCGGGAAGATGATCAATAGCGCCGGCGATTTTGGGCCGATGATCTTCGGCACCGGCGAGCGACTGCTGCTGCCGTTTGGCCTGCACCACATCCTGGTGGCGCTGATCCGCTTCACGGAAGCCGGCGGCACCCTCGACGTCTGCGGCCACAGCGTCAGCGGCGCGCTGACCATCTTCCAGGCGCAGCTGAGCTGCCCGACCACCCACGGCTTCGCCGAAAACGCCACCCGCTTCCTGTCGCAGGGTAAGATGCCAGCCTTCCTCGGCGGTCTGCCGGGCGCCGCGCTGGCGATGTACCACTGCGCCCGTCCGGAAAACCGGCATAAAATTAAAGGCCTGCTGATCTCCGGGGTGATCGCCTGCGTGGTGGGCGGCACCACCGAGCCGCTGGAGTTCCTGTTCCTGTTCGTGGCGCCGGTCCTGTATGTCATCCACGCCCTGCTGACCGGTCTCGGCTTTACCATCATGGCGGTGCTCGGCGTCACCATCGGCAACACCGACGGCAATATTATCGACTTCGTGGTGTTTGGCATCCTGCATGGTCTGGCGACCAAGTGGTATCTGGTGCCGGTGGTGGCGGCAATCTGGTTTGCGGCCTACTATGCCATCTTCCGCTTCGCCATCACCCGCTTCAATCTGAAAACGCCGGGCCGCGATATCGACACCGCCGCCAGCGTGGAGAAAGCGGTCGCTGGCACCATTGGTAAATCCGGGTATAACGTGCCGGCGATTCTGGCGGCCCTCGGCGGCGCCGACAACATTGTCTCGCTGGATAACTGCATTACCCGTCTGCGTCTGTCGGTACACGATATGAGCAAAGTGGACGCTGCCGCGCTGAAAGCCCACCGCGCCATCGGGGTGGTTCAGCTCAACCAGCATAATCTGCAGGTGGTGATTGGCCCGCAGGTGCAGTCGGTAAAAGATGAAATGGCCACGCTGATGAATACCGTTCAGGCCTGATCCCACCGGTCCCCTTCCGGCACGGAAGGGGACCCTCGCTAAGGAAGTTCCAATGTTTGATTTTTCCATACCCATCGACCGCCACGGAACCTGGTGCACGCAGTGGGACTATGTCGCCGACCGATTTGGCGTCCCCGACCTGCTGCCGTTCACCATCTCCGATATGGATTTCGCCACCGCGCCCTGCATTCTCGACGCCGTCAGCCGGCGGCTGGCCCACGGCGTGTTCGGCTACAGCCGCTGGCAGAACGAGGCGTTTCTCGGGGCGATTGCCCACTGGTACGCCAGCCGCTTTCACAGCGTCATCGATCCGCAAACGGTGGTTTACGGACCGTCGGTTATTTATATGGTGGCGGAAACCATCCGCCAGTGGTCGCAAGAAGGCGACGGCGTCGTCGTCCATACTCCCGCCTACGATGCGTTCTATAACACTATCACCGCTAACCGCCGACAGATCGCCCCGGTGCCACTGACCCTGACGAACAATCAATGGCACTGCGATATGGCGCGCCTGGAAGCGGCTCTGGCGGAGCCGAAGAATACCCTGCTGCTGCTCTGCAGCCCGCACAACCCAACGGGCAAAGTCTGGCGCCGCGAGGAGCTCCAGACCATGGCGGCGCTGTGCCAAAAGCATGGCGTCAGGGTGATTAGCGACGAAATTCATATGGACATGACCTGGGGCGACCACCGTCATATCCCGTGGAGCGAGGTGGCTCAGGGGCCGTGGGCGCTGTTCACCTCCGGATCAAAGAGCTTCAATATTCCGGCCTTTACCGGGGCCTATGGCTTTATCCCTGAGGCAAACTGCCGCGACAGCTATCTGCAGGCGCTGAAAGCGCGCGATGGACTCTCGTCGCCCTCGGTGCCGGCGCTGCTGGCTCATATCGCCGCCTACCGCGATGGGGCGCCCTGGCTCAACGCCCTGCGCGACTACCTGCAGGAGAACCTGAGCTTTGTGGCTGATACGCTCAATCGCGCCTTTCCTGCGCTACGCTGGCAGCCGCCGGAGGCCACCTACCTGGCGTGGATCGACCTGCGCCCCCTCAACATTGACGACCGCGCACTGCAGCAGGCGCTGATCGCCGGGCAGAAGGTGGCGATTATGCCGGGATATACCTATGGACCCGAAGGCAATGGCTTTCTGCGTCTCAACGTCGGCTGTCCACGCGAGAAGCTGGAGCGCGGTGTCGCAGGGCTGATAGCCGCCCTGCGCAGCCTCAGTTGACGCGCGGCACTGACTACAGATCGTCACGCCGGCGGAACGCCAGGTAGCCGGCGCCGAGGGTAAAGATGCCGACAATCACCACCAGCAGGATAAACCCGTGGTGATTGCTCGCCAGCGGGATCCCGCCGACGTTCATGCCGAAGAAACCGGCCACAATGTTAATCGGTAGCGCGAGGACCGTGATCACCGTCAGGGTGTAGAGGGTGCGGTTACTCTGCTCCAGCTGGCGGGCGCCGATCTCCTCCTGCAGCAGGCTGATGCGCTCGATCAGGCCGGACAGGTCATTAAGCACCACGCTAAACTCTTCGGTGAACTGACGAAATGCCTGCACCACCGCGCGATCCATCCACGCTGGCGGCCGGTTAAGCAGCCGGAACATTGCCGCCGGTTCCGGCGCCAGCAGCCGTTGAAAACGCAGCAGCATCCGCCGCAGCCGCGCCAGATCGGCCCGATTACGCTGCACGTGATTGCTCAGGAGTCGCTCTTCAATCAGGTCGACGTGGCGGCTGGCCTGGCGCACCACCTGCTCCAGCACCTCCTCCTGCTCCTCCAGCAAAAAGGCCAGCAGTTCAGCGGAGGTATGCACCTTAAGCGTATGCAGACGCGGCAGCATCCATTCGATAAACCGCAATGGTTTGAAACGCGCTGTCACCACCAGCTTCGGGCTACAGTAGAGCCACAGCGTGGCGGTTTCCGCGCTGGTGTCTTGCGGACGAAACAGCACGTCGTTAAGCACGGCGAACAGATTTTCCCCTTGCCGTTCAATACGGGTGGTATGCGAGCCGCTGCGGATCTCCTCAAAGAAAAAGTCCGCCACGGGAAAGTGACTGATTAGCCATTTTTCGGCGGTGGCGTGATTGAGATTAAGATGCAGCCAGATAAAGGCCTTATCGTCAGCCAGCGCCTGATAGCTGGCGCATACCTCAGCAGAGGCAATAGGCTGTGGGGGGTGATCTTCGTGAAACAGATAGCCATACACCAGGCCGGACACTTCCATATCAAAATCGGGCTTTAACATCTTCGCGGTGACGTCTTGACTCATGGCTCCCTCAGGACAGGCACTGGCACCGTTGATGCCCAGATAGCGCCATATTTCGCTATTTTTCGCGGACTGGCAAGGTTAATAATCCTGCCGCAAAACCGTCATCTGACGGACATATTTCGGGCAGCATGCCTGAGTCATACCCGGCGTGCTGACCAAGCGCATCGCGCGACGATCTGGCCTTCTGGCTGTGCTTTTATCGTCACTATTAAAATAATTTTGATATTCCTCAAAACTTTTTTAGGCGGGAAGCGGTATTAATTTGGCCGCTTAATCATTGCTTACCCTGGTTTATTGAGGAGGAGACCATGAAAACCTATGACCGTAATCGTAACGCTATTGCTACCGGCAGTATGGTCATGATCGCTGGTAACGGTACGACGGGCGTGATTAAAGCGATCCATGGCGAGGGGAAAACCGCCGAGCAGCTGCGTCGGGCGGACTGCGTGGAAATCGACGGCTGCGAGGGACGCTTCTGCCCGTTAGATCTGATCCGTCTCGGTTTCCATTAATCCCTGCCGTCAAGGCACCATGAGCAGGCCACCCAGCGTGGCCTCTTCTTTTTCAGGCTGATCCAGGCGCTTAGCGAAAGCTCCACTGAATACTCATCACGAAGATCGCCGGTATAATAATCCCGCCCTCGACGCCGAAGTAATCGGTAAAGTTGTATTGCAGACCATGATAGATATAGGGCGAAAAACCGACGCCGGTGATTTTTTTGGCGGTGCGGTAGGTGCCTGAGTCGCCGCAGTGGCTGAAAGCGTCAAAGAAAAATTCCCCGGTATAGGCATACACGCCTTTCAGCAGCCAGCCGGTGTCGTTTTTCAGCCAGTCGCGGCGCACGCCGAGGGTCAGACAGCGATCGTCGAAGCTGTTTTTCATGGTGCCGACCAGCGCGCTGTATTTTGAATCCGCTGAAAACTTGCGCTCCACCGAGAAAAAGTTGTTGTTGAAATGCTCGTTATATTGTCCGTGGTTACCGGTCATGTGATAAACATAGGAGCCGGTATTCATCGAATAAAGATTGAATTCCCCGGCCTGCGCCGACGGCATGGCAACCAACAATAGCCCGGATAACAAAATCCATAATTTATTTAACATTCAGTAACCTACGCCACACCTGTAAAAAAAGAACCCGGCATACTATCACCGCGAAGCTAAACCAAAGGGCAATCAGATACACCGACGCTTTTCGCGGCAGGCAAACATGATGCTATAAGCACTATAGCAGTCGCCCTCTCGCCTGGTGAGCGCCAGCGGCTATACTGCTGACACATTCATCTTATTGATTAAGGACTGCTGTGTTAGCCACTCTCCTCGTTGCGCTGGTCGCTATTATTCATCTCGCCATCCTGGTGCTGGAGATGTTTTTCTGGGAAGCTCCCGCCGGGCGCCGGGCCTTTAACCTCAGCGCCGATTTCGCCCGGGAAAGCCGGGTGCTGGCGGCCAACCAGGGGTTGTATAACGGTTTCCTGGCCGCCGGCCTGGCATGGGGGCTGTGGCTGGGGGCATCGGGCGTGCAGGTGGTGATCTTTTTCCTCGCCTGCGTGCTGGCCGCCGGGATATTCGGCGCGCTGACCGCCAGCCGCAAAATTCTCTATATTCAGGCGCTGCCCGCGCTGCTGGCGCTGCTTGCGGTGCTGGCGCAGGCGTAGGGTCTTGATCCAAAACAGAGAAAGCAGGCGCTAAGGCGGATACTATGTGCCCCCTTCGGTCGGTCATCGACCGTTAATACCTTCTGAGTTCAGAGGCATTTTTATGACATGGCAATCCTTCAAACAGGCCTGGCTTATCCGGTTCTGGTCTCCCGTCCCGGCGGTCATCGCCGCGGGCATTCTCTCAACCTACTATTTTGGCATCACCGGCACCTTCTGGGCGGTGACCGGCGAATTTACCCGCTGGGGTGGCCAGCTGCTGCAGCTGCTTGGGGTCCACAGCGAACAGTGGGGCTATTATCAGCTGATCCATCTCGACGGGACGCCGCTGACCCGCATCGACGGCAGGATGATCATCGGCATGTTCGGCGGCTGCCTGGCCGCGGCATTGTGGGCCAATAACGTCAAACTGCGCTTGCCACGCAGCCGGATCCGCATAGTGCAGGCCGTGGCCGGGGGCATCATCGCCGGGTTCGGCGCGCGGCTGGCGATGGGCTGCAATCTGGCGGCGTTTTTCACCGGCATTCCGCAGTTCTCCCTGCACGCCTGGCTGTTTGCCATCGCCACCGCCATCGGCTCCTGGTTTGGCGCTCGCTTCACCCTGCTGCCTCTATTTCGCATCCCGGTAAAAATGCAAAAGGTATCCGCCGCTTCGCCGTTAACCCAAAAACCGCTGCAGGCACGCCGCCGTTTCCGCCTGGGCATGGTGGTCTTTTTCGCCATGATCGGCTGGGGCCTGCTCACCGCCGCAGACCACCCTGCGCTCGGCCTGGCGATGCTGTTCGGCATCGGCTTCGGTCTGCTTATCGAGCGAGCGCAGATCTGCTTTACCTCCGCCTTTCGCGATATGTGGATCACCGGCCGGACGGTGATGGCGAAGGCGATAATCTTCGGCATGGCGGCGAGCGCCATCGGCATCTTCAGCTATGTGCAACTGGGGATGGCGCCGAAAATCATGTGGGCCGGTCCCAACGCGGCGATCGGCGGGCTACTGTTCGGCTTTGGCATCGTGCTGGCCGGCGGCTGTGAGACCGGCTGGATGTACCGGGCGGTGGAAGGCCAGGTTCACTACTGGTGGGTGGGGCTGGGCAACGTCATCGGCTCCACGCTGCTCGCCTGGTGCTGGGACGATATCGCCGCCCCGCTCGCCACCCACTGGCAAAAGGTCAACCTGCTGAACGCTTTTGGTCCCTTCGGCGGACTGCTGGCGACCTATCTGCTGCTGCTGATCGCCCTGCTGCTGGTGATCGCCTGGGAGAGACATTTTTTCCGCCGCCAGTCGGCAGCGGTCCGGACCGTGAAGGAGAGTGCATGAAAAACATCATCCCTGATTATCGCCTGGACATGGTCGGCGAGCCCTGCCCTTATCCGGCGGTCGCCACCCTGGAGGCGATGCCCTCCCTGCAAAAAGGCGAGATCCTCGAAGTGATCAGCGACTGTCCGCAGTCGATCAATAACATTCCGCTCGATGCCAGGAACCATGGCTATACGGTGCTGGATATTCAGCAGGATGGCCCGACCATTCGCTATCTGATCCAGAAGTAATCCCGTTTTCCCGCCGGCGACCTTCATCGCCGGCATGGATTTCCCCGTCTCGCCATGTCCTCACCATCAGATGGGCCGTGCAGGCAAACGATTGCAATAGATTGTAACACTTGAAACGGTGTTCCAGTCATCAAATAACCATTAATATAACGCGGCTATATTATTAAAATACGAATAAGTAACTTCGTGAATGGTTTCTGCCGCTACCGGCCAAAGCCGCACACAGCAATACAATAAGGATAGAAATGGAACTGCTGGCCAGGCTGGGTTATTTTTTTGAGCAAGTGCGTGCAGATGCCGATTTTGCCACCTTCGCCAATGAACTACGTCGGCACCAGGTCTCGTGTTACATCTACTTTGTCTCCACCGGCAATATGAATTTCGTGATGGCAAACGACAAGGTGATCACGATAAAAAGCGCCCGCAGCCTGCTGCGCGTGCGCAGCGCCCCCAACCAGCAGCTGACCTCGGCTGCGGTCATCCGCCATTTTGCCGGCGCCATCAACTTTGAACAATACTGTAAGGATCTCGCCAGCGCCGGGGTGTTTAAGTGGAGCGTCGACCTGGACGAGGAGACTCGCCACTACTGGTCGAAGGATAACAGGCTGCTGTATAAAGAGAGCCTGATTCCCCCCTGAGCGGGTCCCGGGGGGAAGTCTGGTTTGCGGGGCCAGCTCTTAATCGCGGGTCTGCACCCAAAAGGCGTGGATCAGGCCTGGAATATAGCCCAGCAGGGTCAAAATAATGTTGAGAATAAACGCCCAGCCGAAACCTTTCCCCAGCAGAACCCCCAGCGGCGGCAGAATGATAGTAAAAACGATTCTCCAGAATCCCATAAGTTCTCCCTTCATCTAATGTCAACATTTTACTAAGCTATTCAATAGTTAAGCATAGACGCTTTTCACCGCTTCGCCAGCAGGCTGCGCCCTCATCTCCGGTAACAAAAATTATTTCCTGCCGTCACGGATAAAAAAGTCCGCCAAAACATCCACTTTTTTGCCTCATGCTGTGGGCCTGACAGCGAACCGCACAGATTGTCAGTTGACCTGGCTGCCAGTCAGGACTAAGCCTGGAGAAGTTTTATCACATCGAGTCGTTTTACCAACCGGAGAATATCCATGAGTAAACTTGGGATTAATGGTTTTGGTCGTATCGGACGTCTGGTGTTACGCCGTTTATTAGAAGTCGACAGCAGCCTCGAGGTGGTGGCCATCAACGACCTCACCTCGCCAAAAGTGCTGGCCTACCTGTTAAAGCATGATTCAAACTACGGCCCCTTCCCGTGGAGCGTCGACTTCACGGAAGATGCGCTGATCGTCAACGGCAAGACCATCACCGTGTATGCCGAAAAAGAGGCGCAGCATATTCCGTGGCAGGCGGCGGGCGCGGAAGTGATTGTGGAGTGTACCGGGTTCTACACCTCGGCAGAGAAATCGCAGGCCCATCTTCAGGCCGGCGCACGCAAGGTACTGATTTCGGCCCCCGCCGGCGAGATGAAAACCATCGTCTATAACGTCAACGATGACACCCTGACGGCGGATGACACCATCATCTCCGTCGCCTCCTGCACCACCAACTGCCTGGCGCCAATGGCCAAAGTGCTGCAGGACGCCTTCGGCATCACCGTAGGCACCATGACCACCATCCACGCCTATACCGGCACCCAGTCGCTGGTGGACGGGCCGCGCGGTAAAGATCTGCGCGCCTCCAGGGCGGCGGCGGAAAACGTCATCCCGCACACCACCGGCGCGGCCAAAGCTATCGGCCTGGTGATCCCCGCCCTGAGCGGCAAGCTGAAAGGCCATGCCCAGCGCGTACCGACCAAAACCGGCTCAGTGACAGAGCTGGTGTCGGTGCTGGAGAAAAAGGTGACTGCGGATGAGGTTAATCAAGCGATGAAGCAGGCGGCTGAGGGCAATGAATCCTTTGGCTATACCGAAGAAGAGATTGTCTCTTCCGATATCATCGGCAGCCATTTCGGTTCAATCTACGATGCCACCCAGCTGGAGATTGTGGAGGCCGGCGGCGTACAGCTGGTGAAAACCGTCGCCTGGTACGACAACGAATACGGTTTTGTCACCCAGCTGATCCGCGTGCTGGAGAAATTTGCCCGCTAAGTGAACGGCGGACAGCCTGCGCTGCCCGCCGATTCTGCATTGAGCGTCTCAGGCCTGCAGATAGACCACCTGGGTCTGCAGGTACTCATTCAGGCCATGGCGGCCATCTGCGCCGCCGATCCCTGATTTACGCCAGCCGGCGTGGAATCCCTGCATCGCCTCAAAGTTCTCGCGGTTGATATAGGTTTCGCCGAACTTCAGCCCCTTAATCGCCTTCATCGCCACGTTGAGATCGCGGGTGTAGATTGAGGAGGTGAGGCCATAATCGCTGTCATTGGCCATCGCCAGCGCTTCATCGAGCGTCGAAAACGCCACCACCGGCAGCACCGGACCGAAGGTTTCCTCATGGATAATATCCATCTCCTGACGCACATCCAGCAGCAGGGTCGGCGGATAAAAATAGCCTTTCCCCTCCAGCGGCTGACCGCCCAGCGCTACCCGCGCCCCCTGCGCCACCGCCTTCGCCACTTTGCGCGCCACCTGATCCCGCGCGGCAGCGTTGATCAGCGGCCCCATCGCGATGTCATCCCGCGCCGCCGGGTCGCCAAACTGCACGGCCTTCATCGCCTCGCCGAGGCGGTTGACGAAGCGGTCGTAAATCCCCTGCTGAACATAGACCCGCTCGACGCAGTTGCACACCTGCCCGGTGTTGATCACCCGCGAGTCCACCACCGCCTTCACCGCCAGCTCCACATCCGCATCGTCCATGACGATGGCCGGCGCTTTGCCGCCAAGCTCAAGGCACACTTTGGTGATATTTTTCGCCGCGGCGGCCATGATTTTCTCCCCCGCCGCCACGCTGCCGGTCATGCTGACCATCGCCACCTTCGGATTGCCGGCCAGCTCCTGGCCGACGGTTTCCCCACGGCCGAGCACCAGGTTAAAGACCCCTTTCGGCAGCCCAACCTGGTGGACGATCTCGGCGAAAGCAATAGCGTTATTGGGCGTGAATTCGCTGGGCTTAATGACGATGGTATTTCCGGTGATCAGCGCCGGCGCCAGCTTGCGGGCGATAAGAAAAAACGGGAAGTTCCACGGCAGGATCCCGGTGGTCACCCCCAGCGCGCGTTTGAAGACAAGGATATTTTCCCCGGGACGGTCGCTCTGCACGATCTCCCCTTCATAACGCCGCGCCCATTCGGCCATGTAGTCGAGATAGTCGGCGGTGAACGCCACCTCCACCGCCGCCAGCTGCTGGATCTTGCCGCCTTCAGCGACGATCAGCCCGGCGATGTCATCGGCACGCTGACGGATGCCGGCGGCAATTTTGCGCAGCCAGCCCGCGCGCTCAATGGCCGGCAGCGCCTCCCAGGCCGGCTGGGCGCGCTCCGCCGCGTCAATCGCCAGCCGCGCCTCTTCCGCGGTCCCGTCCGGGATCCGCGACAGCAGCGCTTCGGTCGCCGGGTTAAGCACGTCGATCCAGCCGTCGCCGTGACCGGAAACGAACTGGCCATCAATATACATCTGGTGTTGAACGGGTGCTGTCATGGCTGCTCCTGTGGTGCATTTGTATTTAACAAGTGTTTTTTTTGTTAAATATCGGGCGGATAAGCCGTGGCTTCGCAGCACGTTGGCGCAGTTTTGTGAGCTGATTCATAAAACCGGGCCAAAAATACCCGGTTGAGGTTACATTTCAATAACACAAATTGCCCGTTTGCGATAAATCTGCCGCAAACGGGCATTTATCAGCCGAGGATGCGGGCCTGCAGCGCCCCGGCGAGCCGGTCATCCTCCCGCAGCTGTCGCCAGGCGTCGAGGATCTCCGGCGGGAAAGTCACGTGGCTGATAAAGTCTTTCCCCCGTGGACCGTACCCTTCAGGGGAATCCTGCAGACGCGGCAGTTCGCCGAGCAGCAGCGCCAGGTAGCGGGTCACCGGCCACAGCCCCGCCCCGCCGCCCACGAACCCCAGCTGGCCGTCGGTCTGTTGCAGCACCGGCGTGCAGCCGGGAAAGCTCAGCCACTGCGGCGGCGTCGTCGCCCCCTGCCAGACGCGGGCGAAGGTGGCCATCGTCCGCCGCTGCATGGTGGGGTCCTGAATGACGATCCCGCGACGATGGGGGATCCCCCGACTCTCCAGCATTGTGCGAGTAAAGCGCGCGTTTTCGCCGCAGTTGGTCGACCGATCCTCCACCACCAGCCGCGGGCGAGGAATGTGCCAGAAGTCATGCGCAATATCAGCCAGAATATGCGCTTCCGGACGCCCCTCCACCGCGAGCGAACGGTAGCGCGGATCTTCGCGCACCGCCTCATACAGAAAACCGGTAGAGTGCCCTACGCCGCCGCTGATCAGCAGCGGAACCTCCTGCTCCACCGCCAGTCGGCAGGCGGCGTCGATGGTAGGGATCACGGCGTTGCCAGCCAGCACCACCACATCCACCGCCGGCGGCGCGGTCAGCGTCGCCAGATCGTTTTGCGCCAGCCAGCCGCCGGTCAGGTTTGCCGCCGCCAGCGTCGTCGCCGACAGCGGGGGAAAGTGTTCTGCCATTCTGATCTCCTTAATCACCTCTCAGCCGCGCAGAGAGAATAGTCTGGCCATCATAAACGCCGCCTGCCGGGGCGCAAAGCGACGCTGATTTGTAACTATTTTGAAATAACAAGAAACATCTAAAAACACGCAGGTTGCACCTGAATAACTGACCATGAAAATAACAAAAAACAGCAAAAACAGGTGGAAAATAAAAATTTACCTCGCGGTTACACCAGATAAAAGCGCGTTTTCTTGCCCGCATTGCCGAGGGATAACTTGCCAATTGTAACCATCAACTCTAAGTTGCTTAACAATTGCACAACCTTTTTCACATCAGGTTGCACCCTGCACGCACAGAGTGACACCTGACCTTTTACCGTGGCGGGAGAACGTTTCGTAATGAGCAATCCAGCAAGCAACACTGCATCCATTCTGCAGAAAAACAAGAAGGTACTGATCGCGAGCCTGACCGGCAGCGCCATCGAATGGTTCGATTATTTTCTCTATGGCACCGCCGCCGCGCTGGTGTTTAACAAAATCTTCTTTCCGATGGTCGACCCGGTCATTGGTCTGATCCTCTCCTGGCTCTCCTTTTCGCTCACCTTTTTTATCCGCCCCATCGGCGGAGTCATTTTCGCCCATATCGGCGATCGCATCGGTCGCAAGAAGACGCTGGTGCTCACCCTGTCGCTGATGGGCAGCGCCACGGTGGCCATTGGCCTGCTGCCCACCTACGAGATGGTGGGCCTGTGGGCGCCGGCCCTGCTGATTACCCTGCGCATTATTCAGGGCATGGGTATCGGCGGCGAATGGGGCGGCGCGCTGCTGCTGGCCTACGAATACGCCCCGGAAAAGCGGAAAGGCTTTTTCGGCAGTATTCCCCAGGCCGGCGTGACCATCGGCATGCTGATGGCAACCTTCATCGTCTCGCTGATGACCCTGTTCGATGAGGCGCAGTTTCTCGCCTGGGGCTGGCGCATTCCGTTCCTGCTCAGCTCCGTCCTCGTTTTCCTCGGCCTGTGGATCCGCAAAGACATCGACGAAACGCCCGCCTTTAAGCAGGTGAAACAGTCTGGCCAGGTGGCGAAGGCTCCGCTGCGCGAGACGCTCAAACACCACTGGCGGGAAGTGCTGATCGCCGCGGGTCTGAAAGTGGTGGAGACCGCCCCCTTCTATATCTTCTCCACCTTTGTGGTCAGTTACGCCACCACCACCCTGAGCTATCAGAAGTCGCAGGCGCTGGAATCCGTCACCCTGGGCGCGTTGGTGGCCACCGTGATGATCCCGCTGATGGGGCTGCTGTCCGACAAGGTGGGCCGGCAAAAAATGTACACCCTGAGCGTGGTGCTGCTGGGGCTGTTTATCGTCCCGTGGTTCCTGCTGCTCGACACCGGCACCAGCTGGGGCATTATGCTGGCGACGATTGTTGCCTTCGGCATCCTGTGGGCGCCGGTGACCGCGGTGCTGGGCACCCTGTGCTCAGAGATATTCAGCGCCAATGTGCGCTATACCGGGATCACCCTCGGCTACCAGCTGGGCGCCGCGCTGGCCGGGGGCACCGCGCCGCTTATCGCCACCGGTCTGCTGGCGAAATACGATGGTGACTGGCGACCGGTGGCCGTCTACCTGGGCGTGACGGTGGCGATTTCGCTGCTGGCGATATTCTGCGCCAGCCGGATGAAATCTGTCCCTGGCGCGGCGCGCTCCCGGGCGGAAAGCGCCTGACCGCAGCCGGTCCGGGCTACCTCGGCGCCGACCATCTTGCCCGGGCGCTGCGCTTGCGCGGGCCTACAGGGGGGATCACGCCGCGGGGGAAACCGCTCATCCCAGGCTCAGTAAGACAGTAGGCCCGGTAAGGCGCCAGCCGCCACCGGGCAGACGAACGGGAACAACGGCTAAGACGCCCTGGCCACACCCCTTAGCCGGCCGCCAGGGCCGGCGGGTGTCAGGCGCTCTGATTGTCCAGCTGAAGCTGCCCTTCGCGCCGCTGCTTCAGCTTCCAGAAGGCCCACAGCGCGATAAACCACAGCGGAGAAGCCAGCAGCGCCAGCAGCGTGTCCGGGTCAAAGATCATGATGAAGATGGCGAAGGCGAAGAACAGCAGGCTCACCCAGCTCATCACCACGCCAAAGGGCATCTTAAAGATCGACCCGGCATGCAGGTCCGGACGCTGACGGCGATAAACCAGATAGGCCGCGAGGATCATCCCCCAGCTGAACACCACCATAATCGCCGCCAGGGTCGAGACGATGGTGAACAGGGTCATCACATTCGGCACCAGGAACAGCAGCAGCGTACCGATCAGCATGCAGAAGCAGGAGAACAGCAGGCTGCGCACCGGAATGCGGGTGCTGCGCGACAGAATGCGGAACTGCCAGTGCGCATGCTTCTCCACCGACAGGCCGTACAGCATGCGGGTGCTGGAGAAGACCCCGCTGTTGGCCGAGGACATCGCCGAGGTCAGCGCCACGAAATTAATCACCGCCGCCGCCGCGGGCAGCCCGGCTTTGGCAAACAGCGTTACGAAGGGGCTGGTCTCCGCCGACACCCCCGGCCAGGAGGCGACAGCGATGATCACCACCATCGACAGCAGATAGAAGATGATAATCCGCAGCGGCAGCGCATTGATCGCCTTGGGCAAAATGCGCTGCGGATCGCGGGTCTCCGCCGTCATCGTCCCCAGCAGTTCGATACCGGTAAAGGAGAAGATCGCTATCTGGAAGCCGGCGAAAAAGCCGGTGATACCGTGAGGCATAAAGGCCGTCGGGTCGGTGAGATGGCTCAGGGAAGCCGTCACGCCGTCCGGAGAGGTCCAGCCGGTGGCAATCATCCAGCCGCCGGTGACGATCAGGGCGATAATGGTGATCACCTTGATCAGGGCGAACCAGAACTCCGCCTCGCCAAACATCTTCACCGACAGCAGGTTGAGCAGGAACAGGATAGCCAGCATGCTGAGGGCCGGCATCCACGCCGACAGCTCGGGGAACCAGTACTGCATATAGCTCCCGCACACCACCACGTCGGCGATGCAGGTCACCACCCAGCTCAGCCAGTAGGTCCAGCCGAGATAAAAGCTGGCCTGCGGTCCGAGATACTCGCCGACAAAGTCGGCAAACGAGCGGTAGTCATGGCGAGTGAGCAGCAGCTCCCCCATCGCCCGCATCACCATATAGGTAAAGAACCCGACCAGCACATAGATAACCAGGATCGAGGTGCCGGCGACGGCGATGTTGCGCCCCGCCCCCATAAACAGCCCGGTGCCGATGGCGCCGCCGAGGGCAATCATCTGGATATGGCGGGCGCCAAGCCCGCGCTTAAGCTGTGACGCGCCTTCACCTCCGGCGGCAGATGGCGCCTGATGTTGATGTTCAGTCATGGTGTTTCCTCAGGCTGGTTGCGGGAGGTGAAGCGCCGCGGCGCGGAGCAGCAGCCCGGCGCGCTGGCCGGTAGCGACCCCGGCATTGGGAAAGAGGATATAGGGGGCCCGGGCCTGCACCACCCACCGTTTCTCTGCCTGGCGGGCGATCTCATACCCTGCCGGGAGCGCGGTGAAGTTCTCGACGTTGGCCGCCAGATTGAGCGTAAATTCCCCTTCGCGCTTGATGATGCTCTCCTCGACCAGGAAGTAATCCACCGGCGCTTTATCGCGCACCGGCAGCGGCGCGTCAGAAATCCAGGCCCGGATCGCCGCGTCGGCGGCGGCGAACAGGCTAAGATCGTTGGCGCCGAACGGCATCACTTTTCCCAGCTCAAGGGTGGCGCTTTGCGCGGCGAACTTTTCGCAGGTGAAGTGGGTGAAGGTCCCGCCCGCTTCGGTATGGCGCACGATGGCGTCCATCCCGCTGGCCTGCAGCAGCTGATAGAAGCCGGGCGAAAAATCCTCCTCGTGGGCCGGGAGCAGCGCAAACTGGCGATACAGCGACCCGCGAATGGCGGTATGCATATCGAGATGACTACGGCTGACCGGCCCCGCCGCATCGGCGGCGCGATAGAAGGCCTGCACCGCCTGCTCGAGAGCAAAAGCCCGCCGCGACTCATTGCCCGGGGTGACCGCCAGATGGCGGCCGCCGAACAGGCGATTGAGGTCGTTGTGCAGATAGCGACGCGCGGCGCGGATCGCCGGCAGGTTACCAAAAACGATCAGCAGCGCCTGGGTGAGCGGCTGCCGCCCCTGGCTCAGATCGTGAGTCAGCTGCAGCAGCAGCTCGGTCGGCGCGGTCTCATTGCCATGGACGCCAGCGGAGAGGATCGTCGCCTGACGCCACGGCGTGGCCGGCAGCAACTGCAGGATGCCCTCGCCCAGCCAGCGGGCCTTGATGTCCGCCGGAAAGGTCCACGCCTGCAGGCGGCAGTGCAGTAAATCGTTAACCAGATGCTCCATCTGCCGCTCCTTAACGCTGAAAATCATAGACAGCGCCCAGACGCAGGATCTGCGTCAGCTCATCCAGCGCCTGATAAACCTCGCGCAGCAGCTGCGGGTCTGCCAGATCGCGGGCGTGCAGCCGGTCACGGTAATGTTTTTCCACCCACGCCGTCAGCTGCTGGTAACGTTCGTCGTTCATCAGGCTGTGGGCGTTGACCGCCTTACGTTCAGACTCGTTGAGCACCACCCGCAGCCGCAGGCAGGCCGGGCCGCCGCCGTTGCGCATGCTTTCCCGCAGGTCAAAAACCGCCACTTCATCGATCGGCGACGCGCTGTCGGCCGCGAGATCGCTCAGGTAACGCCAGACGTTTTCCCGCTGGCGGCACTCCTCTGGCACCACAATCAGCATCTTGCCGTCGGGTTTGCTCAGCAGCTGGCTGTTGAACAGATAGGAGGCCACCGCGTCATCGAGCGACACCCGCTCGTCCGGCACTTCCACGCTGGTAAACGGAATATCGAGACTGTCGCTTTTTGCCCGCAGCGTCGCCAATACTGTCGACTGATCGACAAACGCCTGCTGATGGTGGAACAGCACATGGCGATTGCTGACCGCGATAACGTCGTTATGAAACACGCCGCGATCGATAGCCTGCGGCGCCTGCTGGGCAAACACCGTATAGCGCGGATCCAGCTGGTGCAGACGGGCCACCGCTTCGCTGGCCTCGAGGGTCTGCCGCGCCGGATACTTCACCGGGGCGATCCCGCCGCTGGCGCGTCGACCGTAGACAAACAGCTGCACGCCCTGACGATCGTACTCCCGGCAGAAGCGGTTATGGTTGGCCGCGCCTTCGTCGCCGAGGTCGCCATGCTGCGGCAGCGCCGCGTGGTGGGCGAAGTAGCGCGGATCGGCGAAGGTGGCGCGCAGGATCGCCGAGGTGGTGGGCGCCTCCTGCATGCGGTGCAGTTTATTGTTCAGGTTGGCGACGGTGAAATGAACTTTGCCATCGGCGCTATCCGCCGACGGCGAAACGGTCGCCGCGTTGGCAGTCCACATCGACGAGGCGGAGCTGAAGGCGGAGAGCAGCTGCGGCGCCGCCTGGGCCGCCTGGCGGATGACCTGCTCATCGCTGCCCTCGAATCCCAGGTCGCGCAGCAGACGCAGGTTCGGCCGCGGCTGCGGCGGCAGAATCCCCTGCACGAATCCGCGATCGGCAAGGGCTTTCATTTTATACAGCCCCTGCAGCGCCGCCTTTTTAGGGTTAGAGAGACCATCGCGGTTATTTTGCGAGGCTTCATTGCCGACGGAGAGTCCGGCATAGTGGTGCGTCGGGCCGACCAGGCCATCAAAGTTAGCTTCAAAACCAGACATATGTCCTCACAGGATCCGTTATCAGAATGGCAGGCCCGGCGATACGTTCGCCGGAAGCGTCAGCGTGTCGCTGACCAGAGAGGCCATCGGCCAGGCACAGTAATCGGCGGCGTACCACGCTGCCGCGCGGTGGTTGCCGGAGGCGCCCACCCCGCCAAACGGCGCTTTACTGGAAGCGCCGGTCAGCGGCTTGTTCCAGTTGACGATCCCGGCGCGCGCCTCGTCCGCCAGCTGGTCAAACTGTGCCGCATCGCTGGAGATCAGCCCCACGGCCAGGCCATAGCGGGTCTGGTTGGCGAGGCGAATCGCCTCCGGGAAGTCGTCGTAACGGATAACCGTCAGCAGCGGGCCAAAGTACTCTTCATCCGGCACCTCGATACCGGTGACGTCGACGATCCCCGGGGTCAGCACCGTGGAGTGCGGGTCGGGCTGGCGCAGGCGCAGCAGCACCTTGCCGCCAAGCGCCTCCAGTTTCTGCTGCGCCGCCAGCATGTTCTGCGCCGCCTCAAGGGAAATCACCCCACCCATAAACGGCGCCGGCTGGTCATCCCATTTCCCGGCGCGGATCTGCGCGCTGGCCTCCACCAGCCGCCGCAGCAGCGCATCCCCCTGCTCGCCGCGCTGAACAATCAGCCGGCGTGCGCAGGTGCAGCGCTGTCCGGCGGAGATAAACGCCGACTGGATAATCACATGTAGCGCCGCATCAACATCGGCCACATCAGCCACGATCAGCGCGTTGTTGCCGCCCATTTCGAGGGCCAGCATCTTCTCCGGCTGGCCGCCGAAGTAGCGATGGAAGTGGAAACCCGCCGCTGCGCTGCCGGTGAACAGCACGCCGTCGATATCGCGGTTTTCCAGCAGCGCCTGGCCGGTGGCTTTCCCGCCCTGCAGCAGGTTAATCACCCCGTCGGGGACGCCCGCCTGCTGCCACAGCTGGACCGTCAGTTCCGCAGTGGCCGGCGTCAGCTCGCTGGGTTTAAATACGATAGTATTCCCGGCGATCAGCGCCGGAATGATATGCCCGTTGGGCAGGTGGCCCGGGAAGTTGTAAGGGCCGAAGACCGCCATCACGCCGTGCGGCTTGTGGCGCAGCAGCGCTTTACCGTCCGGCAGCGTCGACTCATGAAAGCCCGTCCGCTGGTGATAGGCCTCGATGGAGATGGCGGCTTTGCCGATCATCGCCTGCACTTCGGTGCGGGTCTCCCACAGCGGCTTGCTGGTCTCCCGGGAAATCAGGGTCGCCAGCGCCTCTTTATGCGTCTCCAGCAGCGCGGCGAAACGCTGTACGACGTCAATACGCTCGGCCAGCGGGCGGTGCGACCAGGGATAAAACGCGGCGCGCGCCGCGGCGCAGGCCGCCTGGACGTCGTCGGCCCCCGCGCTGGCCGCCTGCCACAGCAGAGACTGATCCTCCGGGGCCAGTTTACTCATCGTTGCGCCGCTGCCCGGCTGCCACTGCCCGGCTATGAACTGTGCTTTTACCGCCATGATCTGTTTTCCTCTGGGTTCAGGGTTACCGTATAAACGCGGTCGGTCTCAGTGACCTGCATCGCATCCAGCGCGGCGGCGTCCAGTGAGACCTGCTCTTCGTGGGCCACCAGCAGCGCCCGAAAATTGTCGAACTGACCGTTGGCGACGAGCGTCGGCGCCGACAGCGTGCCCGCCAACTGCTGAGCCGGCAGGCACTGGCATTCGCGCACGGCGCGGATCTGATCGGTCTCCGCCTCCAGCACCGGACCGGCATCGAAAATATCCACCGAGCCGCGCCAGCTGAACCCCTCTTTCTCGAGGATCGCCCGCGCGGGGGCGGTGTTGGGGTGCACCTGACCGATGACCTGACGGGCATTCTCCGGCAGCAGCGAGATATAGATCGGGTACGCCGGCATCAGCTCGGCAATAAAGGTTTTCATGCCGGTGCCGGTCAGCCGGTCGGCATCGGCGAACGGGATCTCGAAGAAGTGATGGCCCAGCGCATCCCAGAACGGCGACTGCCCTTGCTCATCGCTGCAGCCGCGCAGTTCGGCAAACAGGTGCGGCGAAAACCACTCGCGGAAGGCGGCGATAAACAAAAACCGCGCTTTGGAGAGCAGCAGACCGTTGCGGTTGCGCTGATACTCAGGGTCGAGAAACAGCGTACACAGCTCGCTGTGGCCGGTGTGGTCATAGCTCAGATTGAGCAGCTCCTGGGGCTTGTAGACCCCCAGCGCTTTCGAGGCGCGGACCGTTTTCTGAATGCGAAAATTGTAAAACGGCTCGTCCAGGCCTACCGCCACCTCAATGGCGCTGACCCCCACCACCCGCGACAGCGCGGTGTCTTCCAGCACAAACAGAAAGCCTTGCTGGCCGCGCGGCAGCGCGCCGGCGAAAGTGTCAATGCTGCGGCGGATCCGGGCGGCCAGGCGCCCGGCATCATGGGGTAAGGAGGTCATGCCGACCCCCGCCCGCGCGGCAAGGCGGACGATGTCGTCAAGATCGTTATCCCGTACGGGACGAAATAGCATCACAGGCCGTCCTCCCGGTTAGCGGGTTAAGCGGGCAACGGCGCGATCGAGGCGCACGAAGGCTTCCGCAATTTCTGCCAGCGGGATATTGAGCGCCGGCGCGAAGCGCAGCACGTCCGGACCGGCAATCAGGGCGATCACACCCTCTTCCGCCGCCAGGTTGGTCAGGGTTTTGGCCTTCCCGCGCAGCGGTCCCGCCAGCTCGGCGCCGATCAGCAGACCGGCGCCGCGCACGGCGCTAAACGCATCGTAACGGGCAGAGAGGGCATTCAGCTGGTCGACGATCAGCGCATGGCGCTCGCCGACGCCCGCCAGCAGCGGCGCATCCAGATGGGCCAGCACGGCGTTGGCGACGGTCGCCGCCAGCGGGTTGCCGCCGAAGGTGGTGCCATGGGTGCCTGGCTGGAAGACCTGCGCCCAGGCCTCTTTCGCCAGCATCGCGCCGATCGGGAAGCCGCCCCCCAGCCCTTTGGCGCTGGTGAGGATGTCCGGGACGACGTTGTAATGTTGGTAGGCGTAGAGATGGCCGGTACGCCCGGCGCCGGTCTGCACCTCATCAAATATCAGGGTGGCATGATGGCGATCGCAAAGAGCGCGCAGCGCCTGGAGGTACGCCGGGTCCGCCGGGATCACCCCGCCTTCGCCGATAATCGGCTCGACAATCACCGCGCAAGTGCGCGAGGAGATCGCCGCAGTCACCGCCTCGATATCGTTATAGGGCAGATGGGTAATGCCCTGCGGCAGCGGCGCATAATCGCTGGAATATTTCGGCTGGCCGCCGACGGAGACGGTGAACAGCGTCCGGCCATGGAAGGCGTGGTTGAAGGCGATGATTTCGCTTTTTTCACCGCCGAACTTATCGTGGGCATATTTCCGCGCCAGCTTAAGGGCCGCCTCGTTCGCTTCGGCGCCGGAGTTGCAGAAGAACACCTTGTCGGCAAAGGTGGACTGCACGAGGGTTTTCGCCAGCTGCAGCACCGGTTCGTTGGTATAGCCATTGCCGATATGCCACAGTTTCGCCAGTTGCCCCTGCAGGGCCTCCGCCAGCGCCGGGTGAGCATGGCCCAGGGCGTTCACTGCGATGCCGCCCGCCATATCAATATACTCTTTCCCCTGCTGGTCCCAGACGCGGGAGCCCGCCGCCCTCACCGGAATAAACGGCGCGGGGGCAAAACAGGGAACCAGGTAAGCGTCAAAATCTTCGCGAGTCATGCTGCCTGACATAATTTATCTCCGGAACGTAAGGCGACGGAAAACGCTCCCGTCGCGTTGGACAATCGACATTAACCCTGACCCTCGGCTTATTTTGGGCACGAGCGCGCCCGCTGCGATGGTAAAAATATTCACCACAGAAAATATAAGCCCTATTCTTTATGCGGGTAATTGTTAATTCATGGTTAACGCCATGTTGTTGTGTGGGCTAATGCTGGCCTGTGAACAATAAGATTGTCAATACGGGGAAACGCAATTTATTCACTTTTTGAAGATCATCAAGATAATGAAAAACATAGAAAAAATATTTTCCTATTCACTTAAGTGAATAAAAAGTGAATTAAAATGCACAGCTTGCGGGTGGTTCTTGTGCGTAGTTATTCACTTAAAAAATAAAAAATCTAACAAAAATTTAAAAATCGGAATTGCCGTCAAATACCGCTTTATAAAATTGGTGATACCATTCATTGCACAGAGTTTACTGCTGTAGCTATTCCACGGTTTTACACGACATAAATAACACTGAGAAACAGGACTCTTATGGAAAAGTTATCTTACGCATCTGAAAGTAGTACATCTCCATGGACCACCTACCTGCGCCAGATCGACCGTGTTGCGCCTTATCTCGGCGATCTTGCCTACTGGGTGGAAACCCTGCGCCATCCGAAGCGTGCGCTGATCGTCGACATCCCTGTGCAGATGGACGACGGCACCATTCGCCACTTCGAGGGCTATCGCGTTCAGCACAATCTTTCGCGTGGTCCGGGTAAAGGTGGTGTTCGCTACCATCCGGATGTCGATCTTAACGAAGTGATGGCACTTTCTGCCTGGATGACCATTAAGTGCGCCGCGGTCAATATTCCTTACGGCGGAGCCAAAGGCGGCATCCGCGTCGACCCCTTCTCGCTGTCGGAAGGTGAACTGGAACGCCTGACTCGCCGCTACACCAGCGAAATCGGCATTATCATCGGGCCGCAGAAAGATATTCCGGCGCCGGACGTTGGCACCAACGGCAAAGTGATGGCGTGGATGATGGACACCTACTCCATGAACCATGGCACCACCATCACCGGCGTGGTCACCGGCAAACCGATCCACCTCGGCGGCTCCCTCGGTCGTGAAAAAGCCACCGGACGCGGCGTGTTCGTCACCGGCCGGGAAGTGGCCCGTCGCGCCGGCATCGAAATTGAAGGCGCTAAAGTGGCGCTGCAGGGCTTTGGTAACGTCGGTAGCGAAGCAGCGCGCCTGTTCGCCGGCGTCGGCGCCCGTATCGTGGTTATTCAGGATCACACCGCCACCCTGTACAACGAAGGCGGGATTGATATGGCCGCCCTCACCGCCTGGCAGGCGGAGAAAAAGCAGATCGCGGGTTTCCCGGGCGCCCAGGAGATTGATAAAGAGGCTTTCTGGACCACCCCAATGGACATCCTGATCCCGGCGGCGCTGGAAGGGCAAATCACCCGCGAGCGCGCTGAGAAGCTGACCTGCAAACTGGTGCTGGAAGGGGCCAACGGCCCAACCTATCCGGAAGCGGACGATGTGCTGGCCGAGCGCGGCGTGATCGTGGTGCCGGACGTTATCTGTAACGCCGGCGGGGTGACCGTCAGCTACTTTGAGTGGGTGCAGGACATGGCCAGCTTCTTCTGGAGCGAAGAGGAGATCAACGCCAAGATGGACCGCATCATGACCGACGCCATCATTCACGTCTGCGATAAAGCGGCCGAGAAAGAATGTACGCTGCGTACCGCCGCCTATATCGTGGCCTGCGAGCGCATCCTGATGGCGCGTAAAGACCGCGGCATCTACCCGGGCTGATCCCCGTCAGAAAGTGCACCAGGGGTGGCATTGCGCCGCCCCTTTTTTTTGCCGTCGCGCCGTCAGCCGACGGTGGACCACAGCACCGGCCATCCCCGACGCTGCGCCTCCGCCAGCAGACCCGGACAGGGATTCACCGCGCAGGGGTTGCCAACCACGGTGAGCAGCGGCAGATCCGAGATATGATCGCCAAAGGCGTAGCACGCCGCCAGCGGCTGGCCCTGTTCCTGCGCATAGCACTGAGCATGCGCCGCCTTGTGTTCGCCGATGGCGGTCCGCCAGAGCTCGCCGGTATAGCGGTCATCCACCACCACCGGCTCCGAGCACAGGGCATGTTCCACCCCCAGCGCCGCCATCGCCGGCCAGAGAATGTCGGTCATCGACCCGGAGACAAACACCACGTCATCCCCCCGCGCCTGATGCTGCCTGAGGCGCGCCACCACCTCGTGGTGAAAACCATATCCGCCTTCGCGATACAGACGCTCGGCGACCGCCCGCACCCGGAGGCGCGACTCGTGGCGAAACAGCGAGTAATAGTAGCGGTTGATCGCTTCCCGCGGTTGACCCGCTTCGCTAAGCGCCTGAAGCTGGCGGACAATCGCCGCGGCCGTCAAACCGCACTGCAGCGGATATTCCTCGGCATAGCGGTGCAGAAACAGGAACATACTTTTGCCGGTAATCAGCGTTTCATCCACATCAAAAAAGGCGATGCTCATCCCCGTCCCCCTGCTCAATACTGACCAGATAATGTTGATGGCACTGCGCCGCCTGCTCGCACTCTTTGCGAGTGATGTAGTTAAGGTCATAGACGCTGAAGCTAAAGCCAACTTCCGCTTTGCGGGTGCCGGTCTGGTCAAACCCCACCGAGCATTCGCAGGTAAAGCGGCCATGGGCTGAACTTTTGCGTGACACCACATTGAGGACGATGGTCACCGGCAGCGGAAAAACAAAGCAGGAAAAGGCCACCTGCAGCGAGCTCAGGGTAAAGTACTTCTCCGCCATTGCCACGCCGGCCTCCGCCAGCAGGAATTTTTCCGAGGTGGCGATGATGGTCTGCCGCGCCGCCTCGATCAGCACCATCCCCTGAATATGTTGCCCGGTCTGGTGGTCGCAGAGTAACTCCGAGGCATCCTGCAGGATCAGGCGCGCGCAATAGTTATCCTCATCGCGTTTTTCCGGCGAGGTGATGAGGATATTCGCTTTTTTACGTTTATGTACCAGCCGCTGATGATCTCGGTTGTTTTGATAATAGAGATCCTGCAGATTGACGATCTGGCGGATTTTATCCGGATAGTGCTGACGAATAATGCAGATGGTGCGGGAGATGTCGTCGAGCTGTACCCCCTGACCAATAACGATTTTATCGACGCCGGCCAGCTCGCCGCTCCAGACAAATCGCTCAAACTCATTAACCGTCAGCACATTCTCATGCCGCCGGGCAAAATCGGTAAATTTCTCACCCACCACAATTAATTTTTCCATGGCGCTTGTCTCCTCAGATCGTTTTAACCAGTAATGCAATCCCCATCCCGCCGCCGATGCACAGCGACGCCAGGCCGGTCGGTTGATTCTCCCGGCGCAGCGCGTGCACCAGACTGACCACGATCCGCGTCCCGGAACTGCCCAGCGGGTGACCGAGGGCGATCGCGCCGCCGTGGACGTTCAGGCGGGAAGCAATCTCCTCCTCCGTCATCTGATGCTCTCTGGCCAGTCCCCTGACCACCCCCAATACCTGCGCGGCAAAGGCTTCGTTAATCTCCAGCCGGGCCATATCGCTGAGCTGAAAACCACCGCGGCGCAGGGCGCACGCTATCGCCGGCAGTGGGCCGAGCCCCATCAAGGACGGATCGACGCCGCCTTCGCCAAAGGAGACGATCTCCGCCAGCGGCTGCAGGCCATAGCGGGCAACGGCGCGCGCCGAAGCGAGGATCACCGACGCGGCGCCATCGTTCAGCCCGGAGGCGTTGCCCGCCGTGACGCTGCCGTCAGCGCGAAAAGCCGGTTTCAGCGCCGCCAGCTGCCCGGCGCTAAGATCATGGCGGATCGGCTCATCCTCGCGGACCGTGCTGACGCCCCGCTTCGCGCTGACCGTCACCGGCACAATCTCATCGGCAAAATAGCCGGCACGGCTGGCGACGGAGGCTTTTTGATGGCTCTCCAGCGCATACCGGTCCTGCGCCGCGCGCGAGATCTGCTCCTGCGCGGCGATGGCCTCCGCCGTTTCCCCCATCGGGATCTGCAGCAGCGGATCGGTTAACCCGTCGCGCTGGATCACATCCTCACTGCTGAATGCGCCGAATTTCATCCCGCCCCTTATCTCTCCCTGCAGCAAAAACGGCGCCTGACTCATATTTTCCATTCCGCCGGCGACCACCAGGTCGGCATAACCGCTCTGGATATGGATCGCCCCTTCGGTCATGCTTTTCATGCCGCTACCGCAGATCATATTCAGGGTGTAAGCCGGCGTTTGCACCGGGATCCCTGCCCGCAGCGCAACCTGACGCGCCGGTCCCATTCCCTGCCCGGCGGCGAGGACGCAGCCGCAGATCACCTCATCGATCCACGCCGGGTCAATGCCGGCCTGCTGCAGGTTGTGCCTGACGGTGAGCGCTGCCAGCTCCACCGCGGAGACCGTTTTCAGGGCACCAAGAAAGCGCCCCACCGGCGTACGGCAGGCCGCGACGATATAGACTTTGTTCATGATTATTCCATTACGTAGAGCGAGGAAAGATACTGCCGCGTCCCGGCTTCGCTGCCGGTAAAGCCCACATAGCCATCGGGATTAACCACCGCGTAGTCATCGGGACCGATCTGTAGCGCCTCAAGAAACGCCTTGTCCGCCGGTTCGAGGGAGCAGAACATAAACCAGCCGGCCTGCTTCAGGCGGGACAAAGGAGGACAGGCGGCGCGGGCGGAAAAGATCACCACCTTACCGCTGGCGAAGGCGTCATAGCTGTTGCGAAACGTCGCCTGCGGCGAGGCAAAAACGTACCAGGGAACATGGTGCCCTGCCAGGCCGTCCGTCTCCTGCGCCTGCGTCGCGGTGAAACCGGCGTACTGCAGCGGCAGCTGGTGACGATAGTAGTGACGGTTGCAAAACTCCGGAAAGTAGACCCCATCGATATGATTTCTCGGCACCAGACCGGCGATCAGGCCAGTATCATGGTCGGTGGAGCGCAGCACACCGCTCACCGCGGCGAAGCGCTGGATGCGATAGGACGCCGGCAGTCGGTCAGTGGCCACGCCGTGCAGACAGAAAGCCAGCTTCCAGGCGAGGTTCACCGCATCCTGGACGCCGGTGTTCATCCCCTGCCCGCCAATGGGACTGAACAGGTGGAAGGCATCTCCCGCCAGCATAATATGGTGCTGCAGATTGTCATCGGCGATGCGGTTATAGAAATTGGCGCTGGAGGACCAGGTGAGCCTCTGCGCCGGCGGCACCTGAGGGCAGTAGCGCGCCAGCGCGGCGTTAATCTCCTGCAGGTCCGGCACCGGACGCGGCGACGGCAAGCGCCCGGCTTTTTTAATCACAATCCTGACCTGATTGTCCGGCATGGGCAGGAAAATCAGAAAGCCTTGCTCATCAATATGGTAGGAGGTCCCCGGGAGCGCCGCCGCGGGGTCGAACTGCACATCCGCCATCACAAAATGCAGCGGATAGTCATGACCGCTAAAGCCGATCCCGGCCAGCTCCCGGACGGTGCTGGCCGCGCCGTCGGCGCCGATAATATAGTCATAAGCGGCGGAACAGGCCCGACGGGCATCGTCGAGCAGGGAGACGTGATAACGCTCCCCCTCCCGCCGCCAGGAGACCAGCTGGTGCCCGCGTTTTACCTCCCGCCCGGCGGCGGCTAATGCCGTTTCGAGGATCTTCTCCGTCCGCGGCTGCGGGATACTGACATGGAAGGGATAGCAGGTGGCGAGTCGGCGGTTATCAATATGCAGAAATTTGCGGTTTTTATAGTAAGCGTAGACTGACTGCACCTGTTTTCCCTGGGCGATCAGTTCCCCGGCAAGGCCTAAGCCGTGGAAGGCTTTAATGGTCGCCGGACTGACGCTCAGCGCTTTGGACCAGGTGGTGCTGTGGGTATTTTTATCAATGATATCAAAATCAATTCCATACTTATTCAGATAGCAGCCAATGATTAACCCTACCGGGCCGGCGCCAACAATGAGTACTTTTTTCACGATCGAGCCTCTCTGTATGCCCCATGTGGGGCATACGCGTGTTGCCTGGGTGCAGGGTGATTAGGGATAGATATCATCGGCCAGACGACGATCGCCGGCGACATTGCAGATATGCCAGTAGGGGTATGGTTTCTCTTTCTCGCTCACGCTGTTGAGGATCGCCGTCTCCTCGTCGCTCAGCGTCCAGTTCAGCGCCGCCAGGTTATCTTCCAGTTGGGCCAGTTTGGTCGCGCCGATCACCAGCGAAGCGATCCCCGGACGGGTACGCAGCCAGTTGAGCGCCACCTGCGCGACGCTGGCGTTGCGCTGGCGGGCAATCTCCTGCATCACCTCCAGGGTCTGCCAGGCCTGCTCGCGGTTGGCGATCGGCGCGGATTCGAACGGCGTGGCGTTCGCCAGGCGACTACCTTCGGGAAACGCCTGATTGCGCGGGTATTTGCCGGTGAGAAAGCCCCCGGCCAGCGGGCTCCAGACGGTGATGCCGACGTTCTGATCGACGCTGAGCGGGATAATCTCATGCTCCAGTTCACGCGCGGCGATATTGTAATAGCCCTGATAGACGCAGAATTTCTCCAGCCCAAGGCGCTCCGAGATCCCCAGCGCCTTCGCCAGCTGCCAGGCCGCGTAGTTGGAGACCCCGATATAGCGAATTTTCCCGGCGCGGATTAGGGTATCCAGCGTGCGCAGGGTATCCTCCAGTGCGGTGCGCGGATCGAACCCGTGAAGGTGATAGATATCGATATAATCGGTCTTCAGCCGCTGCAGGCTGGCCTCGACGGCATTGATGATATGGTAGCGCGACGCCCCCAGCGCATTCGGGTTGGGGTCGGTTTGCCAGCGCCCTTTCGTGCCGATAATCACCTGCTGGCGTTTTCCCTTCAGCGCGTTGCCGAGCAGCTCTTCGCCCTGGCCGTTCTTATAACAGTCCGCGGTATCAAAAAAGTTAATCCCGGCGTCCAGCGCTTTGTACACCAGATCGTAGGCCGTCTGCTCAGGCACCACGCCGAATTCCGACCAGTTGCGCCCCGGCGCGCCGAGAAAGGCCCCTTTCTCACCAAACGTCATGGCGCCGAAACAGAGCTCCGAAACCGACAGCCCGGTGGAACCTAAATACCGATACTTCATGCTTGACTTCTTTTTAAAGGTGACAACGTCACACTAGCGATAACCAATCCGCTGGCGGTCAGGCAAGCACCGGCCAGAGGAATGTGAGATAGAGAGACGCCGGAGGCGAGCAGCAGCCCGCCAAACCAGGCGCCGCCGGCATTGCCGAGGTTAAAGGCGGCGATATTGCACGAGGAGACCATGCTTTTACCGCTCTCACTGCTGTCCAGCGCCTGCATCTGCAGCGGCGGAATGGTGGAGAACATCGCCGCCCCCAGCAAAAACACCGCCGCGCAGGCACCAGGCAGCGTCTGAATAGCCAACGGGAAAAGGCACAGGACGACGCTCAGCAAAGCGAGAGTCAGCAGCAGCGCCCGGCGGACGCCGCCGTCGGTCAGTCGGCCGCCAAGATGATTCCCGGCGACCATCCCAACGCCAAACAGCATCAGCACCGGCGGAATAAGGTGTTCGCTCATCCCGGTGACAGTTTTCAGCATCGGCGCGATGTAGGTGAAGGCGGCGAAGACGCCGGAGAACCCGAGGGCAGTGATCAGCAGGCTGCGCAGCACCGCGGGATGGCGGAGCACCTTTAGCTCATCACGGATCCGGCTCTGGGCCGACGGTTGCGCCTGACGGCCAGGCACCAGGGCAATGACTGCCAGGGCGGAGAGAACGCCGATCAGCGTGACCATATAGAAGGTATAGCGCCAGCCAAGGTACTGCCCCACCCAGGCGCCGAGCGGCACGCCCAGAATATTGGCCAGGGTGGCGCCGAGAAACACGGCGGAGACCGCCGAAGCTCGTTTATCTACCGGCGCCAGCTCCGCGGCATAGACTGAGCTTATTCCGAAAAACGAAGCGTGAGCGAAAGCGGTTATTACCCTGGCAATAATTAGCATGGTCATATTACCGGCGATCGCGCAGCCTAAATTTCCAATGGAAAATAAGATCATCAAAAATAACAGCGCCGGTTTTTTGCGATAACGGCTTAATAGCGGCGTAAGCAGCGGCGCGCCAATCACCACCCCACAGGCATAAGCGGTAATAGACCAGGCGGCAAGAGTAATGGATATATGAAAATCATGGGCCACATCGAGTAATAAACCCATAATCACAAATTCGGTGGTGCCAATACCAAATGAACCCACGGAAAGCGCATACACCGCCGCAGGCAATCCCGCCGGACGGGAAACAGCAATAGTCATAAGTTACCTTATCTCCCGCCAGAACGGCGGGAGGAACGTATTCAGGAGATTATTTATCGATTAAATTAAAGTCGCCCTGGTTATAGCGTAAGCCGGCGACGTTTTCGGCAGCGAAAATATGATCGATGGTGAGAATATCTTCAGGCGAGAGCATAATATCGGCCGCAGCGGCATTATCGCGCAGGTGATTGATTTTTCGTGCCCCGGGGATCGGCACGATATCTTCGCCTTTGCTCATCACCCAGGCGAGAGCCATCTGCGCCAGGGTGGCATCGTAGCGGCCGGCGACCTGCTGCAGACGGTCGAGCAACTGCTGGTTTTTGCGCATGGTTTCGGCCTGGAAGCGCGGCAGATTGCGACGAAAATCATCGGCAGCGAAGAGGCTGGGGTCGGTGATTTTGCCCGTCAGGAAGCCGCGCCCCAGCGGGCTGTAAGGGACAAAGCCCACCCCCAGCTCGCGGCAGGCCTTGAGGATGCCGCCTTCCGGCTCACGGGTCCACAGCGAGTATTCCGTCTGCACCGCGGTAATCGGATGCACCTTGCAGGCCCGGCGCAGCGTCTGGGCTGACACTTCCGACAGCCCGATGTGGCGAATTTTACCCTCTTTAACCAGGTCGGCCATGGTTCCCACCACCTCTTCCACCGGCACCGCGGGATCGACGCGGTGCTGATAGAGCAGATCGATGGTCTCGATATTCAGCCGCTTCAGCGACCCTTCCACCGCCTCGCGAATATGTTCCGGACGGCTGTCGACGCCGGCCATCCGCTCCAGCCCCTGGCCGGTCGGCAGAATACGAAAGCCAAATTTGGTGGCAATCTGCACCTTATCGCGAATGCCTTTAATCGCTTTCCCGACAAGGACTTCATTGTCAAAAGGCCCATACACTTCGGCGGAATCGAGGAAGGTCACGCCCATGTCCACTGCGGCATGGATGGTATTTATCGCCTGCGACTCCTCAGCGCCGCCATAGGCAAAACTCATTCCCATACACCCGAGACCCAATGCGGAAACCTGGAACTTCTCTTTTCCGAGATAACGTGTTTTCACCTTATTTTCCTTACGTGCTGAATGTTATTAAATATATACTTCCCTTTTACATTGATAACAATTAATCTATTCCGAACGCGGTGTTAGCTGGAAATTAACAATGAAAACGTTGCCTGATTTGCAACAAATTGAAATATTAATACTCATAGTGAAACATGGTAGTTTTCGACAAGCTGCCAGAGCATTAAATCTTTCACCGCCGGCCCTCACCAGCGCTATTAATCATCTGGAAGAAAAATTAGGCGTGCGCCTGCTCAATCGCTCGACGCGCAGTTTGTCTTTAACCGCCGTGGGTGAGGAATTTCTTAATAATATGACGCCGGTGGTGAATGATTATCGCCGGGTAGTCGACAGTCTGAATTATCACCGTCTGACCCCGGAAGGGGTGGTGAAAGTCAATTTACCGCGTATTGTTCTCGACCTTTTCTTTCAGCGCTATTTTATTGCTTTTAAAACCGCCTATCCTGACGTGACGCTGGAGCTGTTTACCACCGATCGGAAAGTGAATATTATCGAGTCCGGTTTTGACGCTGGCATTCGTTATTCCCGGGATGTGCCCAAAGATATGATTGCCATCCCCTTTGGCGAGAAACTGTCGCTGATCCCGGTAGCCAGCCCGGACTATCTCCGTCAGGCCGGAGCGCCCGACACCCCGCAGTCGCTGATCAATTTTCGCTGCATCAACCGATGTTTTCCCAGCGGCGAAAAGTACCGGTGGGAGTTTATCAGCCCCGACGGCGAGCCAGGCGAAGTCGCAGTCAAAGGCGATCTGGTCGTCGATTCCGATACGGCGATGATCCAGGCGGCGGAGAGCGGACTGGGGATCGCCTTTGTCTATCAGTCGCTGGTCTCCGCGCAACTGAACGCCGGCAGCCTGATCCGCTTATTGCCCAGCTACCGCTACCCGGCGGATCATTTCTGCGTCTACTATCCGAGTCGCAAACATATTCCCGCGCCCCTGCGCGCTTTTATCACCTGGGTGATGGCGCAGAATAAGAGCATCCTCCATGAGTAAATGGCCTGAGGGGGTATCCTCCTGTTCGCTACAATAAACGCACACACCGTTAACCCTTATTTATCCTTTCCCTTGAATTTCGTCGGTCGTCAGGCATAAACTCGTTAGAGCTCTAACGATTTTGGCAGACGACCTATGGACCATCGACAGCTAAACTTCTCCCATCTTTTATATCTGACCGCCCATCACTGGCGGCTGGCGGTTAATCGTCGGCTGAAAAACCTCGGCCTCAGCCAGGCCAGCTGGGTAGCGGTCGCCGCTATCGCCCGCCATCACCAGCCGCTGTCGCAAAGCGAACTGGCGCAGGAGCTGGGAGTGGAGAGCGCGACCATTGTGCCGCTGATCAACCGCCTGGTGACCCTCGGCCTGGTGGAGCGCGTCACCACCGACCGCGATAAACGCAAGCGGCTGCTGGTGGTCACCGACCAGGGGCAGGCCCTCTTCGAGCAGGTCAAAACGGTGGCGGACGATCTGCGTGAAGAGATCCTGACGGCGATTACTCCGCAGGAGCGGGAACAAACTCAGCGGGTGCTGGAAAAGCTGTTGCGCGAAGTGGAGAAGAAATAATGCCCCGTCGTCAGAGTAACCCTTACGCCCCCCATGACTGGGCGCCGCATGAAAAACCGGCCCTGCTCGGCTCGCCATCGACGCCGCTGCACAGCCCGGCGAAGCGCCTGGCCTACGGGGTGGTCGGGCTGCTGGTGTGCCTCACCGGCGCGCTGGGCAACGCGGTAGTCACCGCCAATCTGCAGCTGCTGCAGGGCACCTTCGCCGCCTGGTCGACGGAGATCGCCTGGCTGCCGGCGGTGTATGTCATGACCAACGTCTCCATCAACCTGCTGCTGGTGAAATTTCGTCAGCAGTTCGGGCTGCGCGCCTTTACCGAAGGCTTTCTGGTGCTCTATGTGCTGGTCACCTTCTTCCACCTGTTCGTCAACGATCTCAGCTCGGCGATGATGGTCCGCGCCGCCCACGGCATGGTGGCCGCGGCGCTCAGCTCGCTGGGGATCTACTATCAGGTGCAGGCCTGGCCCGCACGCCACCGCCTTAAAGGGCTGACCATCGGTATCACTGGCTCGTCGCTGGCCATTCCGCTGGCGCGCCTCTTTTCCACCGAGCTGCTGCAGACCGACGAATGGCGCGGGCTCTACTTCTTTGAACTGGGGCTGGCGCTGGTGTCGCTGGCCTGCGTCATCGCGCTGAAGCTGCCGCCGAGCGATCGTAAAAAGGTGTTCGAGAAGAAGGATTTTATCACCTTCTTCCTGCTGGCCCCCGGCATGGCGCTGGTGTGCGCGGTGCTGTCGCTGGGGCGGCTCGAGTGGTGGTTCGAAGCGCCGTGGATCGGCTGGTCGCTGGCGGCGGCGGTGGTGCTGATCGTCGCTGCCATCGCCTTCGAGCATAACCGCAGCAATCCCCTGCTCAATACCAAATGGCTCTCCAGCGGCAGTATCCTGCGCCTCGGTCTGATTATGCTGCTGATCCGCATCGTGCTGGCGGAGCAGAATACCGGGGTGATCGGCTGGCTGCAGTACGTTGGCCTGCAAAACGAACAGATGACCAACCTTGCGTGGTCAATTTTCGCCGGCATTCTGTGCGGGATCATTGCCAGCTGCCTGACGCTTAACCCGCAGAAGCTCTACTGGCCGACCGCCACCGCCCTGGCGCTGATCATGGTGGCCTCGCTGCTCGACAGTCAGTCCAACGCCCTCACCCGCCCGGAACAACTGATGTTCAGCCAGTTTTTGCTTGGCTTCGGCAGCGCCTTCTTTCTGGCGCCGGCGATGCTCGCCGGTATTGGCGGGGTGTTCGCCGATCCGCGCAACCTGGTCAGCTTCTCGGTGCTGTTCGGCATGAGCCAGAACATCGGCGGCCTACTGGGATCGGCGATCCTCGGTACTTTCCAGACCTGGCGGGAGAAATTTCACTCCAGTCAGCTGGCGGATCAGATCACCACCCTCAACCCGCTGATCGTCGAGCGTCTGCAGCAGTACAGCCAGATGTACCAGAGCCAGATCGGCGACAGCACGCTGCTTAACGTCCAGGCCACGACGCTCCTGCAAAACGCCGCGACGCTGCAGGCCAATATTCTCGCCTGGAATGATACCTATCTGCTGACGGCGGCGATCTCCGCCGGGACGTTAGTGTGGGTTTTCTGGCGCTTAATTCGCTTACGACTAACCGCCCGTATCGCATTAAAACGCGCCACTGGCAGCAAATAATTATCATCATTTCATCTCTGGAGTCGTTATGAGTCAGCAGGATGCGGCCAAACAACAGGCCAATACCCGAAACAACATTCGCGTGGTCTCCATTTTTACCGCCGCGGCGATAGGCCTCGTCGGCGTACTGGTGATCCTCTATGCCTGGCAGCTACCGCCGTTCACCCGGCATAGCCAGTTTACCGACAACGCCTACGTGCGCGGGCAGACCACCTTTATCAGCCCACAGGTCAACGGCTACATCACTGCCGTCAACGTCAAGGATTTCGCCATCGTTCAGCCGGGCGAGGTACTGTTCCAGATAGACGATCGCATCTATAAGCAGCGGGTGCACCAGGCCCAGGCCACCCTGGCGATGAAGGAGGCGGCGCTGCGCAACAACCTGCAGCAGCGCAAAAGCGCCGAGGCGACGATCGCCAAAAACGAAGCCGCGCTGCAAAACGCCCGCGCGCAGAATCTGAAAATCCAGGCCGATTTAAAAAGGGTGCAGGAACTGACCGCCGATGGCTCGCTGTCGATCCGCGAGCGTGATTCCGCCCGCGCCAGCGCCGCCCAGGGGGCAGCGGATATTGAACAGGCGAAAGCGGCGCTGGAGATGTCGCGCCAGGATCTCGAATCGACCATCGTCAATCGCGATTCGCTGGAGGCCGACGTGGCCAGCGCCAAAGCCGCCCTCGAACTGGCGCAGATTGACCTGCAGAATACGCAGATCATCGCCCCCACCGGCGGCCAGCTGGGGCAGATTTCGGTGCGTCTTGGCGCTTACGTCAGCGCCGGAACCCATCTGACTTCGCTGGTCCCGCCGCAGCACTGGGTGATCGCCAACCTGAAAGAGACCCAGCTGGCCGATGTGCGTATCGGCCAGCCGGTTACCTTCACCGTTGACGCGCTCAACGGCGAGACCTTCCACGGCAAGGTGCAGAGTATCTCCCCGGCGACCGGGGTGGAGTTCAGCGCTATTTCGCCGGACAACGCTACCGGCAACTTCGTCAAGATCGCCCAGCGCATCCCGGTGCGCATCACGGTTAACGAGGGGCAGCGCAACAGCGAGCGCCTGCGCCCCGGCATGTCGGTGCAGGTGACCATTGATACCCGCGCGGAGAAGCAGCCATGATCCGCCTGGTCACCCTTGTCATCGTCCTGGCGCTGGTCGGCTGTCAGTCCGCCGATGTCCAGCGCGCGCAGCCGACCCTGACCATCCCTGCCGCCTGGCGGGCCGACGTTGGCCCTGCCAGCCCGGTGGAAGGCGTATGGTGGCGCAATTTTCATGACAGTGCGCTGAATCAGTATGTCGACCGGGCGCTGCGCTATAACAGCGATGTGCTGATCGCCCGCGAGCGGGTCAATGAGTATCAGGCGCGGGCGTATGCCGCCGACAGCAGCCTTTTTCCCTCGCTGGATGCCAGCCTGACCGGCACCCGCGCCCGCGCGCAGTCCGCCGCCACCGGCCTGCCGATCCACAGCACGCTGTACAAAGGCGGCCTGACCGCCAGCTATGATGTCGATATCTGGGGCGCGAACCGCAGCGCGGCCAGCGCCGCCGGGGCCAGCCTCGAGGCGCAGAAAGCCGCTGCCGCCGCGGCCAATTTGAGCGTCGCCGCCTCGGTGGCCGTGGGCTACGTGACGCTGCTGTCGCTGGATGAGCAGCTGCGGGTCACGCAGCAGACGCTCCAATCACGGGAAGACGCCTGGCGGCTGGCCAAACGTCAGTTTGAAACCGGGTATACCTCGCGCCTTGAGCTGATGCAGGCGGATTCGGAGCTGCGCTCAACGCGGGCGCAGATCCCGCCGCTGCAGCACCAGATTGCGCAGCAGGAAAACGCCCTCAGCGTGCTGCTGGGGGATAACCCCGGCGCGGTCAAACGCGGCGAATTCGCCGGGCTCACCCCGCTGCGTCTGCCCTCGCAGTTGCCGTCCACCCTACTCAACCGCCGCCCGGATATCGTACAGGCCCAGCGTCAGCTGGTAGCCGCCGATGCCACCCTGGCCTCGTCGCAGGCGCAGCTGCTGCCGTCTATCAACCTGACCGCCACCGGCAGCCTGCAGGACCGGACGCTGCCGGGTCTGCTCGACGATCCGCTGCGACTGTGGAGCATTGGCGGTAGCATCCTGGCGCCGCTGCTTAACCGCCAGGCGTTAAACGCCCAGGTGGATGTCTCTATGGCCCAGCGCAACCAGGCGCTGTACAGCTATGAGAAAACGGTGCGCGGCGCGTTCAAAGAGGTCAATGACAGCCTTGACGCCATTAGCCGCTACGGCGAACAGTTGACCGAGCTGCAGGGACAGGTGGCGGTAGCGGAGGAAACATTGCGCATTGCGCAGAATCGCTACCGTAACGGCTACTCTTCGTATCTGGATGTGCTTGATGCCCAGCGAACGCTGTTCTCCACCCAGCTTAGCGTGGTCCAGGTGAAGAATAACCTGCTGCTGGCGCAGATCGATCTGTACCGGGCGCTGGGAGGCGGCTGGATGAACGCGTGAAAAGCCTGCGCGCGTCGGTCCGCCACCGTCCAGAACGCGGAAGCCAGTATTCAGGCCGGGATAGCGTTGCGCCACCCGGCCACTACTACCACCAGGGAGTTAATCTATGCAACAACAGTGGTCTGCTGTCGATAATTACATGATTTCTTCGCTTATTCCTGATGATGACGTGCTGAGACAGGTTCTGGAAAACAACAAACGCGCCGGGCTACCTGAACATGATGTTGCGGCCAATCAGGGGCAATTTCTGGCGCTGTTGGTGCGCATGACCCAGGCGCGGCGGATCCTTGAAATTGGCACGCTCGGCGCCTATAGCGCCATCTGGATGGCGCGTGCGCTGCCCGCCGACGGAAAGCTGATTACCCTCGAGGCCGACCCGACGCATGCGGGGGTGGCGCGCCAGAATATCCGCCTCGCCGGGCTAAACGAGCGCATTGAGCTTATTGAAGGACCCGCGCTGAACACGCTGGAAAATTTCGAGGATGTGCAGCCATTCGACCTGATCTTTATTGATGCCGATAAACCTAATAATCCTCACTATCTGGAGTGGGCGCTGCACTATTCCCGCCCCGGGACGCTGATCGTGGGCGATAATGTGGTACGCGATGGCGAGGTGATTAATGGGCAAAGCGATGACGCGCGTGTGCAGGGCGTGCGTCGGTTTATCGAGATGATCGGCGATAACCCGCGGCTCACCGCCACCGCGCTGCAGACGGTGGGCATTAAGGGATGGGATGGCTTTACGCTGGCGCTGGTGAATGGCTGAGATCCGGGCGGCCTGATGCCCTCACCCCGGCCCTCTCCCCCAGAGAGAGGGAGAAACCCCGCTCTCCTGCCCGGCAGCACCAGCCTGCATGAACCTATGCTGCCGGGCCCGCGGGGCTTTCTGCCGCGGAGGATCATCGAGGATAATAGGTATACTGGTAGTGCAGAGACTGATCTTTCATTGCCCCTGCAGCAGGCTGCTCGCCATACTCCGCGGTACAGTTCCCCTCGGGATCCCACCCTAAACAACGGGCCTGGCGTGCTCCACTATACGTTGAGGTCGTTTCCCGGGATATCCAGCGCCCTTTTTCATCCCAACGCAGCGTCGAGGTGGAGTCCGAGTCAGCCATGCGGCTAAGGCGCCCATCCGTATAGCGGTAATCGACAGCAAGCATGACCATCATACCGCCGTTGACCGTTTTACGGACCAGGCGGTGCCGGTCGTCATACTGATAGGTGGTCGTATGCAGGACTTTGGGCGGTTGCTGCGTCGCGGACACGTTTTCGGCGCGCACAATCCGCCCGAGAGAATCGGTATAAAACTGTTCGCGCATCACCATCTTGCTGATATTTCCCGTCGCGCTCCGGGTCTGCCGGATATATTCCCGCATCCATCCTTTATCATTTCGCCAGCGAACATTATCTCTGACGATCGTTGAGCCATGTGCGGTGTTAAGGGTTTTTGCCCGCTCATAGCTTGCCAGCCGGCGGCATCGCGCGAAACGAAGGGCGCCATATTCGTTATTCTGGCTGCCGACGATTTGCACGCTCTGCACTTCGCCGTTCAGCGGCGGAAGGGAGGTCAAAATAAAAAAGTTCGCATCGTTGATCGCCCCCTGTGTTTCATCGCAGGAGGAAGCGTCAACGAAGGGTTTACACGCGGCCATCACAAGGATAGCCAGCGCCAGCATGAGGAATTTGTCCATATCAAGAAGGGTAAAAATAGACTCCGTGTTCTGGTTTTCCTGCGAAACAAGGCTAAAAATACGCGAAGACAGCCGATGACCCAAGCCGGCAGGTCGATTTTCAGATTCCGTTCATTTTTCATTCGGCGGGGAAGCATCAGGGCGGGGAGATAACCGGGTACGGCTTCGCGACCGCCCCCGGGTTTCCCCTGCCCGGCAAGCACTGCGCCGCCGGGCAGGGAAAAGGGTGGGATTACGGCGTCACCTGCTCCATCGCCTGCAGGACACGTTTGTCCGAGATGGGGTACGGGGTCCCCAGCTGCTGGGCGAAGAAGCTCACCCGCAGCTCCTCGATCATCCAGCGGATCTCCCGGACATCGTCGTCCTCACGGCGGTTCGGCGGTAGCTTATTCAGCCACTGCTGCCACGCCTGCTGCACGCTCTCAATTTTCAGCATCTGCGCGCGGTCGCGGTGCGGATCGATAGCCATCTTCTCCAGGCGCTTTTCAATCGCCTGTAGGTAGCGCAGCGTATCGCCAAGACGACGGAAGCCGTTGCCGGTGACAAAGCCGCGGTAAACCAGCCCCGCCATCTGCGCTTTGATGTCCGACAGCCCCAGCGCCATGGTCATATCCACCCGGCCTTTCAGCCGTTTGTTGATATTGAACACCGCAGTGAGGATCTGCTCGACCTGTTTGGCGATCTCCACCACCGTCTCGTTGAGCTCGGCGCGAACTTTATCGTGCAGCTGGTTGAAGCCCTCTTCCGTCCATACCGGACCGCCCGCCTCGTCGATAAGCTTATCCACGCCGCAGGAGATGCAGTCGTCAATCAGATCCAGCACTTTGCCGTACGGGTTAAAATAGAGCCCGAGCTTGGCTTTGTTCGGCAGTTTCTCGTGCAGATACTTAATCGGCGACGGAATGTTAAGCAGCAGCAGGCGACGCAGACCGCGCCACATGGCCTGCTGCTGTTCCTGTGGATTATCAAACAGCTTGATGGCCACGCTGTCGCGCTCGTCCACCAGCGCCGGCCAGGCTTTCACCTTATAGTTGCCGCGCTTCTGTTCATAGCTTTCCGCCAGGGTGCCAAAGCTCCAGATATGCAGCCCGCTCTGCTCGATGCCATCATCAGCGACCGCCGACAGCGTCTCCTGAACTTTGCCCTTCAGCGCCTCTTTCAGCGCCTGCAGCGAGCGCCCTTCCTGCAGCTTCTTGTTTTTATCATCCACCACCCGGAAAGTGATTTTCAGGTGATCGGGCACCTGATCCCACTGCCAGGCTTCGCGGTCGATGGTCACGCCGGTCATCTTACGCAGCTCGCGCTCCAGGGAATCGAGCAGCGGCAGCTCAAGCGGTGTCGCCCGGCCAAGAAACGCTTCCGCATAGTTGGGAGCCGGGACAAAATTGCGCCGCACCGGCTTCGGCAGCGATTTTATCAGCGCGATAATCAGCTCGCGACGCAGGCCGGGGATCTGCCATTCAAACCCAGCCTCCTCCACCTGGTTCAGCAGCGGCAGCGGAATATGCACCGTCACGCCGTCGGCGTCGGCGCCAGGCTCAAACTGATAGCTAAGCCGCAGCTTAAGGTTGCCCTGATGCCAGAAGTTCGGATAGTCCAGCTTGCTAACCTGCTCCGCCCCTTCCTTAATCAGCATGCTCTTCTCAAAGTTGAGCAGATCCGGCGTCTCTTTGCTGGCTTGCTTCCACCAGCTGTCGAAGTGGCGGGCGGAGATGACGTCGTGGCTGATGCGCTGGTCGTAGAATTCGAACAGGGTCTCGTCGTCCACCAGAATGTCGCGGCGGCGCGACTTATGCTCCAGCTCTTCGATTTCCGCCCGCAGCTTCAGGTTCTCCCGGAAGAAGGCGTGGCGCGTTTGCCAGTCGCCCTCCACCAGCGCGTGGCGGATAAACAGCTCGCGGCACAGCGCCGGATCGATCTGGCTGTAGTTGACCTTACGCGCGCCCACGATCGGCAGGCCGTAGACGGTGACCTTTTCCGTCGCCATCACCGCGCCCTGCGCCCGCTCCCAGTGCGGCTCGCTATATGAGCGTTTGATCAGGTGCTGCGCTACCGGCTCCACCCACTCCGGCTCAATGCGGGCGGCAATGCGGCCCCACAGCCGGCTGGTCTCCACCAGTTCCGCCACCATCGTCCACTTCGGCGGCTTTTTAAACAGACCGGACCCCGGGAAAATGGAAAAGCGGGCGTTGCGCGCCCCGGTAAACTCCTGTTTATCGGCATCCTTCATGCCGATGTGCGACAGCAGACCGGTCAGCAGCGCGGTATGGATCTCGCGATATTCCGCTGGCTCGCTGTTGATCGGCAGGCCAAGCTCCTTCACCACCTGGCGCAGCTGGGTATAGATATCCTGCCACTCGCGCACGCGCAGATAGTTCAGAAAATCGACCCGGCACTGACGGCGGAACTGATTCGACGACAGGGCTTTCTGCTGTTCGCCGAGATAGTTCCACAGGTTCACAAAGGCAAGGAAGTCAGACTCTTTATCGTGAAAGCGGCGGTGTTTTTCGTCAGAGGCCTGCTGTTTGTCCATCGGCCGCTCGCGCGGATCCTGAATCGACAGCGCGGAGGTGATGATCATCGCTTCTCGCACGCAGCCGTGCTTCTGCGCCTCCAGCACCATCCGCGCCAGACGCGGGTCTACCGGCAACTGGCTAAGCTGACGGCCCATCGGGGTCAGCTTGTAGGCGGTGGCCTGCTCATCGGTGGTGATGGCGCCCAGCTCTTCCAGCAGGCGCACGCCGTCCTGAATGTTGCGCTTATCCGGCGCTTCAACGAACGGGAAGGCGGCGATATCGCCTAAGCCCAGGGCGGTCATCTGCAGGATGACCGACGCCAGGTTGGTGCGCAGAATTTCCGGATCGGTAAATTCCGGGCGCGACAGGAAATCGTCTTCTGAATAAAGACGAATACAGATCCCTTCCGAGACGCGACCGCAGCGGCCTTTACGCTGGTTGGCGGAGGCCTGGGAAACTGGCTCGATCGGCAGGCGCTGCACCTTGGTGCGGTAGCTGTAGCGGCTGATACGGGCGGTACCGGGATCGATAACGTACTTAATGCCCGGTACGGTCAGCGAGGTTTCCGCCACGTTGGTCGCCAGCACGATGCGTCGTCCACTGTGCGGCTGGAAGACGCGGTTCTGCTCGCTGTTGGACAAGCGAGCGTACAGCGGCAGCACTTCGGTATGGCGCAGATCCAGCTTATTCAGCGCATCGGCGGTATCGCGAATCTCCCGCTCGCCGCTCATAAAGATCAGAATATCGCCGGGTCCTTCGCGCCCGAGCTCATCGACGGCATCAAAGATCGCCTGCAGCTGATCGCGCTCGGTATCGTCCGCCTCTTCCACTATCGGCCGATAGCGCACTTCCACCGGGTAAGTCCGCCCGGAGACTTCGATAATCGGCGCATTATTGAAATGCTTTGAGAAACGTTCCGGGTCGATGGTCGCCGAGGTGATGATGATTTTCAGGTCAGGACGGCGCGGCAGCAGCTCTTTCAGATAGCCGAGCAGGAAGTCAATGTTCAGGCTGCGCTCGTGCGCTTCATCGATAATGATGGTGTCGTACTGCATCAGCAGGCGATCCTGCTGGATCTCCGCCAGCAGAATACCGTCGGTCATCAGCTTGACCATGGTGTTGTCGCTGACGTGATCGCTAAAGCGGACCTTATAGCCGATACAGCCGCCCGGCTCCGTTTGCAGCTCCTCGGCGATACGGTTGGCCACGGTTCGCGCGGCCAGACGGCGCGGCTGGGTATGGCCGATTAGCCCTTTCAGCCCGCGGCCCAGCTCCATGCAGATTTTTGGCAGCTGGGTGGTTTTACCCGAACCGGTCTCCCCGGCGACAATCACCACCTGGTGATCGCGTACCGCCTCGAGAATTTCTTGTTTTTTCTGGCTAACCGGCAGATTTTCCGGATAGGTGATGGCCGGACGCGCTGCTTCGCGCAGCAGGACTTTACCGGCTGCCTGGCTTATCTCCTGCGCCATCTCCTGAAGGATGGCCTGTTGCGATTCAGGATTTTTAACCTTCTTCACGCCGTGCAGACGGCGGGCAAAGCGCGTTTTGTCGCGCAGCATCAGGCCGTCGAGCTGTTGATAAAGCTGGGGGAAGGTGATTTTTTGTTGTTCTGTCATAGCGTTATCGGGCAGAGCTCTGCCGGGAAAATCTCTTTTGAAGTATTGCCTTAGAGTACCACATCTGCGCCACTCATGCCTTGTTCAAAAAATCTGAACATAGGATTCGATATATTGCGCTATCTCTGTGGCGCGATTGTGAATACAGTGTCATCAAGCACCAGGGCACTGACCCGTCAATCACATTAAAAAAGGAAACACCCATGAGCAAAGTATTAGTTCTGAAATCCAGTATTCTGGCAGGGTACTCACAATCTGGTCAGCTTTCCGACTATTTTGTTGAACAATGGCAGGAAAAACACCCGGGCGACGAGATCACCGTGCGTGACCTGGCCGCTAATCCGATCCCGGTTCTGGATGGTGAACTGGTTGGCGCCCTGCGTCCGAGCGACGCGCCGCTGACTCCGCGTCAGCAGGAAGCGCTGGCCCTTTCCGACGAGCTGATCGCTGAACTGAAAGGCAACGATGTGATTGTTATCGCTGCGCCGATGTACAACTTCAACATCCCGACGCAGTTGAAAAACTATTTCGACCTGGTGGCTCGCGCCGGCGTGACCTTCCGCTACACCGAAAAAGGGCCGGAAGGTCTGGTGACCGGTAAACGCGCGGTCGTTGTGACCAGCCGCGGCGGTATCCATAAAGATACCCCGACCGACCTGGTCACCCCGTACCTGTCCACCTTCCTCGGCTTCATCGGCATCACCGACGTGAACTTCGTGTTCGCCGAAGGTATCGCTTACGGCCCGGAAGTCGCGGCCAAAGCGCAGTCTGACGCGAAAGCGGCCATCGACAGCGTGGTTGCAGCCTAATAGTTAACTCCTCTCGCTTCCTGCGGGAGGAGATTTTTTTTGTTTTTTCTCGTAGCGCAAATACCCCACCACGCCTCCGCCGCCATCTTTTGGATGATTCACGCCGTCGTTGACTTCCACGCAAGGAAAATCGAAAGGTGAAACGCCGTCAATGCAGGCCACATTCACCCCATACTGCTGTGGGTTTGATCGCCGTTGATGAAAGGTGTAGATCCCGCATACCGAGCAGAAAAAGTGCACGGCTTCCCCTGTATTAAAGCGATACTCTGTGAGCTTATCCCTGCCGCGTACCACATCGATTCCTGAACGCGGCGAAGAGACCGCGACCGCCCCACGCATTCGACAATATGAACAGTTACAGCGCCGAACGGTGTTGAAGCCGTCGCTGAGCTCAACGGTAAAGGCCACCGCACCGCAGTGACAGTGAGCGGATAATTTCTCTGCCATTATATTTACTCCTCAGGTGGAGGATTTTGGCCGCAGGTTTTCATCAAACTCCAGCCGCTTACGCCCGTCCTCCACTTCCCTTAATGGCTCAACCTGGTGGAGCGTCTGCTTACAGCGTTCCACCAGCACCTGGTATTCACGGGTACCGTGCTTTTTCCACGCCAGCTCCTGTTCGCTCAGGACGCGAATCGCTTTTGCCGGGCTCCCGATAATCAGATGGTTGGCGGGCATCTCGGCGTTGGCTTTGACGAAGGCCGAGGCGCCGACAATGCTGTTTTCGCCGATAGTCGCCCCGTCGATAATCACCGCGCTCATGCCCACCAGCGCGTTGCGGCCAATTACGCAGCCGTGCAGAATAGCGCCGTGGCCGATATGGCCCTCCTCTTCCACCACCGTATCCTGGCCTGGGAAGCCGTGCATCACGCAGTTGTCCTGTATATTGGCCCCGTCTTTGACCACGATGCGGCCAAAATCGCCGCGCAGGCTGGCGTTGGGCCCAACATAGACCCCTTTGCCGAGGATCACGTCGCCAATCAACACCGCGGTCGGGTGGACGTAACTCTCCTCCGGCACCACAGGGGTCAGTCCATCAATCTGATAAATCGGCATGCAACCTCCTTATGCGCCCGGCAAACCGCCAAAGCGCTGATAATAGAGCGGGCCCGGCGCGGGAAGCTCGCCGACCGAGCTTTCACCTTTCTCGCTGACGAACGCCAGCGCTCCGGGACTCACCCGTTGGTAAATATTGATACATAGCTGGCGGGCGGTTTGCCCCGCCCAGTGCGCCGGCAGCAGCTCTTCCGGCAGCAGCGGATCTTTGAGCACCACCCGGCGATAGAAATGAATCAGCAGGAGCTGGATCTGAAAGCTGCGCTCCGGCGTTAACTCCGCGGGGTCGCAGTCACGGAGCAGCGGCAGTATCGGCCGGAATAGCGAGATGAACGATTCATACATCTCGTTTTGTTCGGTGAGATGCCAGCACTCCTCTACCCGGCTGCGCAGCGCCGCCCGGGAGAGCGCCAGCGGCGAGTGGGCTTCAAAACAGATGACGTTTTCGGCGACGCCTGCTTCGTGGAGCAGCGACTGGACATCCGCCAGCTTTTGCGACGGCGAGGCTAACAGGCTCGGCGCCAGCGCGCCAAATCCCTGCCACAGCAGCTGCTTTTTGACGTCGGCCAGCACATTTTTTTCCAGGCCTTCCGAGAGCAACAGCAGCCAGGTACCATCCCATTCCGGGGCGTTCGCGCGATAAATTTTATGTTCCGCACGACGGGTCAGGCGCAGCCCTTTGTCGCTCAGACGATAGAAGCTGCGGCGGCCGATACGGACGACATCAAGCCACTCTTCTTTATTGAGGCGAAACAGCGCGGTGCGGACGAAGCGCTCGCCGAAGCCTAATCCTTCCAGCAGCGCCGCGACGCTGCCCAGCCACACTTCCCCACCGCGTTGTAATAAGGCGTCGCCATACAGCGAGGCGATCAATGACGTGCCGCTGATCGGCGTCGCCGTCACGGCTTGTTGAATAAAGGCGTCGAGTTTACTCATCTGATTCATGCTGTTGTTATATTTTTCCTTTATGAATCATAGCACAGGAATTTCCCCGGCTGAGGGCGTAAAGGCCTCAGCCGGGCTAACCGCGTAGCCCCGGTCAGCGCAGCGCCACCGGGGAGAGGTTTAACCGCTGACCACCGCTTTACGCAGATCAAATACCCGACAGGCTTTGCCTTCAGAGCGCGGAATGCTGCCGCAGTTGACGATAGTGATATCGGTGGAGATCCCGACCATCGACTTGATGCGGTGGCGCAACTGGTGACAAATCTGGCAGCGCTGCTCGTGACTCAGCGCCAGCCCGCTCTCTTTCAGCTCCACGCGCACCGCCAGCGAATCAAGATGGCCGCGGCGATTGACCTCCAGCTGGTAGTGCGGCGCCAGATGTTCAAACTTAAGGATCTCCTCTTCCAGCTGCGACGGGAAGACGTTAACCCCGCGGATGATCAGCATATCGTCGCTGCGTCCGCTGATGCGGTCCATACGGCGCATGGTGCGGGCGGTGCCCGGCAGCAGGCGCGTCAGATCGCGGGTACGATAGCGGATCACCGGCAGCGCCTCTTTGGTCAACGTGGTGAACAGCAGTTCGCCGTGTTCGCCATCGGCCAGCGGCGTGCCGTCGTCCGGGTTAACGATTTCCGGGAAGAAGTGGTCTTCCCAGATGGTCGGGCCGTCAACAGTCTCCAGACACTCCATCGCCACCCCCGGGCCCATCACCTCCGACAGACCGTATATGTCCAGGGCGGTGATCCCCAGCCGGCGCTCGATCTCCGCGCGCATCGCCAGGGTCCACGGCTCGGCGCCAAAGACGCCGACGCGTATTGAACAGCCGCGGGCATCGCCGTCCATCTGGCGCTCCAGCTCTTCAATCAGATTCAGACAGTAGGACGGCGTCACCATGATCATATCCGGCTTGAAATCACGGATCAGCTGCGCCTGTTTTTCGGTCTGTCCGCCGGACATCGGGATCACCGTCGCGCCTAAGCGTTCCGCGCCGTAGTGCGCGCCAAGGCCGCCGGTGAACAGGCCATAGCCGTAGGCGACGTGAATTTTATCTTTCGCCGTGCCGCCGGCGGCGCGCAGCGAACGGGCGACGATATTGGCCCAGTTATCAATATCGTTCTGCGTGTAGCCCACCACCGTCGGTTTGCCGGTGGTCCCGGAAGAGGCGTGAATGCGCACCACCTGCTCCATCGGCACCGCGAAGGTATCGAAGGGATAGTTGTCGCGCAGATCCTGTTTGGTGGTGCACGGGAATTTGGTCAGGTCGCTCAGTTCGCGAAAGTCGTCAGGGTGCACGCCGGCGGCGTCGAATTTGCGACGATACATCGGCACATTGTTATACGCATGATTCAGGGTCCACTTCAGTCGTTGGGTTTGCAGGGCCTGCAGCTCATCACGCGAGGCGGTTTCAATCGGATCTAATTTTGTAGTAGTTATCATTGTAGGGTACTCGCAGGTAAATTAGCTCACACTCGCTCGAGGATCATGGCGATGCCCTGACCCACGCCAATACACATCGTACACAACGCATAGCGCCCGCCGCGGCGCTGCAGCTCAAGGCTGGCGCTCAGCGCCAGACGCGCGCCGCTCATGCCCAGCGGATGGCCTAACGCGATGGCGCCGCCGTTGGGATTCACATGCGCCGCATCGTCCGGCACGCCAAGCTGTCTGAGCACGCCCAGGGCCTGGGCGGCGAAGGCCTCATTCAGCTCAATCAGATCCATATCGTGGATATTGAGTCCCGCCCGCTCCAGCACTTTACGCACCGCCGGTACCGGCCCCAGCCCCATCAGCCGCGGTTCGACCCCTGCCGTCGCCATCGCCACGATACGCGCGCGCGGCGTGAGCCCCTGGATAGCGGCCTGCTGTTCGCTGGCGACGATCAGCGCCGCGGCGCCATCGTTGACGCCGGAAGCATTGCCCGCGGTAATGACGCCGCCCTGGCGGAACGGCGCTTTCAGTTGCGCCAGCTGCTCAAGCGTGGTTTCCGGGCGCGGATGCTCGTCCTCGCGCACGTCGCTGACCGCCCCTTTCCGTCCGACAATCTGCACCGGCACGATCTCCTGCGCCAGAATGCCATCGCGCTGGGCCTGCGCCGTGCGCTGCTGGCTGCGCCAGGCGAAAGCATCCTGATCGGCGCGGCTAATATTTAACAATTCAGCTACATTCTCGGCCGTTTCCGGCATGCTGTCAGTTCCGAAGTGTTGCGCCATGAGCGGGTTCACAAAACGCCAGCCAATGGTGGTGTCAAACAGCTCCGCCTGACGCTGATACGGCGCGCTGGCCTTCCCCATCACAAACGGCGCGCGCGACATCGACTCTACGCCGCCGGCAATCAGCAGATCGGCATCGCCGGCTTTGATCGCTCTGGCGGCAAAGCCGATCGCATCCAGACCAGACCCACATAAACGGTTAATCGTGGTGCCCGGTACGGTATGCGGGAAACCTGCCAACAGCGTCGCCATATGCGCCACATTGCGGTTATCTTCGCCCGCCTGATTCGCGCAGCCGTAAATCACGTCATCGATCGCGGTCGGGTCAAGCCTGGGGTTGCGGCTCAGCAGCGCCCGCAGCGGGATCGCCGCCAGGTCGTCGGCGCGCACGCTGGCCAGCGCGCCGCCGTAGCGGCCAATCGGCGTGCGGATCCCGTCACAAATAAAGGCCTCGCGCATTAGACTTCTCCTGTGATTGTGCCGCCGATGCGGTGCGATTTGCCGCGAAACAGGGCCACAATTTTTTGCTGTTGATTAACAATTTCAATGTCGTAGACCCCGGTCAGCTTGCCCTGCTGTTTGACTCGGGCGGTGGCGACCAGCCGGTCCCCGGCAAACGCCGGGCGAAGGAAATCAATGCTGGCCGCCGAAGCCACCGCCGCCAGCCCCTGGCTGTTACAGGCGTAGGCGAAAGCGGTATCGGCAAGGGTAAATAGCTGACCGCCGTGACAGGTTTGATGGCCGTTAAGCATGTCCGGCGAGACGGCCATGGTCATCTGCGCAAAACCATCGTCCATTTCGATAAGTTCGATCCCCATCTTTCTGGCGCAGGTATCTTTTTCGTACATCGCGCGCGCGTTGCGCCACGGATCATTGCTCATGGTGCTTCTCCATTAGCGCCTTCTGGCGCAACAGGGAACCGGGGCGATAGCGCTCCTCGCCATAATGGTGATGCAGGTTCTCCAGCAGGCGCAGCACGCGGCGCCAGCCGAGGCTTTCCCCCCACGCCAGCGGGCCCTGCGGGTAGTTGACGCCAAGACGCATGGCGGTATCGATATCCTGCGCGCTGGCCACCCCTTTCTGCAGTGCGTCCAGCGCTTCGTTAACCAGCATCGCCACCGTGCGCCACACCAGCAGGCCGGGATAATCGGCGATGCGCAGCACTTTCTTGCCCTGCTGCTGGAAATAGTGCACCGCTTTGTCCGTCGCCGCCGGCGCGTTGGTCGCCGCGGCGGCCAGCACCACCGTATCGCTGGCGCACAGGTCATACACCACCACCGGACGACGATGCTTAACGCTCAGCGCCAGGGCGGTTTCGCCTTCGGTCTCCAGCAACAAAAGCTCGTCCAGCTCGGTGACACTGTCACTTACCGTCATCACGGATTGCGCGCCAGTGGCGACCGGCGTCAGCGTCACCTCCGGCTGCGTCTCCGCAGGCCAGCGATAGACGCCGTGACCGCTCTTTTTCCCCAATCGCCCGGCCAGCGCCAGCTCCTGCTGCAGGAGCGATGGCAGGTAACGCCGGTCCTGCCAGAAGGCGTTAAATACCGAGCAGGTCACGGCGAAGTTGACGTCCTGGCCAATCAGGTCCGTCAGCGCCAGGGGCCCCATCGGGAAGCCGCCGCCGTCACGCAAAGCGGCATCGATAACCTCCGGGGCGGCCACCTGCTCCTCCAGCGCCCGCCAGGCTTCAGCATAGAACGGACGCGCCACGCGGTTAACGATAAAGCCGGGCGTCGAGCGGCAGCGAACCGGCCGTTTCCCCCAGCCGCTCACGCACTGGCACAGCTGCTCCACCACTTCCGCAGACGTCGCCAGGCCGCTGACAACCTCCACCAGCTGCATCACCGGCGCCGGATTAAAAAAGTGCAGCCCGGCCACCCGCTCCGGGTTTTTGACCCCGGCGGCGATGGCGGTAATCGAAATCGACGAAGTGTTGCTGGTCAGCAATGTTGACGGCGAGCAGATCGCCGCCAGCTGCGCGAACAGCGCCGCTTTCACCTCCAGGCGTTCAGAGGCCGCTTCGATCACTAAATCTGCGTCGGCCAGCGCGGCTAAATCGTGGGCCGGATGCAGCCGCGCCAGCAGCGCGTCGGCCTGCTCTGAGGCCAGTTTGCCGCGCTCGACCCGAGAGGCAAGACGCCTCGCAATGCCATCGATCGCCCGGACGATGGCCTGATGATCGATGTCGTAAATCAGTACCGGGTGCCCGGCGGCAGCAGCCACTTCGGCAATACCAGCCCCCATGGTGCCGCTGCCGATCACCGCCACGTTGGCTAAGGATGTCGTCATCATCTATTTCCCGCTGAACTGTGGTGGCCGTTTGGCCAGAAACGCGCTGACCCCTTCGCGGTAATCATCGCTGCGCCCGGCGAGGCGCTGATAATCGCGCTCCAGATCCAGCTGCGCGTCGAGACTGTTGGTTTCCGCCGCCAGCAGCGCCTTTTTAATCAGCCCAAGACCAAACGTCGGCTGGGCCGCCAGATGGCGCGCCAGCTGCAGACTGGTATCCGCCAGTTCGGCATCGTCCACCAGTTGCCAGATAATCCCCCACTGCGCGGCCTGTTCCGCGCTGAGGCTGTCGCCCAGCAGCGCCAGCCCCATCGCGCGCGCGCGGCCGGCCACCCGCGGCAGGAACCAGCTGCCGCCGCAGTCCGGTACCAGCCCGAGCTTGCTGAACGCCATCACAAACTTGGCCGAACGCGCGGCCAGCACGATATCGCAGCCCAGCGCCAGGGTGGCGCCTGCGCCAGCGGCTACGCCGTTGACCGCGCAAATCACCGGTTTCGGCAGCGCCGCCAGACGGCGCACTAACGGGTTGTAAAAGCCTTCCACCGACAGGCCAAGATCCGGCGGCGGCCCACTGGGGTCGACGTTGCGGTCATTCAGATCCTGGCCGGCGCAAAAGCCGCGGCCGGCGCCGGTGATCAGCAGGCAACGCACGCCGTCGTCGCGCTCGGCCTGCTTCAGACATTCCGCCAGCTGCTGATGCATCCGATCGTTAAAACTGTTGAGGCGGTCCGGGCGATTGAGAGTGATGGTCATGACGCCCTGTTCCACTGCGCTGAGAATGAAAGCTTCCACGATTAGCGTCCTTTAAAGTCCGGGTTACGTTTTTGTAAGAAGGCGTCGATGCCTTCGCGGCGGTCTTCGGTGGCGCTCAGCAGGCTAAACAGCTGGCGCTCCTGCTGGAGACCGGCCTGCAGGCTCACTTCCTGCGACAGGCGCAGCGACTGTTTCGCCGCCCGCAGCGCCAGCGGCGCATGGCGGGCGATGGTGGTCGCCAGTTGCAGGGCATATTCATCGGTTAACGCCGCCGGATGGACATCGCTCACCAGCCCGGCCTGCTGCGCCTGACGGGCGTCAATACTCTCGCCGCTCAGCACCATCCGGCTGGCCAGCGCCTTGCCAACGCTGCGGATCAGCCGCTGGGTGCCGCCAGCGCCCGGCATTATGCCGAGGGTAATTTCCGGCAGGCCAAAGCGGGCGTTGTCCCCGGCGACAATCAGATCGCATAGCAGGGCCAGCTCGCAGCCGGCGCCGAGAGCGTAGCCGTTGACCGAGGCGATCAGCGGTTTGGGGAAGGCATCGATACGCGCCCACAGCCGCGGGCGGATATCGTCCAGGGTCGCCGGGAGATCTTTCTCCGCCATCTCATTCAGGTCGGCCCCGGCGGCAAAGAAGCGCGGGTTACCGCTGATGACGCAGGTGCTGACGCGGTTATCAGCGGCCGCGGCCTCCAGCGCCTCGGCAATCTGGGTTAATAAGGCATTGTTCAGTGCATTGCGGGCCTGCGGACGGTTGAGCGTCAGCTGCAGCACCCGGCCATGGCGGTGGATCAGCAGCTCGCTCATGCCATCCCCCGCGCGTCAAAGTCGACAACTACGTCGCCGCTGGTAGGCAGCGCCTGGCAGCTCAGTACATAACCCGCCGCCAGCTCATCCGCTTCGAGGCTATAGTTGGCGGCCATCGCCACTTCGCCGCGCAGCACTTTGCATTTACAGGTGGCGCACACCCCGCCCTTGCAGGCAAACGGCAGGTCTGCCCCCTGACGCAATGCGGCATCCAGGATGCTGTCGTCTTCGGCGCTGAGGGCGATCAGCCGATCGCGCCCGTCCTGGCGGATGGTGACCGTGCGTCCCTCCGCCTGCACCCCGGCGGCGCGCTTAACGCTGCCGCCCGGCGTATTGAAGCGTTCGAGATGAATCGATTTCTCCGCTACGCCAAGTTCACGTAACGTTGCTTCCGCCTCGTCCATCATCGTCGCCGGACCGCAGATAAAGGCCTCGTCGAAACGGCTGAAATCCAGCAGATGGTCAGCGAGCTGGCGCAGCTTGTCGCCGTCGATGCGCCCCTGCAGCAGATCGCTGTCCATCGACTCCTGGCTGAACAGATGTATCACCTGCAGGCGCTGCGGATAGCGGTCTTTTAAATCGGCTAGCGCCTGGCGGAACATCATGCTGTGGCTGTTGCGGTTACCGTAGATCAGCGTGAAGCGACTGTACGGCTCGGTGGCCAGGGTGGCGCTAACGATCGCCATCATCGGCGTGATCCCGGAGCCGGCGGCAATCGCCAGATAGTCGCCCTGCCGTTCGGCCTGCGGCTGATAGCCGAAATGCCCCTGCGGCACCATCACCTCCAGCTCCATCCCCTGCTGGATATCGTGCTGGGCGTAGCGCGAGAAGCGTCCGCCGTCGATGGCTTTGATCGCGACGCTGATCTCTCCCGGCGTGCGGCTGCGGCAGATGGAGTAACAGCGGCGCAGCTCTTCACCGCCCAGACGGGCTTTTAGCGTCAGATGCTGGCCCGGGCGAAAACAGTATTCCGCCTGCAGGGCTTGCGGGATCGCAAAAGTGATGGTCACCGCATCGCGGGTTTCCGGCTCGACTCTCGCCACCTTAAGCGAATGGAACGTCGTCATGGCAACCTCAAATACATTTAAAGTAATCAAAAGGTTCCCGGCAGCTGTCGCAGCGATAGAGCGCTTTGCAGGCCGTGGAACCGAATTCGCTAAGCAGCGAGGTATGGGTGCTGCCGCAGCGCGGACAGCTCACCTCAGCGGGCATATCCGCATGGCAGGCGTGCCCCTGGGGCGGGCTGATGCCGTACTGGCGCAGGCGCTCGCGGGCATCCTGACTCATCCAGTCGGTGGTCCACGGCGGGTCCAGCTGCAGGACGATATGTACCGGCAGATAACCATGCTCGCTCATCACTGCGCGGATCTCCCCCAGCAGATGCTCCGTCGCCGGACAGCCCGAATAAGTCGGGGTAAAGCCAATCACCCAGCCGTCGCCGTGGCGCGCGACGCTGCGCACCATGCCGAGATCGGTGATGGTCAGCACCGGTACTTCCGGGTCCGGGATCGCGCTTAACAATCCCCAGATAGCACGCACCTCGGCGGGAGCGATGTCATCTAAACGTTGCATCTTCTCCTCCCTTACCACTGCAGGCCGGGATGCGAACGCTGCAGATATTGCATCTCCGCCAGTAGCGGGCCGAGATGTTCACTGTGCAGCCCCTGTTTGCCGCCGCTGCGGAAGGCCGCTTCCTGCGGGATCGATAAGCCTGAGTCAAGCAGCGCGGTATGCACGGTGCTTTGCCATTCGGCCTGAAGCTCGCGCGGATCAACCGCAATGCCCTGCCCGACCAGGCTGAGCTCCAGGTCATCGGCAAGGAACAGTTCGCCGGTGAAGCGCCACAGATTGTCGACCGCCTGCTGCATTTTGCGCTGGGATACCTCGGTACCGTTGCCAAGACGCTCCAGCCAGCCACGGCTGAAGCGCTGGTGGTAGCGCACCTCTTTCAGTCCTTTAGCGGCAATGGCCGCCAGCTGCGCATCGCGGCTGTTCACCAGCCGGCTGTACAGGGCGACGTGCCAGACGTCGATAAAGAACTGGCGGGCGATGGTGTCAGCAAAATTGCCGTTGGGCTGCTCCACCAGCAGCAGGTTGCTGAACTGGCGCTCATCGCGGCCGAAGGCCAGGGTATCTTCGTCGCCGCAGCCGTTAAGCTCGGCGGCATAGCTTAAAAAGTTGCGCGCCTGGCCAAGCAGGTCGAGGCCGATGTTGGCCAATGCCAGATCGATCTCCAGCTCCGGGGCATGGCCGCACCAGGCGCCTAAACGCTGGGCCAGCACCAGGCCGTTGTCGCCAAGACGCAGGGCGTAGGTGGCGACGGGATTCGGGTTATTCATCGCCGCCTCACATATGTTCCATGCCGTCCGGCACGGTATAGAAAGTCGGATGGCGGTAGACTTTGCTTTCCGCCGGGTCGAAGAATTCGCCGCGATCTTCCGGCTGCGAAGCAACGATTTCGCTGGCCTTCACCACCCAAATTGAACAACCTTCGCTGCGGCGGGTGTAGGCGTCGCGGGCGTTTTCCAGCGCCATTTGATCGTCGGCGGCATGCAGGCTGCCGACGTGACGATGGGAAAGCCCCTGTTTGCTGCGAACGAACACTTCATATAACGGCCAGTAAACTTTGCTCATGTTGTCTCTCCTTATGCCGCGCTGCGGGCCTGCTGTTTTTGCGCATGGGCCAGCGCGGCTTCGCGCACCCATTCGCCCTCTTCCCAGGCCTTACGCTTGGCGGCCAGGCGTTCGTGATTGCAAATGCCACGGCCGCTAATCACCTCGTTAAATTCCTGCCAGTCGATTTCGCCGAAGCGGTAGTGGCCGCTGGCTTCATCAAACTGCAAATCCGGGTCCGGGACGGTCATGCCGAGGATCTCCACCTGCGGCACGGTGTTGTCGACGAAGCGTTGACGCAGCTCGTCGTTGGAGTGCAGTTTGATTTTCCACGCCATGCTGCGGGCGCTGTTTGGCGAGTTGTCGTCGTTGGGGCCAAACATCATCAGCGCTGGCCACCAGAAACGATTGATGGCGTCCTGCAGCATTTGCCGCTGCGCGTCATTGCCCTGCGCCAGCGCCATGCAGGCTTCGAATCCCTGGCGCTGGTGAAAGCTTTCTTCTTTGCAGATTTTGACCATCGCCCGGGCATAGGGCCCGTAGGAGGTCCGGCACAGCGCCACCTGGTTGACGATAGCCGCACCATCGACCAGCCAGCCGATCACGCCGATATCCGCCCAGCTCAGCGTCGGGTAGTTAAAAATGGAGGAGTATTTCATCTGCCCGTCGAGCATCTTCTGATACAGGTCTTCCCGGGCGCAGCCAAGGGTTTCCGCGGCGCTATAGAGATAGAGCCCGTGTCCAGCCTCATCCTGTACCTTAGCCAACAGGATCGCTTTGCGGCGCAGCGTCGGCGCGCGGGTGATCCAGTTGCCTTCCGGCAGCATGCCGACGATCTCCGAGTGCGCGTGCTGGCCTATCTGCCGAATCAAGGTCTTACGGTAGGCATCCGGCATCCAGTCCTGCGGTTCGATGGCCGTTTCCTGCGCGATGCGCTGGTCAAAGCGTTGTTCTTCTGTCACGTCATCACCTTTATGATTCCGATATTCACAACAAAAACATTAATGTGAATCACTTTGTTTATTGAAGGTTACATATTGGTTAAATAAAACCACAAATTTTGTTTGCTCTTTTTGTGATAATCTCCGCAAAACCTTTTGTAAACCACAATAAATACAGTAAGTTAAGCATAAGGTGTAACGCAATCGCGATCACAATGTTAATAATTTATTAAATGCGGGCTTGCATTTTATGATTCATAAAAGAACTATTTATAGATATCACACGTAACACATTTGGAGATTTGCGATGCAGCAGTTAGCCAGCTACTTATCCGGCGCCTGGCAGACCGGCCGGGGCCGCGCCCGTACTATTCATCACGCCATCACCGGCACGGCGCTGTGGGAGGTGACCAGTGAAGGTCTGGATATGGCGCAGGCGCGCCGCTTCGCGATTGAGCGCGGCGGTAAGGCGCTGCAAGCCATGACCTTTATTGAACGCAGCGCGATGTTAAAAGCGGTGGCGAAACACTTGCTGGAGCAGAAAGACCAGTTCTACGCCATCTCGGCGCAAACCGGCGCCACCCGCGCCGACAGCTGGGTGGATATCGAAGGCGGCATCGGCACCCTTTTCACCTATGCCGGGCTCGGTAGTCGAGAATTACCGGACGATATCCTGTGGCCGGAAGACGAGCTGATCCCGCTCTCAAAACAGGGCGGTTTTGCCGCCCGTCACGTGCTGACCTCGAAGTCGGGCGTCGCCGTACATATCAACGCCTTCAACTTCCCCTGCTGGGGAATGCTGGAAAAACTGGCCCCCACGTGGCTGGCCGGCATGCCGGCGATCGTTAAACCGGCCACCGCTACCGCCCAGCTCACCCAGGCAATGGTGAAAGCGATTGTCGACAGCGGCCTGGTGCCGGAGGGCGCCATCAGCCTGATTTGCGGCGGCGCGGGCGATCTGCTCGACCACCTCGATAGCCAGGACGTGGTGACCTTTACCGGCTCTGCCGCCACCGGCCAGCGGCTGAGGTCGCACCCCAACCTGGTGGCCAAATCGATTCCCTTTACCATGGAAGCGGATTCGCTCAACTGCTGTGTGTTAGGCGAAGACGTCACGCCGGAGCAACCGGAGTTCGCGCTGTTTATCCGGGAAGTGGTCCGCGAGATGACGGCGAAAGCCGGACAAAAATGTACCGCTATCCGCCGCATCATCGTCCCGCTGGCGCAGATCAATGCGGTTAGCGATGCGCTGATCGCCCGCCTGCATAAAGTGACCGTCGGCGACCCGGCGCAGGAAGGGATTAAGATGGGGGCGCTGGTTAATCACGAGCAGCGTCGGGACGTACAGGAGAGCGTCAATAAACTGATTGCCGCCGGCTGCGATGCGCTGCTTGGCGGACAGGCGGACCTCAGCGCGGCCGGAGCCTTTTTCCCGCCGACGCTGCTCTACTGCGCGCAGCCGGATGAAACCCCGGCGGTTCACGCCATTGAAGCCTTTGGCCCGGTGGCGACCCTGATGCCCTACCAGGACCGCCAGCATGCGCTCACGCTGGCACGCGCCGGCGGCGGCAGCCTGGCGGGGACGCTGGTTACCGCCAGCGGCGAACTGGCGCGCGAGTTTATCCTCGGCGCCGCCCGCGCGCATGGTCGTATTCAGATACTGAACGAGGCGTCCTCGGTCGAGTCAACCGGCCACGGTTCGCCGCTGCCGCAGCTGGTGCACGGCGGCCCCGGCCGCGCCGGCGGCGGAGAGGAGCTCGGCGGACTGCGTTCGGTGAAACACTATATGCAGCGCACCGCCGTCCAGGGCAGCCCAACGATGCTGGCGACCATCGGCCAGCAGTGGGTACGCGGCGCCCAGGTGAGCGAAGATCGCATTCACCCGTTTCGCAAATATTTCGAAGAGATCCAGCCCGGCGACAGCTTATTAACCCCTCGCCGGACCCTGACCGAAGCGGATATCGTTAACTTCGCCTGTCTGAGCGGCGACCATTTCTACGCCCACATGGACAAAATCGCCGCCGCCGAGTCGATTTTCGGCGAGCGGGTGGTCCACGGCTATTTCCTGATCTCCGCGGCGGCCGGTCTGTTCGTCGATGCCGGCGTCGGGCCAGTTATCGCCAACTACGGGATGGAAAACCTGCGCTTTATTGAACCGGTCAAGCCGGGAGACACCATCCAGGTGCGTCTGACCTGTAAGCGGAAAACGGTCAAGCGGCAGCGCAGCGCTGAGGAGAAAGCCACCGGCGTGGTGGAATGGGCGGTGGAGATTTTCAACCAGCACCAGCAGGCGGTGGCGCTGTATTCCATTCTCACCCTGGTGGCGCGCCAGCAGGGGGATTTCCCGGCGTAATGGCGGAAAATAGACCGCTGGCGCGCTGTTGGCCGATCCTTTAGCTATTGCTTGCAACGGTTTCGCCCCGGGAAGTCCTTTATGTTATCTGTGGCTTCAGCGTACATTGCGCTCCCGGTTAATTTTTCTTCATTCTGTTTTCCGTGGCGCAGGGAGCGCACAGGGGGCGGCCAGTCGCCGCCGCCCCCTGTACCCCCGG